>DSEO01000091.1 GCA_011056635.1 Bacteroides sp.
AGCCGCAGGTTCCTCCGCCACCGTTTTCTGCCTGTAATCCTCCAGGTAATCGTTGCTCATGAACGAAGCCACAAGTGCCAGTCCCAGGACGAGTCCCCCCGCCAGGAAAAGCCAGTACTGTGCGTTGGCCCGGGCCCTTAAAAGTTCCTCGGTCACCTCCCCGGGCTGCCCGATCCTGGAGCGGAGGTCGGTGTACACCTTCAGCGACACGGCCAGTACGATCCCCCCGAAAAGGAGCAGGTAGGTGCCGGTCTTCACCTGCCACCGGCTCGTGAAATATGCCCTGCGGGCCAGGAGGTCGAAACTGCGGATCTCCCGTTTCAGCTCCTCGTTGTTGGGTTCCTGCGCCAGCCGCTCCAGCAGCGCTTCCATGGTGGCACTTTCCAGCGGCTCATTTTGCTTCATGTGCCAGAAATTAAGCAGCAGCAACAGGGCCACCACCGCACAGAACGCACCCGACACCAGTGCCGCCCTGTATGCTATCTTTATTTTTGTCTCCCGGTCCATTACAGTATCATATTCCTATCTCCATTAACTCCATTAACTCCATTAACTCCATTAACTCCACTAACTCCACTAACTCCAATAACTCCACTAACTCCTTACACCTAACCCCTAACTTTTGTCCACAGGACAAAACTCCATACACCTCCCGCAGCTGAAACAATCGCCCTTGTGCGGCTCATAGTCCTCTCTCGTCCTGAATACCACCTGGTTCAGCAGGAAGACTCCCAGGGCGAGTCCGATGAAACCGCCCAGCGCCATGCCCCCTCTCCGGAACCTGCCGCGGATGACCGAAGCCTCCTCCACCAGCTGGTCGAAGGATTTCCCCGATTGCAGGAATGTCTGGATATCCAGGTTGTCTATATCCGCTTTTAGCTCCGGCCGGGTGATCATCAGTTCGGCCAGGGCCACGTCGGGGTGCGCCCGGCTCAGGAAGATGTGCGACCTGGTGCCGATCCATCCGCCCAGCAGGGTGAGGACGGGAATGAGCGCCAGGTAGAGCACGAACCTTCTCAGATGCTTTCTTGAAACCTCCGGGGTCCTGTATTCCTTCTCCACCGGTATTTCGATGGCATCAAAGGGACAGGAGTCCTTGCACAGCTTGCACTGGATGCATTCCGAGGGGGTGATGGTCAGGTGCCACCTGGAGAACCTGGACATCCAGCCCAGGATCAGTCCGTAGGGACAGAACACGCGGCAGTAGGGCCGGGCGAAGAACATTCCCAGCAAAAGGAAGGTGATCCCCAGGAAGATCATCAGGAACTTCCCGTCCATCCGGAAGATCCCGATAAACGGATCATACCGGCAGATGATGAAATCGGTCCCCGTGGCTGCAAACAGCACGGCCAGTCCCAGGTAGATCACCGGGATGAATCCCAGGGTTTTCCTGACCCAGCTGGGAAGTGAGACCGGCCTGATCACCACCAGGTCCTGGATGACCCCCAGGGGACAGGCGGTGCCGCAGAAGATCCTTCCGAAAAAGAGGGCGAAAATGAGGGGGATCAGGAAGAATGCCAGGGCGGTGAAGGAGATCGCATAAGTGGGATCGAAAATGGACAGGGCCACATTCTGAATGGCCCCGATGGAGCAGATACAGCCGTTGCGATAGAATCCGAAATAGACCAGGGAGAAAACTGACAGCCACAGGATCCCCTTGCGAGAACGCTTCCGGAGGGCCAGCCAGGCACCGAGGGCCAGTACCGCCAGCAGGACGATCACATCGAAAAATTCCAGTTCCACGGACCTGGGTTCCGGGGTGGCGGGATCGGGCTGCTCATACCCGGATTCGAACTCCGGTTTCGGGAAACGCTGCTGGGCCATGTTGTAATCCCCTGCCAGGAGGAGCAGCAGGATGACCAGGACGGATATGAGGATGTTCCTTTCCATTCAGCCTTCCTCCATGCTTATAAAGTCCCCCTTGATCAGGTAGGGAGTGTCTGCCGGCACCCTGCTGATGGCATCCGAGGGGCAGACGGTGGCGATGGCGCACTGGTTGCAGTTCAGGCAGCGGTCATGGCGGATCTGCAGGTGGAGCGATCCGTTCCCGAAGGCCGCGCAGCCCTTGACACATTTCCCGCATCCGATGCAGAGCTCCTCATCAATGACATATTCAAAATAGGGTTCCTCGATGAATTGCCTCCTGATGGCCGATGTGGGGCACAGCTGGTTCTCCGCCCCCGTCTCCAGTTTTGCACCCGGCAGGAAATATCCGCTGCACAGGTCACAGTACCCGCAGAGGTCGTATGCGTGGATGCATTTCACCGCGGAGGGGGACATGACGCATTCGTCGGCACACCGGCCGCACTGGGTACACTTGAACGGATCGATCTGCCAGACAGTCTCCTTCCCCGGGCCGGAGCGTGCCAGCGCCAGGACACCCGTCCCCGCCACGGTAAGCCCCAGGGTGATCCGCGCCCCCCTGTGAATGAATTCCCGCCTGCTGTAATCCTTTTCCTTCTTTTTCAACTGTCTGCTCCTTTGATGGTTTCCTTCATCCGTACTGCTTCCGGCAGGGTGCAGCGCTCCAGCTTCCCGCACCCGGCGCACCGGAAACTGGCGGGGCATTCCCCTTTCCCTTTCACCTGTCTCCTGGTAAGAAAGATCCCGGGGATCAGCAGCAGTCCCCCGAGCATCCCGCCCCGGATGACCGCCTGTATGAAATGTCTTCTATTCATCGTTTTCCGGTTCAAAAACCCGGACCGTGTTCCGGTCAAAATCCAGCGCATAAATGAATCCCCTCTCATCCGCACAAACCTCGGGGGCCCTCCCCTCCTCTTTGAAAAGCGCAGGCGGGGCCACCACACTCCTGAGCGCTCCCGAGGGCTCATGGATCTTGATCCTGACCATCCCCTTCTCGCTGGTCACGAAGGCACCGTCCTCCAGCACCGTGATCTCGGCCGGATTGCAGCACCCGGCGAATCCCGCTATGTTGGTGGAATTGTTCTGCCAGAACCCGCGCATCTCTCCCCCGTCTGTATAATTTTCAATGGCATGCTTGCCCGGGTTGACCACCCAGAGCTCGCCATAACTGTTCACCACCACATCGAAACAGGGGCTCGGGACGATGAATCCGTGTCCCGCCTCGGTGACCGCCTTGCCTTCAAACTCACCCAGGATCTCCCCCAGTGTATCGTATATGATCACCCTGCGGTTTCCGGCATCGGCAGCATAGATGCGATCGCCCTTGATGGCCACCGAGGTGATGACGCTCCGCTCATCCAGGGCCGGCCAGCGGGCCACCAGCGCCCCCGCATGGTCGTACCTGGCCAGGAAGGTCTTATAACCGATATAAATGTGGCCCTCATCCGCCGCAATGCATGTGGGCTGGGGCAGGATCTTTTTCACGCCCCGGGCTTCCCCCTCCGGTGAAAGCAGGAGCAGGGAGGAATCCCCCACGATATAAAGCATCCCGTTGCGGAGACAGATGCCCGTGGCGGTCAGCGCACCCAGGGAGTAGTTGCGGGTCTCCCTGTGGGAGATCAGGCCCGGGTCCACCTCCCTCAGCGCATCCACATCCAGCGCATAGGGATTATCACCCCGCCGGCCGGGACGGTTGTTGAGAAAATCCACCACGATCACCCCGGTGATGACCGCCAGGATCACCAGTATCAGGATTGTCATGTTCCGCCTGTTCATTCTTTCATTTTTTTTATTGTCTCTCCGCGGCCAGGTCCAGACAGACCATGGTCTTTGAATCGCGCATCACCAGGTACCCGTCCGCAATGGCCAGGGGT
Organism: Bacteroides sp.; assembly: GCA_011056635.1. Taxonomy (GTDB): domain Bacteria; phylum Bacteroidota; class Bacteroidia; order Bacteroidales. The sequence goes on from DSEO01000091.1 coordinate 3,738, forward strand.
CCCCACGAATCCTGTCCCTCCAGCACCCGGTAGCTGTCCAGCTCGACATACCGCCGGGTACCGGGCCTGGCAATGGTCAGCGTGGCATCATCATCCACGATAAAGAGCTTGTTGTCAGCGATCATATAGGGCCCGAGCCCGAATCTGCGGGTCTGTCCGCTGGACCACACCACCTTTGTAAAGTCGTCCGGATGCACGCAGACCAGTTCGTTCCTCAGGGGTCCCGCATCCTTGGGCATGATCCCCAGCAGGTGCCCCTGGAACACCAGGGGTGTCTGCTGCTCGCATGCCAGTCCCTCCCTGGGCTCATATTCCTGCAGCACCTCCACGTCGAACCGGTCCCCGCGTTTTGAAAGCTGGAGGACCATGCTTCCCGCGCCGTAGCCCGCCGTCAGGAATATCTTGCCGTCCGGCAGGCAGACGGGCGAAGGAGCCACCACCTGGTGGTTCCACGCGGTGGTTTCCCAGAGCACCTCGCCTGCATGGTCACCCCCGGCAGCAATCCCGCATGCCCCGCCAAAAGCGCTGTACACGTACATCTTTACTCCCCCGAACTCAAAGGGCATGAGGGAGGAATGAGACATTTTCCAGTCCTTCTCGTTGGGAGTTTCCCAGACCACCCCGCCGGTTTCCAGGTCCAGTGCCACCACGAGGGCTTTTCCCCCGGTGGCGATAATGGCCATACCTTCATCGATCAGGGGGCACTGCCCTGTGTACCACATGGGGATCTCCGTTTCATACTCTTTTTCCACATCGAGCCCCCAAAGGAACTCCCCTGTCTCCCTCCGCACGCACATTACGTGGGCGCGGGGACCGATCGTCAAAACGTAATCCTCCGTAACCGCAGGAACGGTGCGGGACATGCCGTGATTCCTTTTCAGGCTGATGCGGTAGCCCCTTCTCCATATCTCCGTTCCATCCGTCAGCGAAACACAGCGAAGCACATCAGCCCGCATGCCCTCGTCGTAATCGAGTACGTAAACCGCTCCCCGGTATATGGCCGCCCCGGCATAGCCTTCTCCCATTTCCAGGCTCCACATCACTTTCGGGCCTCCGGCCGGGAAGGATTCGATGAGGGGGATCTCCGACCGGCTGATGTTGTCAAAATTTTCTCCCCGAAAACGGGGCCAGGTCCCCTCCAGCCGGCTCTCCAGGCTCCCGAGGGTTTCTGTGTAGGCACCGATATCAATATCGGCCAGGGGGACCGCATTCTCCCCGCGGTTGTCCGCCCCCGGCTCCGAGGTGGTAAGTCCTGCAACGGGATCCGTCGCCAGCCACCAGCCCAGGGAAACAATCCCGGCCAGGACCAGGACCCCGGTCACCATATTTGATACCCGCCACTTCAAGTTCACTCTGCAATATCGTAAACCAGGAGCACTTCCCCATGCCTGATAAAGAGTTTTTTATCATAGATGGCTGGGTGCGCCCAGTGGGGACCCGTACCTTCTTCCACCCTGAACGAGCTGATCAGGTTGAAACCCTCCGGGGTCGGTTCCACCAGTCCCACGTGTCCCCGCTTTTCCTCATACAGATAAAGGCGGCCGTCCGCATAGATGATGGATCCCTTGTTGTGCCATTCTTCCTCGTACATCACCTTCCCGGTCTCCCATTCCTGGCAGACCCAGTTGCCTGTCCCGTTGTTGATCCAGTTGGCCCCGTACAGGTATCCATCCACCAGGACCACCCCGCCATGATGCACATCCAGGGTGCCGTCGCTCCATTTCAGGGAAGGTTCCGTTCCATCTTCGGAAAGGCAGATCATCAATGCATCCACATCGTATCCCGAGGTGACGAACACGCAGCCATCATGGTACAGGGGGGTTACCGTATTGTTCCGGGATCCCCTGGGCGCATGGCCGCTGACAATGTCAAAGGTCCAGATCACATGTCCGTTTTCGGGGTCCACCGCGATCAGGTCTTCGGAAGAGATCACCAGGATCATCTCCCTGCCGTTGTGGTTGATGAGAACGGGGGACACGTAGGACCTGGCGCCTCCCACCGATTCGGTCTGCCAGAGGAGCGAACCATCTGTTTTGTCCAGCGCCACCACCGCGGTCCGGCTGCCCACCGGGGTGGAGATCACCCCGTTGCCGGTCACCACAAGCGATTCGGCCATCCCCCACCGGTGAAATTCCCCTTCAAACCTTTCGTGGGTGTTCACACTCCAGAGGACCGCTCCCGATGCTGCATCGATACAGGCCACCGTACCCATGCCCCCCTCGATGTAGATGCGGCCGTCCTCGATGGTCGGCGTGTTCCTGCTCTCGGGATAGGTATTTTTCCAGATATGTCCGTATGCGGTCTCCCAGATAATATTACCCTGAAGGTCCATCTTGATCAGGTAATCCAGGCTGTCCCTGGCCCCGCCGATGTAGATCATCCCGTCCACCATGACCGGCGTGGAGTATCCCATCCCCAGTCCCGTTTTTTTCAGGACCAGTCCGGGCCCCTCTTCAGGCCACTCCTGCAGCAGTCCCCTGTCGGGGTACTTCCCGTTCCGGTCCGGTCCCCGCCACTGTGCATCCTGTCCCCAACTCCAGGTTCCGCTGCCCGGGAACAACAGCATGCATACCAGGCAAACCCATATTCCCGTCCCGCTGCGCTTATTCCTGTATTGATTTTCAACTTTCATATTTTCTTGTTTTATATCATTGAACTATCCGGTCTCATGACTCCGCTGATGCGCGCAGGTCGTAGGCGATGAGCTTTTCCCCGTGCCTGACCAGCAACATTCCGTGGTAGATGGACGGCCTGGCCCAGTGGGCGCCCTTCCCTTCCTCCACGCGAAAGGAACTGATCACTGTGAACGCTTCGGGATCAGCCTTTACGAGCGCCAGGTGACCGCGTTTTTCCTCATAACAGTATAACATGCCGTCGGCACAGATCACGGGGCCTTTGTTGTGAAAATCCCCTATCCAGACGATCTCTCCCGTATCCCAGTTCATGCAGACCCACTTTCCGCTGTTCCTCCCGGTGAAATTGGAACCGTAAAGGTACCCGTCCACCAGCACCACCCCGTGGTTCTGGTTGTCAAAAGTCCGGTCCAGGAACTTTTCCTTAACGGAACGGCCATCGGGCGCGATCTCCAGCATCACCGACTCCCTGTCCCACCCCCCGGTGATCCAGAGACAGCTGTCCTGGTATGTGGGGGTGTTGGCCAGGATGGTGGTATTCTCCCCTTCCCCGTCCAGGATATTGTAATGATAGGTCCAGAGAATCTCGCCGTTGCGGGCATCCACTCCCAGGACATGGGTCCGCGTGGCCGTGATGATGTATTGTTTTCCACAGTGCGATATCAGTGCCGGGGACATGTTGGAGCGCTGCGCCCCGAGAGACGCCGACTCCCAAACCAGTGCACCGGTATGCTTGTCCAGTGCGATCACAGTCGTGCGCTCCCCCGCCGGAGTGGCGATCACCAGGTCTTCCGCCAGGAGCAGGGATTCCGACACCCCGAACATATCCCAGTGACTTCCGTAGGTCTCGTGCAGGTCCACGATCCAGATCTCCTGACCGGTGAGGGCATGGAAGCAGGTCATCCTGTCCAGCCCCGTAAGCACATAGACCCTGTCGCCTTCCACGGTGGGGGTGCAGCGCGAATCAGGTATGGACTGGTTCCATGCCCTGCCAAAAGGCTGTTGCCAGCGGATGTTCCCCCGCAGATCCATGGCCGTCAGATATTCGGTGGAATCCTTCAGGCCGGTGACATAGATCATGCTGTCCGTGGCCACGGCAGAGGAAAAACCCCTTCCGATGTCCTCGCTGATAAACAGGACTTCCGGTCCCCCGTCAGGCCACTCCCCGAGCAGCATGGTGTCCGGAAAGATCCCGTTCCGGTCCGGTCCCTGCCACTGCGCATCCTGTGCCTCAAGTGCCGTCCACCCCAGGGACATGCAGAGGATCGCTCCTGCAAGGGCCGGCCTGCGTTTCCCGGCCCCCATTCTCTTCCTTTGGCTGTATTTTCGCATGCGCTCTATTTTACTTTATAGGCGATCAGCGCATCACCGTGCCGCACATAGAGCACCCCGGCATGGATCATGGGGTGGGCCCAGTGCTGGGCGTCACCCCGGGTCACCTGCGTTTCACTCACCAGTTGGAATCCCTCCGGGGTGGCCTTCACCAGGGCCAGTTCGCCTCTTTCGGAATAGCAGTAAAGCATTCCATCGGCATAGATGACCGGACCCTTTGTGATGTCAGTGGAGGCATACACCTGCTTGCCCGTCTCCCAGTCCAGGCACATCCACTCCCGGTTTGTGTCCCCCGAACCATAAATATACCCGTCCACCAGCACGGCACCTCCCATCCGGCTGTCCATCTTCTCTGTCGTCCACACCGTCGAAACGGAACTGCCGTCCCCGCTGAGCCTCAGTTTTCCTCCTCCCTTTCCGTATCCGCTGAAATAAAAGAGTTCCCCGTCATGGTAAATGGGTGTATTGGCATGCACCGCGTGTTGATTGGGATGGTGCTGGGACCAGAGCATCTCACCGGTGGAAGCATCCAGTCCGATCAAATGCGAAGCTGTGTGGGTGGCCAGGATCTTTCTCCCGTTGTGTTCGAAAAGGAGGGGGGTGCAGTAGGCTGACAGTTCACCCTTTCCCCTGCTGCTCCAGACCAGATCGCCGGAGTGCCTGTCCAGGGCAACCACATTGTGGGTGCGGCCGCCCGGCGTGGCATAGACAATGTCCCCGTCCACCACCACAGTCTCGTTGATCCCCCACTGGATGTTCTTCGCGTCAAATTCCCTGAAGAGGTCTTTGCTCCACAGGATATTCCCGTTGGTCCTGTTGAAGCACACCAGCTTTCCGTGCCCGCTCATCACATAGACCCTGTCACCCGCCACCACCGGCGAGCCCCTGGTTCCGTACCAGCTTTCCGTAAATTCGGGTCCGTAAGGCTTTTTGAATGCCAGGTCACCGTATATCCAGATCTTGAAAAGGTACCCGGTGCCGTCGATCATTCCGGTGGTATAAATGAACCCGTTGTGCGCAACCGCGGATGAAAATCCCTGTCCGAGTCCCTCGAATGTCCACAATATTTCAGGCCCGCCTTCGGGCCACTGCTCCAGTAGTCCGGTTTCCGGGTAGATCCCGTCTCCCGACGGGCCTCTCCACCTGGAAGGGTCCTGTGCATAAGATAGCATCGTCACTGCTGTCCCAATTATCATACAAATCACTCGAATCATCTCTCTTACATTTAAATAACTAATTTTTAACATGGGTGCAAAAATAACATTTATCATCCGGTTTCCTCATGATTCCCAGGGTGACCGGTATTATTCAGAATCAGTCTAATCATGACCGGTTGAAAAAACACAGGTTGCTCATATTTAATCATATAAGCCTCCTTTTCATTCCCTTCTTACCCCCTGAAATGTTAATTTTTTAACAAATGTTTGGATTATAAATTTTTATTATTATAAATTTGGATTCTAATCAAAATCCGTAATAAACCCCGGAATACCCCTGATCAATTTATTCAGCCAGGAATGACGAAAACGGCACATTACGCGGTTATCGCAGGGGAACTCGCCCCCGGTTCCAGGGTTTCGGATGAGAAATTCAGCAAGATCCCCGATATCATCAGGGCATCCTTCCAGGCGGTGAACAGAATGGCGGCAGAGCACGGGCAGTTAAAATACGAGATCATCCGGATGGATGAATTCCTGGCCCTTTCAACGGATCCCGTTCATTCCATCCGGTCGTTGGTGATGCTTTTCAGCGCATTCCGGTTCCTTTCTCACAAGGAACTGAAGGAAAGACTCGAGCTGCGGATATGCGAGGGGATCGGTCCGGTCGAATTCGCCCAGGACCACCTGCGGGAATCGGACGGCACCGCATTCCGGATTGCCACGGAAGGGATCAAAAAAATGAAACGCAACCAGCGGATCAATGTCTTTTCGGGGGAACGGTCCCTGGATGATGAGCTGGATCTGACCTGCAGCTTCATGGATATCCTGATCCATGAATGGTCGGACGAACAGGCCGAAGCCATGTTCCTGAACCTGACCGGAAAAAACCAGGTAGAGATCAGCCAGATGCTGGGGATCTCCCAGCCGGCCGTGAACAGGAGGCTTAAGGCGGCCCATTTTGATGCTGTCAATAAATTCATTAACCGTTACGAAACACGCCTAAAATCAAAGGTTCCCGTATGAGAATCGTCCATTGGATCACGCTCAGTGCTGTATGTATACTTGCCGCCTGGTTCATTTACCGGACCAGGGAAACCCGGACAAGCACAGATATGCACATTGACCTGAACTGGCGGTTCTCCCATGAGGATTCGGAAGATGCGGGCGAGCCCGGTTTCGATGATACCGGCTGGCGGTTTGTCTCCCTGCCCCATGACTGGATGATCGAACTGTCCCCGGAACCCTCCAGTGCCTCGGGCACTGCAGGAGGATTCTATCCATCCGGGGTGGGCTGGTACCGCAGGACACTGGATTTATCCGGCAACCGTCACCATGAGCAATTCTACCTGCTGTTTGAAGGGGCGTACATGAATGCGGATGTGTATTTCAACGGGGTTCACCTGGGCAGGCAGCGCTACGGATATTCCAGTTTCTTCCATGACATCACCCCGCTGATCCGCCGCGATACCCTGAATGTGATCGCGGTCCGCACCGACTGCAGCAGGTTGCCCGTGGACCGCTGGTATTCGGGAGCGGGACTGTACCGGCACGTGCGCCTGATCGCCACCGGGTCGCTGCATTTCCCCGTCTGGGGCAACGCGGTCTCGTCCGAGCTCGACAGCGGCGGCAATGCGGCACTGCATATTTCCTCGGAGGTTTGGAACAACGGGACCAGACCGAAGCGTTTCGAGGTCCGCTACGATGTCCTGGATCCCGGGGGCCGTGTGGTGGCCGATGGCAAAAGTGCCGGAATTCTCGGGCCCGGCGCCAGGGATACGATCTCACAGACCATCCGGGTGAGGGCTCCCCTGCTGTGGTCACCCGCCGATCCCGTGCTCTATACGGTCCGGTGTAGCCTGACGGAAAGGAACAAGGTGTCCGACCAGGTGTCGGTCATCCACGGGTTCCGTAAGGCGGAATTCGATCCCGGGAGGGGATTTGTGCTCAACGGCGAAAAGTTCATTTTGAAGGGAGTCTGCCTGCACCACGACGGCGGAGCACTGGGAGCCGCAGTCCCCCTCGAAACCTGGAAAAGAAGGTTCGCCGTGCTGAAGGAGCTGGGTGTGAATGCCATCCGCTTTGCCCACAACCCGCATGCTCCCGGGGTGCTGGACCTGTGCGACAGGATGGGATTCCTGGTCATCGATGAAATGTATGACAAATGGGAACTGACATGGAACGAATACGGGCAGCTCACGCGGTTTGCGGAGACCTGGGAGACCGACCTGTCCAACTTCATCAAACGCGACCGGAACCATCCATCGGTGATCCTCTGGAGTTTGGGCAATGAGGTGGTGGAGCAACTTGAAGATCCTGCCAGGGGAATAGCATGGTACGACAGCCTGAGCAGGGTGGTGCATTCCCTGGATCCCACCCGGATGGTTACCTGTGCCCTGCATCCGGGGTACCCGGAGCGGGGCAATGAAGTGCCCTCCCCGATGATGCACCTGTCCCCCGTTGTCTCCTACAATTACAGGAGTGATTCCTTCCCCGCATGGCATGAAAAATACCCCGACCTGGTTTTTATTGCCGCCGAGACCAAACCTTACGCAACCTTCCGAAAGAAGGATTACCAGGAGATCGGCTTCGCCGACAACTCCTGGAATGACATGGAACCTTTCGTGGCGGGACAATTCATCTGGACCGGCATCGATTACCTGGGCGAATCCATGGGGTGGCCCGACAGGGGATTCCGGAACGGACTGCTGGAAACGACAGGGTTCGTCAAGCCTTACACATGGTACATTGCCAGCCGCTACAGGGAGGATCCCATGGTGAAGCTGACCGTGAAGGATTCCGTCCTGGCCGATTCACTGAACCGGCTGAAAAGCTGGCAGACCAGCTGGGCGGGAGCACCGCTTGCCGATCACTGGTCTTTCGCACATGACGGCTCCCTGAAAGAAATCGTGGTATTCACCAACTGTGAGCGGGTGGAGCTGTACCTGAACAACCGTCCCGTTGATACGCTTTTTACCGGTTCGTTCAGCGACGGGGTGATCAGGAAAAAGATCCGTTTCGAGCCGGGTACACTGGTGGCCCGAGCCTTTTTTGAAGATGAACAGGGAAAGCCCGGGAAGGTTTCGGATACCCTGCGCACATCGGCCGCCGCCTATGCGCTGGCCATGCACCCTGACGGGCCGGACGGGGCGGGTAACCCGCGGCTGGTCCATATCACCACGAAAGTGGTGGACGGTGACGGGATCCTTGATCCCCACAGCCGGCACCTGGTCAATTACCATCTGGACGGTCCCGGTAAGATCCGGGCGATCGATAACGGCGATATGTCCGACCACACTCCTTACGGGGCAACCTCGAAGGAGGTCCGCCGAGGAAAGCAGCTGCTGATCCTCCAGGCGGGCAGTGAACCCGGCGATCTGATCATCAATGCCAGTGCAGAGGGACTGAAGCCGGCCACGGTGAAAATCAAGACCCGGGAATGACCTTCCCGTTCTTCAGCCTGTACCGCTTCATGGAATTCTGTTCCATGTCCAGGTCCTCGATCATGAATTCATGTTCCGGGAATGACGCGCTTGCCGATATGATTTTTGCAATCACCGGTTCGCTTTCCTCCAGCACAATGGTGGCCGAATAGACCGCGTCTGACCTGGGATGGAATACATAATCGGTATAATGCTCCATGCCGAAGGTATGGTGCACTTCGTTCTGCAACTCCTCTTCGAGGACATCAACAGATTGAATGGTCAGTGTTTGCATGAATTTATTTTCTGCCTGATTTGATCCCGACGATGACGGTGGAGCCGGTCCCCGACTCACTCTCGATCTTCATCCATCCATAGTTGGACTGAATGATCTCGTTGCATATCTTCAGACCCAGTCCCGATCCCCGCTCCCCCTGTGTGCCCCTGGTGGACACATAGGCCTCCTCGCCGAGGAGCTTGTTTTTGATCACGTCGGGAATGCCTATCCCCGTGTCTCTGATGGAAATGAGCACCTCCCCTTTCTGCCTTTTGGAGGAAATGTAGATGTGCCCCTTGTCGGGTGTGAATTTGATGGCATTGCTGAGCAGGTTCCGGATGACCACATACATCTGGTCCCTGTCCGCTTCCACAAAATGCTCCTCGCTCACATAAACCTCCACCTTCAGTTTTTTCTCCCGGATTCCGATACTTACCAGTTCCAGGCTTTCATCAATGAGCGGTTTCAATTTGAATTTGACCGGGTTGGCCTTCAGTTTCCCGGTCTGGGACCTTCCCCATACCAGCAGGTTATCCAGGAGATTGTAGGTAATGGAGGAGGAACTCGTGACCATCCTGAGCAGCTCTTCCCGTTCCCGGACGGACATATCCTTGTTTTCCATGATCATTTCCAGGGCCTGCTTGATATAGCCTATGGGTGCCCTCACATCGTGCCCGATGATGGCGAACAGCCGGTTCCTTGCATTCATGGCATCCACCAGTTCCCGGTTGCTCGCCTCGAGTTTCTTCTTTTGTTTTTCAAGCTGTTTTGAAACGGATTGCAACGCTGTGGTGCGCTCCTCCACGAGCTCCTCCAGGTTGTTCCGGATCTGGTCCACTTCCTGGGCCAGCCTCATGGACTTCACCTGCAGGCGGTTGGACTTATCGGCGAAAATAAAGGCATAGATCACCAGGTAGACGAACATGGCATACTGGAAAATATACGGGGTATCCAGCAGTTCAATTTCGTTGAGCATGTCATTGAGCGTGCCCACGAACAGAATGAACAATCCGATGGCAAATACGGGGGCATGGCTCCTTCCGCGGATCCAGGCAAGTATGACCACGTAGAGGAACAGTGCACTGACCAGAATGAAATAACCGAAAAAATAAGGCAGTGAATAGGAGAAGAGACTGATGGGTGTTACCACCACCAGGGCGATGAACAACACCGCAGTCCAAATCAAAGGTCTGAAAACCTTCTCCGGGAACTCAATGGGGAAGAGTGCGCGGATCATCAGGATGAAAAAAGGGGCAAAGAAATAAATATTCAGAAGATCCAGTCTTGCCGAGGTGAGCCCGTTGATATTGAGCGATTCGATTACAGGTGGTTCGTGAATGACCAGGATACGGAAAACCATGAGCAGACAAAGCATCGAGAAGTGAAGCCGGTAATCTTCGGAGCGGATCAGGTAAAGCCCCAGGAAATAGATCCCGACGATCAGGAATGCCCCCATCAGAAAATGTCCCCTGAAAAGCTCTTTCTGCCGGAGTGTCTGCATCTGTTCCGGTAAACCCATTGTGAGTCCCCCCACGATACCGCTCAATCTGTGCTCGAAATTGGAAACCCGCACCAGCAGTTCCAGCCGGGAATCATTCACCGAGCTCGTGACCAGGGGTTCCCGGAACTCCATCACGCTCTGGTACTTGTTCACTCCCGGAAATCCCAGATATTTGAAAGCCTTCCCGTTGAGGAAATATGCGGACGCGGAGTAGACTTCGTCTATCCTGAAGGCCACCGCATCCACATTTTCGGGAAGCCTGATGATGAGCCTGTAAGTGGCGAAACCGTACCGTGTCACCTCCGGGTGCTCTTTCCTGAGCCTGTTCCAGGTTCCGGGTACACTGACATAAATCATCTCTCCCGAATCCCCTTCCACGGCCGGATTGAGCATCCGGTCCCAGTAAAATTCAAACTCGCCCCTGAGTTCCACAGGTCCGTCGGACATGAAGTTGTATCCGCGCAGGTCCATCTCCCCCCTGACAGCCACAGGAGGGTTCTGGGCGCAGCTGTCCTGCATGAAATAGAATACCAGGAAGAGCAGGTATGTCAGGGTTCCGGTTCTCATAGGGGAATTACCATGTTAAAGATAGGGATTTTTCTCTTTTCCCATCTGCTCCCGGCAAGAACCCCTGCTATTCAACTGGTAACACGGGTGAAAGGACATAACTGTATCCCATTGGTATTGCCCTCAGGGTATATTCGGCGTGGGGCCTGGCCCCCCATGCATTATCGCCCCCGACTCCCATCTGTCTCCAGTCCACGTTCAGAAACACCTCCTCCGATCTTTCCAGGTCGATGGTATGGGTCCCGTCCCGCTGCTCCCTGTCCAGTTGCTCCCTGGAATAATGGAGTGCCGAAAAATCAATGGTGGGCTGTCCCTTCACCTTCAGCCCGCAGCCCTGGCCGTCCTTCAGCACCAGCCAGCGGACTTCCGTGCGATTCCCGTTCTCCCCGGTGGAGATGTATGGAACATATTGTTCTTCTACCGTGCTCCGGTAATGACCTACCATGGCAGAATGGTTCCGGTCGATGTAGTTCTCGTGCGGACCACGGCCGAAATATTCCAGTGAATCCATTCTCCCGGGCAATACCATGCGCATGCCGAACCGGGGGACCTCGGGGAAACCGTTTTCCGAAGGCCGGAAGGAGGCCTGTACCAGGACCTCTCCCGCTCCGTTGAAATGGTAGGAAACGGTGTAGTTGGAACCGTTCTGCGGATGGATGTATTCCGCCAGGAGCATGGTATGGTCTCCGGTCTGGACCGGCACCAGGGTCTGGAGTGCAAGCTCA
>DSEO01000090.1 GCA_011056635.1 Bacteroides sp.
CGTTCTCAGTCTCCGGCCCGACGGCTCAGGTGGTACCTGTGCCTCAATGCTATGAAAACATATGAACCCAAAAGAAGTAAATATTAATGACGTAATATTTACGACAAAAAGACCAGTCATTTGCTGTAGTTTTTTAAACATTGTTCCAAAGATTCACCTGATGGTTCATCTACTGCATATGAAGGCGGATGACTACTTCCTGATTAACCCGTTCGATGCTGGCACCCGTAAAATTTGCCTTAAATCCGACCGAGTTGACATGCACCCGGTCGCCTTCTGCCGTAGCTGACGGCTCGCTTTCGAATCCCGCCACAACTATACGAAGTACTCCATTGAAGAGAGGGTGCGGTCCGATCTCCTCCGTAAGGGAAGTCATTCCCATTACCTCCATGTTACCGCTCTCGTTACCCAGCTTGATAAAACGTGAATGTAGAACACCCCCTTCCACAAGATGCACATTCAGGGGATCGAAGCCCTGCGGCCACAGAGGACTTGACCTGTCCGCCTCAATCACAACGCGCCAGCCATGGATCGATTCAAACTCCTCAAGCCTCGCGGAGCGCCGTTTGAGAACTGTCTGTACGTCCCGCTGAGCAGCCTCTTTTATCGCGGCAATCTCAGAGTCCCTGAAGGCCCCTGGCTTAACAGGCTGTGGATTGTCACGCAGGGTTCCTGCCAGCATCGCATCAAGGAACAGCGAGTCATCTGCTCCGAATGTTTCGCGCCATCCCGGACTGAACCGATCCAGGAGAAATGCCCAGGCAGTTCCTGTCCTGTAAGCCCTGTTTCGCACATCCTCGGCATCAAAGCCACCATCAGGCAGGTGAGGCTGCTCCCGTCCCTCTACCTGGCACTGGATGTAGTTGGCCGTTCCTTCCATTGTCTCTATACCTCTTTCGTATGCTTTCGAATCCGGGTCCAGGAGGGCAAACCTTTGATCCCGCAAGTCCAATGCACATATAGCCCATGCCCTGGTTGCTTCTCTGTCCCCCGCCTCGAATGCACGCCTCAACGCCTCGGTCTCCAGCCGGCGCAGGGCCAGTAGTTGGGCATTGTCTAAAGGGTAGGTGAAAAGATGAACTTCGTTGGCGCCCCAGATTCGACCCGTCGTACCCTGGAATACGTGGAAGCCCTCGTGTACGACCAGAGCTGCCCTCTCCTCCGGACTGTTCATGTGGGATATTGACTCCAGCATTACTGTCGCTGTGCCCACACCCCCAATCATGGCGGACGAGTTAGCCAGGACATCCGGATGCCTTCCCACGAAGGTCCACAAGCCTTCTTCAAAGGTAAATCCCTCCGGAGGTGACGGGTGTCTGAATAGTACTGTATGCTTGCCATCGAATACGGCAAGCGGCACCGCCAGCGGATCATATCCGGGCCAAAGTTCGATACTTCCACAGACATCATGCAGTGCCTGTTCGAGTTCCACGGCCAAATTTTGCTGAGCCCGGGTGCTTCCAAAAAGGCCGAGGCATGTTACCAGGATAACCTGCTGACTCGTCATGAAGGACTTTATTTGTGGTCGTTCCCTGCGCTGGCTGTTCAGGTCGCTTCTGCGGTCTTCAAACAAAAGTATACAAATCCGTCGACAGATACTTCAGGCCTGAATCACAGGCCACCGTAGCAACGGTATGACCGGAACCCAGGCGGGCTGCGATTTGAATTGCAGCCAGGATATTGGCGCCGGTGGATGTCCCTGCGAACAGTGCTTCTTTCCTTGCCAGGCGTCTGGCCATATCTTTCGCTTCGTCCGTTGAAACCCGGATGATGTCATCGCACAGGCGATCATTCCACATCGGGGGGATAAATCCGGGCCCCACTCCCTCAATATTGTGGGCCCCCGGTTCCCCGCCTGAAAGTACCGGGGATTCGGCAGGTTCTACTGCCACAATACAGATATTGCTGTTTCTCTCACGTAAGGCGGTGGCGACACCTTTGATGCATTGTGCAGTACCGACTGATTGGACAAAAGCATCCACTTTCCTGCCAGACTGTTCCCAGATTTCCTCAGCCATGGGCACGTAGCCGGAGGCAGCATCGGGATTGTTAAACTGATCTGCAAAGAAGGTGTCCGGAGCGGCGCTCAATTCCTTTGCTTCAGCAATCATTCGCTGAATGAGTTCTCTGGTAGTCCGCCCCCCTTCACTTGGGAGTTCAAGAACTGTGGCCCCGAGGGCCCTCATATGATCTCGTTTCTCTTTGCTGAATGCATCAGATGTGACAATTGAGAGGGGATGCCCCAAGGCCGCACACACAAATGCAAGCGAGGTGCCTGTGCTTCCGCCGGTGTATTCGATAACAGTGCCCCCAGGCTTCAGTGTACCGCGTGAAATGGCTCCGGAGACAACAGCATGTGCCATGCGATCTTTCATGCTGCCGGTCGGATTGTGGCTTTCGAGCTTCACAAGTACGCGTGCACATCCTTCAGGGACCAGACGACAAATCTCTATAATCGGGGTGTTCCCAATGGAGTCTAACACATTTGCTATCATACCCATACTTCAAAATGCTGCCGACCGAACCGTATTTCCATTTTGGTTAAAACCTCTTTGCCGGTTGAAAAAAGAAATCATTTTCTGAAAATGCTCCGGAATGGAATACTCCGGAGCTTTCGTTTTCAGGATCTATGTAAAGATACAATTCTCTTTACTGATTTTCGACCCTCAATAACGGAAGGCGATCACTTTGACTGCCGGGGAAGAGGGACCAGCCGGATCGCCGCGCCGCCTCCGGCAGCCAGTTCCAAATTCATGTGCATGCTTGCATGAACCACCCGGGAGGTGATCTTTACAGGTCCGGGATTGGTGAGATAATCCGCACCCTCGCCGTCGGCGTAAATCTCAGCCTTGTAATACAGACCTCCTTCAAGGAATGAGAGATCCAGGACCAGGGTCCGCGGCTCTTCATTGGTGATGCTCCCGATATACCACGCATTGCTGTTCCAGTCTTTGCGGGCCATGGTAACATACTCACCGATCACGGCATTCAGCACTTTTGTGTCGGACCAGGTGCAGGGAACCTGCTTAATAAATTCAAAAGCCGGATTCCCTTCATAATTCTCCGGCAGATCGGAAGCCATCTGCTGGGGACTGAATATGATCACATAGAGTGCCAGCTGTTTGGCCAGGGTTGTATTCACCCGGGTACCTTCAACCACGCTGTAGTCGAAAGCAAAAGTTCCGGGTGTAAAATCGAACGGTCCTGCCAGCATCCTTGTAAACGGCAGTACTGCGGTATGGGAGGGAGGATTCCCGCCGTCAGCGGACCACGCATCGTATTCCTGTCCCCTGCCCCCTTCCTGCGTCATCAGGTTGGGGAAGGTACGCTGCAATCCGGTTCCCTTCACCGGTTCATGGTTATCGATCATGATCCGGTACCTTGCCGCAGTCTCCACCACCTTTCGGTAGTGCCGGACACCAAACTGGCCATCATGCCATTCACTGCCGTCCAGGTATTTGTTCACATAACCTGTTTTTACTGCATTCACCCCGTGTTGCTGGTAAAGCGCAAAAGCATCCTCCATCTGGTTTTCATAATTTGCCACGGCCCCGCCCGTTTCGTGGTGACCGATGAGGCGGACATTCTTTTCAGCGGCATAGGAGGTAATCTTTTCCAGATCGAAATCGGGATAACTTTCAGTAAAGCTGAACTTCGTACCGTCTTCCGACCAGTCGCCGTCCCATCCCCGGTTCCAGCCTTCCACCAGCACGCCGTCCAGGCCATGTTCGCCGGCAAAATCAATGTACCGCATCACCCGTTTTGTGGTTGCGCCATGATTGGGTCCCTGTCCCCAGGTGTATTTCTCAAGATGCATTCCCCACCAGATACCGATGTATTTGGACGGCTCGATCCATGAGACATCATCCAGTTTGCAGGGATCGTTCAGATTGAGCATGAGGGTTGAAATGACCAGGTCTCCGGGCTCCTCCCCGATGATGATGGTTCTCCATGGACTTTCAAAGGGCACCTTCGCATAGACCTTTACCCCGTTCGACCAGGGGACCAGCTCACTCACGTATTGTGTTGGATGCACCTTTCTCAGGGTCATCGAAGCAAAATCGGTCAGATCGGCCTCATGAATGGCCAGGTACAGGCCATCGCGCGTTTCAAAGGTGGCCGGAGTGTTGATCGTGTCGGTCCCGCTGATTTGGCTTTTACGGTATAAGCTTTCGTAATAGCTGTTCTCCGAATGGACCGGGATCCACCATACCTGGTGGTCATCAGGGAAATTGAACCGGGTCAGTTCGTCCAAAATAACAACCGAATCCAGGCCGCGCTGTTCCGGGAAAGCATACCTGAACCCCACCCCATCGTCAAATACCCGGAACCGGATATCCATCAAAATCCCGTTTCTGCCATCTGACACCAGATGCACCACGAGCTCATTGTGCCGGTCTTCAATGGTTCTGAATTCTCCCCAGGGCTGCTCCCAGCTCTCGTCCGTAGTATTGCGGTCGGCGGAGATCAACCTGTAACGCGTTAAGGAATCCGTCTGTCCCCGTAAATCAAAACCCATTGCCGAGAATTCAATCACGGTGTTGCCGTTTTTGGTTACCATGTACCGGGGTTTGCCGTCCTCCAGCGTGAAGAGGACCTCAACCGTTCGATCGGGGGAACTGATTTGCAGGGGTTGATTGTTACAGGAGGAAATCAGATTTGAAATAATCAATAAAGAACTGATTGCTAATATGCTGTTTTTCATATGACTTGTTATCTCACTCCGGGATATCCGGCGGATTGCTGGATATTTTCGTTTCGTTCGAGTTCCAGCTGCGGAATGGGCTGAACATAGGATTCATCGCCTTTCCAGGTTATTGCACCATGCCGGGTTTCCACGAAATAACCGGCCTCGGCGGGACCGATCTTCCATCTCCTGACATCCCACCACCACTGTCCTTCGGCAAACAATTCTGCCCATCTTTCGTATCTGAGCACATCGTATGCCAGATGATCCTGTTCGTCAGCGGTTCTGGTTCGGTCGGTCAAGCCGGTATAATCGTAAGGGCTGGGATCATCCGGAGGAAAACCGTAAGCCCGTCTGTGCACCCTGTTGATATATTCCAATGCCAGTGACGGGTTATCCTCTTTGATCAATTCTGCATAGAGCAGGTATATATCTGCCAGGCGGACGATGGGATAATTGGCATCGCTGCTCTGGTTTTTCCCGTAAGGTGCCGGTCCCATTTCCACACCCCTGATATTCGTGAATTTACGGTGTTGCCAGGTCAGCAGATCGGGACGGTTGTTCACCTCAAGTGACCGGTCGTAATAGGTTGTATTTCCTGATTCGTTGATGTATTCGTCCACATAGGGCTGTCCGGCACACAGCATCAAGCGCGGATCAACCAGGTCCCTGTTGTTTTTCAAATTGAGACTCTTTTGCCTGTAATCGGGATCCTGCGTACGATAAGGATAATTATCCACCGAACGGGGAAGATTGGGATCATATGCCGTATTTAAGGTTCTTCTGGGTACGGAATCCCCCCCTGCTGCATCGAATCCAAAGCGTTTTATGTTGGCATCATGAATAAAATTGTTGCCCCACTCACTGCTTTTCTTCGAGGTGATCACATCGTATTGTTTGGTTAACGGATCGACAGCCCCTTCCACACCTGGCCTGAACCGGATATTCAGATCCATGTACCAGGGTGCCATCACCATGGGCATACCGCTACCGGTGGTGTAACCCTCCCAGGGACCATTCTGATTCCAGTTTGTGGTCATGCTGAGTTCATACAAAGATTCTGCGTTGAATTCATGCGCCTCGTTGCCATAAAACATGTCCTGGTATACTTCGGGAGGTGCCAGTTCCTTGCCGCTTGCCTGGATGATTTCTTCCATGAGTGCTTTGGCTTTGGCCTTGTTCGCCGGAAAAATGTAGAGTGACTGCATGTAGACTTTTGCCAGTAATCCCTTTGCCGCCCATTCGGAGGCACGATAATGATCATGGTGTCCGGCTAAGAGGGGAATGGCAGTTTCCAGATCAATGATGACAAAATCCCAGGTATCTGTCACCGTGGCTCTGGCCCGTTTCATGCCCTCCAGATCGGTAGCCACCTGATCAAAAATCGGAAAACCCCAGTCATCGGGATCCGTTTCAAAAAATATCTGCCCGTGCCAGTAGGCCAGCGCACGGTTGAAGAGTGCCTGTCCGCGCATGTATTTGAGCTGATCCAGTTCACCTGTTCCGGCATATGTTTCCCCGTAATAGGCTATGGCCTCTATGGCCGTGGTGGACAGGTTTGCCCATTTGCAGATGTCCACATACATCTGCGTGGTATAGCGGCTGTTCAGGTCGGTGTAATTATCCATGCTGGTACCACGCTCGTCATAGGAGCCATAGGTATTGGTTGTATGATCGAACAGATAAATCCCCATGGGGAACCAGTAAAAAGCATACAACCCGATACCATAAGGGCCGGCGTATGAAGAGGTAAGTACCAGATCCACCTGTTCCAGTGTAGCCGGGAAATTATCGGTCGACAGGGTTTGCTTGTTCGTTATGTCAAAGAAATCGGAACACCCCGCGATCGCCAGGGTCATTATAAGTACGAGCGTGCTGCTTACTCCATTTTTCATGATGCTGAATTTCTTCATTTCCTGTATGGACTAAAACGTGAGATCGATCCCAAATGAAACAAGACGGGATGGCAGATAACGGTTTTGATGATCTACCCCGCGCATCAGCACACCACCACCAATCTCGGGATCGATACCGGAATAACCGGTAATGGTAAACACATTCTGAATGCTGGTGTACAAACGGGCATGAGGGACGCCAGCTTTCTGGCTGATACGGGTTGGCAGGGTATATCCGACAGATAAGTTTTTCAGTTTCAGGTAATCGCCTCTTTCAACCATATAGGCCGATACGGTTGAGTAGTTTTTATTGGCTGCTCCATCACCAATAAACGAGCCATTTTGATCAACATATCCCACCCGGGGATACCCGGTTACCGTATTGTTATCGGTCCCAAATAAAGATGTTTTGAAAATCTCGGCAGTTGTATTGTCAGAACTGAACATCTGGGTATAGGGTTTTACCAGGTTCATGATATCAAAACCAAAGGCGCCCTGGAATACCGCGCTTAAATCAAAACCTTTGTATTCCAGACTGATATTCATACCCAGGGTCATTTTTGGCCATGGATTTCCAATAAACTGACGGGAAAGCGGGGTAACCCTTCCCTGTCCGTTATCATCAAAGATCAAATCGCCAACCCCTGTTTGCCTGGTCTGATAATAAATTCCG
The DNA here is from genome assembly GCA_011056635.1 of Bacteroides sp. Lineage (GTDB taxonomy): Bacteria > Bacteroidota > Bacteroidia > Bacteroidales. Next base: position 7,256 of record DSEO01000090.1, read on the forward strand.
ATGGGTTGTCCGTCCAGATTGAGGGGCTGACCTGTAACAGGATCAAAACTGGTGTGACCGGGATTTTGTTCCCTCCAAGCATCCAGTGCGCTCTGGTTATATGCATCAACCTGGGTCTGACTCTGAAAAATACCCAGAACTGCATACCCGTAAAACATACCCATGGGGTGACCATCCTGGGTGCGCGCCAGCAAATTCCAGGTGTTATTCAACCCCTCGTCAATCGGGTTTGCGCCCGGCTCATTGCCAATCTGTTTGACCAGATTGGAGTTAAATGATGCGTTGGCACTGAGATGATAATAGAATGCATGCGTGGTATTTCTCCAGCCGATTGAAATTTCATGACCCTGGTTCTCAACCAGGCCGGCATTGAAATATACAGGAACCGTATTGGCAGGATCGTCGCTGCTGAAATAATAGCTCATTCCTGCCGACAGAGGCAGGTCGCCGCGATAGAGCATATCTTTGGTCTGACGGTTGTAATAATCGTATGAAACCGACAAGCGGTTCCTGAAGAAATTGAGATCCAATCCCACATCGATCTGGTTGATTTCTTCCCATTTCAGATCTTCGTTGCCGAAAATCGCCAGCCAGTATCCCGCCTGCTGTGTGGAGGTTCCGTCAAAGGAATGACTGATACCCGTACCCGACCAGGTGGACTGGTACATGAACTGGGGGACGCTGACATCATTGCCCAGGATTCCCCAGCTTGCACGGATTTTTGCATTGTTTAACCAGTCTTCCGTGTACGTTTTCAGGAAATTTTCCTCACTGATCCGCCAACCCACATTTACGGATGGGAAGTAACCCCAGCGGTTCCGGCCAATAAACCGGTCGGAGGCATCAGCACGGAAATTGGCCGTCAGCAGGTATTTGCCGAGGTAACTGTAATTGATGCGTCCGAAGAATGATCCCCGGCATTCAACCGGTAAATGATCATACGCCTCTTTGGTCGGCCCGGCCGAAGCCAGCGCAATGGATTCAGCTACCGGGATGGAAAATTCGTAAGCAGTGACATACAGGTTGTACCCGTCACGTTTCCAGAATTCGGTTCCTGCCATTGCTTTCAGGTGATGATCGTTGAAATGTTTATCATAGGTGAGTACCGAGTTGAACATCAGGTTTTGCATGGTGCCGGCATCAGCATTCAGGCGTTGCGGGCTCACCTGTACCGGACCGAAATCGCGAAACTCGGTAAACGTATTTTTCGAGAATCCCAAAAATTCACCCGCCCCGGTTATTTTCAGATCCAACCCTTGAATAAAGCTGATATTCAGGTAAGTTTGTGCATTCAGGGTATAGTTGTTGTCGTTGAAAACGTGAAAGGCATCTTCCAGTCCCGCAAAGTTGGGTCCGCTTCCCACTTTGTCATTTGTCATGGCGAAATCTCCGTTTTCATCATATACCGGGGACACCGGGACGGTCCGGAACGGAATGGTATGCTGATAAATGGAGGAGGAAGTGGCGGGGTTCGTTTGAACAGCACTTCCATAAATGGATTCACCGATGGTAATGTGCCTGTTGAATTTGTGTTCAATGTTGTTTCGAAATGAAAAACGGTCGGCCCTGGTATCCATGTAAACCCCTTTCTCTCCCAGGTAGCCCGCCGATAAAAAGAAGTTGGTATTTTCCTTGTTCGAGGCAATAGAAAGGTTGTATTCCTGTTCTGTGCCGGTTCCGAACATCACATCCATCCAATCCGTATCCGGCAAATCTTCGATACTTCCCGCCCCGAGCACATCCAGCGTGCTCCCGGTTCCGAATGCATCCCGGGCCCGTATCCAGGCTTCCGTATCCAATAATTCTATGTCTGTGGTAATATTGCGCATCCCATAACGGGCGTTGGCACTGATAATGGCTTTTTCGCCTTCCTTACCCTGCCGGGTCGTGACCAGTATCACCCCTCCTGCGGCTCTTGAACCATAAATGGCTGCTGAACCGGCATCTTTCAGGATCTCAACCGAAGCAACATCACGCATATTCAATCTGAAACCGGCATCCTGCGCAACTCCGTCAACCACATATAAGGGAGCCATCCCGTTCAGAGACCCTGCACCCCGGATGATGATGTCCGCCTGGCTACCGGGCGTTCCTTCACCTTTGGTCACCATCACCCCGGCTGCCATTCCGCTGATGGATTCGGCGAGACTTCTGGATGAAAAATCCCTGATATCTTCGGCCCGCACTGAGGAAATTGAACCGGTTAATTCCGATCGCTTCTGCGTACCATACCCGATAACCACCACTTCGTCCAGGGATTGTACATCTTCCTGTAAAATAACAGTGTAATTATTTTTTTCTTCTGTCACAGTCTCCCGATAAGGTTTGTATCCAACATAGGTAACTTTCAGGATACTTCCCGCAGGCGCTGATATCTCGAAATACCCGTTCAGATCGGTGATGGTGCCTCCGATCATTTCACCCGAGGCGGATACAGTGACCGTAGCCCCGATGATGCTTTCGTTATACTCGTCCGAAACGCTTCCTGTAATAACTGGATATGGCTGCGCATGACCCGTGGTGGCCGAAAGAAAGCATATAACAATAACAGCGCAGCATACAGATGTCTTCAGGTATTTCATGAAAGTAAGTTGTATGGCAATCTACATGATCGATACAGAAAAGAAAAGCGAAGCTTTCGCACTCCGCTTTTCATCATTTCAAACAGGATTGGCTTAATACGCTCTGGCCTTGAATGCTTTAACCACCTCTGAAGTTCCATCCTCCCGCAATATCCTGTGAATATACAGTCCTTTGCGCGGTTCCCTGTCAAGTCGCTGACCCATGATGGTATAGTATTCGTGGCCGATGATCTGTGCCTCCGGATTAAATAGTTCAGGAACGCTTGTAGCCTGCGGACAAGGCACCGTATATCCTTTTTCCGGTGTATTGTTCGAGAGAAACAGTCCGCCTTCATAATCATCACTCCAGATCTCGGGACTGGTCTTTGTCCCTGTGTAAGGAAGTGTTCTGAAAATTGCACCGGTTCCCGGATCGATGGCAGTTGCTTCCGGTACTCCTTCAGGCCACATCCACCATCCGGCACCCGGATTTTCAGCCGTAAACTCAAAACCAAAAACCTGACCATAAATGTAAACAATCGAGTCCGTTCCGGTTGCCGCAGAGACATTCATCGTGCTCGCCATTTGAATAATGTTCCAGGTAGCGCCAAAGATGTTTTCGTCCATCTGCTTCAAACGGTTGGTTCCACCACTCACATCCCCGTAATTTGTCCATTTGTTAATGGCAAGAGCGCGTGTTGCTCCTTCCGCTGAAGGAGTTTCTTTTAACCAGTTTTCAAAAGGAGTTCCGGTAACATCAACTGCAAAAGTGAAAGTTTCATCAGCTTCAATGTCATTTGCATCCGCAAAGGCACCCTGCGAACAATCCCACTTAACGATATAATAACCGTCCGAATCTTTCGGGTTATTCAGTGTTTGTGCATTTGCAACCATCACAACCGCTAAACAGGAAATCATAAGTAAAGTAAATTTTTTCATAAGCTTTGTTTTTTGATTAGATACTGATATAAAGGTACGGATAGTATGGGGTCGATTTTGAAAATTTGCGGAAAATATAGATGATGAAAATTTTAATATTATTGATATACAATATTTTATACCTTTATTCCATCCAAAAAATATAGATAAATAACGGGGATTTTTGCGCCGGTAAGACCCTGAAAACTGTGCTTGTATCATTGCCGGTTTAGAAAGTTCCAAATCAATTTGTAGTTTCAACTGTTGTTTACAGAGAATATGATGCACATGGAAATAAGGAATCTTTGTCTTGTTGCTCTGATGTTGGCCATTGTTCCGAATGCAAGTGCGCAAAGCATTCCTTTTGCCGATGATGAAAATGAAAGGGGTTATTTCGATCGTCCTTATTTACGATATGAAGCCGAACCGGGAAAATGTGAGACAACCGGCACCTTTGCGGAACCTTCATACGACCAGCGCAACATACAGAGTGAAGCATCCAACCAGGTTGCCGTTCAACTTGTTGCCAGAAACGCTTATGTCCGGTGGACGAGCGACAGAGCAGCGGATGGACTGACAATCCGGTTCTCCCTGCCCGACGATCCGGAAGGAAAAGGGACCACGGGGAATTTCACATTGTATTTGGAGGGTGACTCGGTGCAGGCCATATCGCTCAATTCATACTGGGCATGGCAATATTTTTTGATATCCGGAAGCAAGTACCCTGACAATACGCCCGATGAGGAAACCAAGTTTCCGAGAATGCGTTTCGACGAAGTGCATGTGAAACTGGAGAGCGAAATTCCGGCAAATGCCACATTCCGGCTGGTCAAAGCCGATGACAATGACGTGCCTTACACCATTGATTTTGTTGAATTAGAAGAGATTCCGGAGCCCGTGACCTTCGAATCGATCACAGATGAGAACAAGATCCTTTATACGCCCGCCGACGGGAGCCTCCCATATTTTGTATCGCAACACAAAGGCAAAACGATCTTCCTTCCTGAAGGAAAATACGAAGTCGACGGCCGTATCATTATCAGCGGAGACGGAACGAAAATTATCGGTGCGGGAATGTGGCATACTGAAATCTATTTTACCGCTTCGTCGGATGACAGAAGTACGTATAACCAGCGTGGCATTGAAACATACAGCGACAACGTGGTACTTGAAGGTTTATACCTGAATACCATCAATAACAAACGCTATTACAACAACGATCCTGTCTACCAGGTGGGTAAAGGTCTCATGGGCAGCTTCGGTGCCAATTCATGTATCCGGGATCTCTGGATTGAACATTTCGAATGTGGGGGCTGGATTGAAGGTGCGGATGCGCTGGCTATACAGTATTGCCGTTTCCGCAACAATTACGCTGATGGAATGAATCTGGCCAATGGTTGTGTGAATTCGGTTGTGGAACACAGCAGCTTTCGCAACAACGGTGATGACGATATGGCATCCTGGTCGCGTGCTGACGGAATGTGTGAAAACAATGTCTATCGCTACTGCATCAGCGAAAATAACTGGCGTGCTTCGGGTTTGGGTTTTTTTGGAGGTAAGCAGAATAAGGCACACAACATTGTGATCATTGACCCGATGGAAGCCGGATTCCGGGTGACATGCGATTTCCCGGGAATGCCATTCAGCAACGACGGGTACAGCGAATTTTTTCATATCTCGGTGCACAAAGGCGGCGTTGCCGGAGGAATTGTCGGGATTGGCGGAGATCTGTGGGGAAACCAGCAGGGGGCATTGCATATCAACAGCAGTTCTCAGTATGATCTGCAGAATATACATATTGATAACATCGATTTTTACGACTCGAAAAATGACGCCATCTTTATCGGCAGTACTACACACTCCATAAAAAACCTGATATTCAAAGATATTCATATCAACAGAACCGGACGATACGGCATCTATTTCTATAACACCAGAGGATCCGGCAGTTATTGCAACATGCAGTACGAAAACATCGGGGCATCTTCAAACACCAATACGGTTCCTTCCTCCTTTACATTCACCGAGCATTGTGGCGGCGTGTCCGTTCCGGACAATCAGTCCCCCGTGATCCGGCTATTCGCGCTGGACGGAAACCTTCATATCATGGGGCAGCAAAACAAAATGGTCTCGGTTTATGACATCTGGGGAAGGAAGCGCTATCAAGCATCATTGCCCGGAGGACCCATCATCGTTCCCAATTTGAATGCGGGAATTTACATCGTCAGCTGGGATGCCGATCAAACAATGAAAGTACTTGTCAATTAGGCCATAAAACCAACATGCTCTAAATGGATTTTATTTCCATGACTTTCTGTTTGAATTGTTCGGACGGACAATTGGCTTTGCCTTTTATTTTGGTTTTGTAGGCATATATTGTATTCACCGAGTAATTCAGGAAACTGGCTATTTTCTCATTATCATGGATTCCCAGACGAATCAACGCATAAATTCTTAAATCTGTATTCAGCAGCTGGTCGTCCTTTAACTGAATTTGCTCATCGGCTTTCAGGAGATTGTTAAACTCTTCAACAAAATTGGGAAACAGCTTGAGGAATATCCTGTCGAATCGTTCATAAAGAGCCATCCTTTCATTCTGAACATTCATGCTCTGGGGAAATTTCCTGAGCCCTTCGAATTGTCTCGCCGCCACTTTGCGTCTGACCCATTTCTGCAGACTTTCTATTTTCTCGATATACTCCGAATTCTGGTTGAAAAAATAGGCAATATATTCATCCTTGATTTTGTTTGCTTCCATAAGCTTCTCGTTGGATTCCCGGATGACGAGCCGTGCCTTATTGAGTCTTCTGAAGAAGATCAAAATGATCATGAGTGCAAAGAACAAAGCAACTGACAAAATTGAAATAAAGACTGAGAACTCGGTTATTCGATCCCGCTGTCTTCTGATCACATTCATTTGTTCTCCTTCAATGATGGGTAAGATCTGTCCGATCTCCAGTTTCCTGTGCCGGGCATTGAAAAAGGAAGCGTCATTCAATGCTTCAATAATGTACCGGTAAGCCCGCTGTTCTTCCCCTTTCTCATAGAGTAAATTCGCCAGGTTTCTCAATGCCACTGTTTCCATCGTAGCTGTTTTGATATCAGCGATGGCAGCCCTGGCAAAATACGCTATGGCCTCATCCGGAAATCCGGTCATGTGATAGATATGTCCCAGGCTTGAAGTTGCAATGGCGTAGGGGTGTCCGGTTAGTTCAAAGTGTGTCATCCAGTATTCAAAAGCATTCCTGGATCCGTTCCAGTCAGATTGTTTCATCCTTTGCAGGCTTTCTGTTGCCCAATATTCGCTCGTGTTCGGGGCAACAAAAAGCAAGGAACTATCGAGATAAATGTTTCCCTGTGAAATGTATTGTGGCATGAAATTCGGATCGCGCACATAGTCCGCAAGATCATAGTAGGCACGTGCCAGCGTAGCATAAAGGGTGCTCTTCAGTGAATCGTTTAAAACATGAGGATTGACCGAACTGAGTGAATCGATGGCTTCCTTGAAAAGCCCTGATGAGAGCAGTACAAATCCTTCCCTGATTTTGACATGATCAATCAACGATCTGTCCTTAAGACGGTAAGCAATTTCCTTGGCACGATTAATATAATTCTGGGCCGAGTCGTAAATAAACGATTGGTATTCCTGTACCAATTGCAGGTTTACGAGTACCTGCTCACGCAAAGCATGCGAAGATTCCAGAGAATGAAGCGCATCTTTCTTCTTTTGAATGATGGCTTCCTTCTGTTCGATGTATGAACTTTTCTGGTCAAGTGTTTTTTCCAGCTCCTGAATGAGCTCCATATAATGCTGAGCTGAAGAGCAAAAGAACTGGGAGATCAGCAATGCCAGAATTATTCTGAATTTCATCCTAGTCAATCCCGTTTTCTGTATTTCTCATGAACAGCCACAAGTCCGCTGACCCTGTCCGTGGGGTTCCATGACTTCCATGTCCGCCGTAACAGGGATCGGTTACCTCCTTACGTGCGATATCCACATCCTTTTCCACTTCATCGCGGAGAAGCGCCCAGTGAAACAGGTTGTCATCATTCGCCTCAAAAGCGTTGTGGTTATAATGGGTCAAAGGCATGTCGCGGTAAATCGGGCGGGTGATCCGGATCACCTCATCCCAGTATCCCAGTGCCTTTTGCAGGTGTCTGACCGCTTCCAGCCTGTTCTCTTCGCCCCCGGAGAGGCGATAGGTCTGCAGGGCCATTGCACCCTTCAGTTTCTCTGCCAGGTACAGCCCGAGATTTGCCCAAATCTGCACGTCCGCCACTTCGTACATGAGCGAAGCACTCTCCTGCGTATTGATCTGTTCCACCAGGCGGAGCGCTTCCCGGTTGTCGCGCTCAAGCAGGTCAGCCAGGACCGGGGGGGTGATGCGTTCGGCTCCGAAGGAGCCGCCATTTAACAGCGTCTCCACATATTCTCCCACAGAGACATATTCGGTTGCCATGGCCGGCTGACTGATGAGCCGGTCGACCGAAATAAATTTCGTACTGTCTCCCTGCAGGGCCAGGAATCCCTCGCTGTA
>DSEO01000089.1 GCA_011056635.1 Bacteroides sp.
CCGGGTGGTTCGGTCGCTGCCCACCAGCACCAGATCCACCTCCCCCTCCTGCATCAGGTGTCCCCCTGCATTGTCCACGATCACCGTATGGGGTACGCCGTGCTCCTTCAGCTCGAATGCAGTGAGCCTGGCGCCCTGGTTCCGGGGACGGGTCTCATCCACCCACACATGCACCGGGATCCCCCGGTCATGGGCCAGGTAGATGGGCGCGGTGGCCGTCCCGTAATCCACGCATGCCAGCCATCCTGCGTTGCAGTGGGTGAGGATCCTGACTTCGCGGCCCGTGGACCTGTAGACTTCCTCGATCAGGCGCACTCCGTGTTCTCCGATTTCCCGGCAACGGGTCACCTCTTCTTCCGTCATCCTTACCGCCAGGTGGAAAAGCCTTTCAACCGCCCTTTCCCTGGAATCGGCACAATCCACCTCACGCAGCATGCGTTCAGCTGCATGGGTCAGGTTCACCGCTGTGGGTCTCGCGTTAACCAGAAGGTCGGCAGCCCGCAGGATCTCTCCGCACCATCCGCCTGATGAGCTGTGCAATCCGGCCAGGTAGATCCCGTACGCGGCGGTAACCCCGATCAGGGGAGCACCCCTGACCACCATCTCCTGAATGGCCATCACGGCATCTTCCGCCCGGTGCATTTCAAACACGTCGAATGCAAAGGGCAATCTCCGCTGGTCGATTACCTTCACCACTGCCGGATCCTCATCCATCCAGATGGCCCTGTAATGGGTTCCGCCGATGCGCATTACTTTTTTCTTTTATCTTTGGGCCCAGTGAATATCTTAATTCTTACGAATATACAAAATGCATGACACAACCTTCCGGCATCCGGAACATCCTTTTTGACCTGGGCGGGGTGATCCTGGATATCAATGTGCAGGCAACGCAGCAGCGGTTCTATGAAATGGGGCTGCCTTCCATTTTCATGAATTACCCCGAAAACATGACAACCGACCTGTTTTTCCGGTACGAAACCGGCAAACTGGATACCGGGTCCTTCCGGAATGAAGTCAGGCGGCTTTCCGGTCTGGATGTGTCAGATGCGGCGATCGATGAGGCGTGGACGGCCATGCTGGTGGGGATCCCTTCCTCCCGCACCAACTTGCTGCGGCGACTTTCGGAACGGTATGACCTCTATATGCTGAGCAATACCTGTCCCATGCATGTGCCCGTGTTCGAAAAGATGTTCCGGGATGCATCGGGAGTCTCCATGCAAGATTTGTTCAAAAAGATTTTTTACTCTTTTGAAATCGGGTACCACAAACCCGACCGGGAAGCATTTGAATATGTGATCTGCGATACCGGGATCGTCCCGGAAGAGACCTACTTCCTGGACGATAACATCCACAACATCAAAACCTCACAGGAACTGGGATTCCGGGCCATTCACATCCATGAAAGGACCAGCATGATGGACCTGGGATATGACATGTAACAGCCTTCATTTCTCCACAGGAGCTAGATCCGCGACCACCGATCCCGAAGCGTCCAGGTGCACCTTCTCTCCCATGAGGTAAAGATCCGTTCCCTCCCCGTGCAGGTTTTCGATGGTCACCCTGCTCTTTTCAATATGGACATGCAAGGTACGCTGCCTGTAAAGGATCTTGAATGAAAGCCCTTTCCATTTCCCGGGAAGCTGCGGGTCGAAACTCAACAGTCCGTCCCTGATCCGCATGCCCCCGAAGCCGTAAACCACCGACATCCAGGTCCCTCCCATGCTGGTGATGTGAAGGCCCTCGCTTACCTCATTGTTGTAATCGTCCAGGTCCAGCCTGGATGTTCTCAGGTACATCTCGTAGGCTTTCTCATATTTCCCGACCCGGGATGCCAGTATGGAGTGGACGCAGGGTGAAAGGGACGATTCATGGACGGTGCGGGGCTCATAAAAGTCGAAGTTCCTGCGGACCGTTTCCAGGTCATATTCATCCTCGAAGAGATAGACCCCCTGCAGCACATCGGCCTGCTTGATCAGACAGGAACGGAGGATCCGGTCCCACGACCAGTGCTGGTTGATAGGCCGCTGTGCCGGATCAAGGTCATCCGCCATCACCTGCTCTTTATCCATGTATCCCTCCTGCTGAAGAAATACGTCTTTGTTCTTATGATAGGGGAAATACAGATTTTCTGCGATATCCTTCCAGACGGCCCTTTCCTTTTTATAATGCAGGCCCGTTTCCCGGGTGATTGCATCATACCGCGCAGGATCGGATTCCATGACATGGTCCAGCGCTTCCAGGGTGTATTGCAGGGTCCATGCAGCCATCTTGTTGGTATACCAGTTGTTGTTCACGTTGTTTTCATACTCATTGGGCCCGGTTACGCCCAGCATCACGTATTTTCCCTTCACATCGGACCAGTTCACCCGCTGTCTCCAGAAACGGGAGATGCCGATCAGTACCTCCAGCCCGTATTGCGCCAGGTAATCAATGTCCCCCGTGTACCGGATATAATTGTAGATGGCGAAAGCAATGGCACCGTTCCGGTGGATCTCTTCAAAGGTGATCTCCCACTCATTATGGCATTCCTCTCCGTTCATGGTGACCATGGGGTAGAGTGCGGCCCCCCCGGTAAATCCCAGTTTTTCGCCGTTCTCGATGGCTTTCTGAAGATGTTTATATCTATAGATCAGTAAATTACGGGCAACTTCCTGGGGTGCTGTACTGAGATAGAACGGGATCAGGTAGGCTTCTGTGTCCCAGTAGGTGCTTCCCCCGTATTTTTCACCCGTGAATCCTTTGGGACCAATGTTCAGCCGTTCATCCCTGCCCGTATAGGTCTGGTTCAGCTGAAAAATGTTGAACCGGATACCCTGCTGGGCAGCTGTATCCCCATCGATAATAATATCAGAGTGTGACCAGCTCTCCTCCCATTGGGAGGCGTGTTCTTCGAAGAGGGAATCGAACCCGGCCGCCTGTGCCTCATTCAGGATCCTGCGCCCGTTTGCGACGATCACTGATCTTTCATGATCCAGCGAGGTGAGGACCGATACAAACTTATGGAAAACGATCACATCTCCCGGATTGAGATCCGCCGTGATCCGGTTGGATACATAATCGTCCTTTTCTACCACTTCGGGATCGGGATCGATCTTATGATTGTTCAGGTTCATGACATAGCCCATGGTCATGCACGCCACAAAGCCACTCTTCCGCGTCCGTGCCACCAGGTAACCCGTTCCGGCTTCCGCGCCGGATTCCTCCATCTCCCAGAATTTTTCCCCGTAATTGGCATCCCGGTTGATCACATTGCCGTCGATATAGGGAGTCCATCTGACCGAACCGGAGAAATCCTGCGATCGGATGGTATACCGGATGGCACATACTTCATCCCGCTTTATGCTCAGGAACCTGCGTACGGATATCTCCAGGGTTTTGCCCCGGAAACCCACTTTGAAGGTTCTTTCCAGGTATCCCTGGGCCATGTTCAGTTCGCGCCTGAAATCATGCAGCTCGCATGTATGAAGGTCCAGCTGTTCGCCTGCGATCTCCACATCGATCCCGATCCAGTTGGGTGCATTGGGCACTTTGGCGAAATATTCCGGGTAACCGTTCTTCCACCAGCCCACCCGGGTCTTGTCCGGGTAATACACCCCGGCCAGATAGTTACCCTGCAGGCTCTCCCCGCTGTAACGCTCCTCAAAATTGGCACGCTGCCCCATGTGCCCGTTCCCCAGGCTGAAAATGCTCTCCGAAGCCTCCTGCATGGATGGATCAAATCCTTCCTCCACGATACTCCAGGGTTCTGTCTTATAATACCCGTTCATACGATTCGAATTTTAATGACGGTTCACATCCTTCACAAAAAGGACAAGCACTGCGGCCACAAGCAGGGAAATACCCCCTGTGAGCAGTGCATAGATACTGTCGCCCGAAAATAAGGTTTTTACCAGGAAGCCAAGGATGGTTGCCGCCAGGATCTGGGGGATCACGATGAAAAAATTGAAGATCCCCATAAATACGCCCATTTTATTTCTGGGCAGCGATCCCGTCAGAATGGCATAGGGCATGGCCAGGATGCTGGCCCAGGCCAGACCGACCCCGATCATGGAGAAGATCATGTGCTGGGGGTTCCCCAGGATCATTATGGATCCGAGACCCAGTCCCCCCACCACCAGCGCAATGCAATGGGTGATCTTCCGGTTGGTGAGCCTGGCGATGAATGGCAGCACAAAAAGTCCGAATCCCGCCGCAAAAAGATTATACCAGCCAAACATCCCGCTCACCAGGTTGGCCCCTTCATTATACAGTTCCGAGGTGGTATCGGAAGTACCGTACATGTGATGCGTGACCGCAGGGGTGGTGTAGATCCACATGGAAAAGAGCGCGAACCAGGAAAAGAACTGGACCACGGCCAGCTGTTTCATGGTCAGCGGCATCCTGTAAAGATCGGTGATGATGCTGACCAGTCCGCTTTTCTCCCTTCTGCCCGAGATCAGTGCGGCGGAAATGAGCTGAAGGAACCCGAACACGGCAAGTCCCCCCGCCAGGATATACAACTCTTTTTCGAGTTTGAACCTCAGGATGGGCAGGGCAATCACCAGTCCGGCCAGGGTCCAGATCACTCCCCTTCTCAGGTACTTCCTGACCGGGTCCACACCTTCATCCGGACTCCGGATCTCTTCTCCTTCGCCTCCTTCAAAGCTGTTCAGCTCCTCGGGTGAATATTCTTTGGTTCGGAGCACCGTCCACAACACGGACAGGAAAAACACGATACCACCCAGGTAAAAGGAAAGTTTCACCGTCTGGGGGATCTCTCCCTCCGGGGCCGTATTGGAGATATGGAACCAGTTAGAAAGCATATAGGGCAGCCAGGAGGCCACGAATGCTCCGATGCCGATGAAAAAACTCTGCATGGTGAATCCCAGGGTTCGCTGGTCATCGGGCAGCATATCACCCACAAATGCCCTGAAAGGTTCCATGGAGATATTGATGGATGCATCCATGATCCACAGCATACCCACGGCCATCCATAACCCCGGCGAGTTGGGCATCAGGATCAGGGCGATGGAAGCAAATATGGCGCCGATGAGAAAATAAGGTCTCCTTCTTCCCAGTCTCCCCCAGGTATTGTCACTCATATGCCCGATGATGGGTTGAATGATCAGACCGGTGACCGGGGCTGCGATCCAGAGGATGGGGATCTGTTCGATCTCCGCACCCAGGGTCTGAAATATCCGGCTCACATTACCGTTCTGGAGAGCGAACCCGAACTGGATCCCCAGGAATCCGAAGCTCATGTTCCAGATCTGCCAGAAACTTAATCTTGGCTTCTTCATACAATGTCGGTTTAATTATCCGGAACCGGATGGATGGGAAATAAAAAATCCCTGACCATCATTCCAATGCAAATGTATAAAAAGCGCTGCCAATAATAAGTGTTCAAAGCAATAATAACTCCCGTAAATCTCTAATAATCAAGGGATGTCTTATTTCAAACATCATACTTATAGAGTGTTTGTGAAGATGTACGCCTACGCTCATGGGAATGTCAATAGCTACAACATACGGATCGCCAGGGGACACTATCTTCAACACACAGGAAATGAATTGTTTTCAATCTACATATTGTATTAGTGTACCGAAAGGATCCAATTGCAGGTCACGGGTCTCTTCACGATAAGTGCCGGATAAATATAAAACCCGGCCTCTTGATTTTAAGAGTTCACTATCCAATTTTGCTGTTTTATCAATCAAATTATGAATAACAAGTATTTTATTATCAGCATTATATAATTCATAAGCACAAAAACTGTCAGGAATATGGTCCAGACTCCTGATGGATCCCGTGGACAGTATTTTATGCTCATTTCTTATGGAAATCATCTTTTTGTAATGGAACAAGAGCGATGTGTTATCTTCCATCTGTTGTTTGACGGGGGTCACTTTTCCCGGGGTGGAATGACGAGGTTCGATCCAGTTTGTCTGGCCCGAATCCTGACCCGGAAGATCCCAGACCATGGGTTCCCGGATGTACTCATCAGGTTTTAATCCCAGCATGGCAATCTCCTCACCGTAATAAATGAAGGGTATGCCAGGCAGTGTAAAAAGTATTGAAGCTGCAAGCTTTGCCTGGCGTGGATCAATAAGAAGACTCATGATCCTGTTCTGGTCATGATTTTTAAGAAATATGGCATCATAAAAGGAGTCTGAGGCTTCCTGGTACCTCTCATGGATTTCTCCCAGCATGCGGCCGAGGCCTGGATCTCTTCTTTTGATCAATAATTCTTCAATTGCGAAACTCAGTTCAAAATTAAAAGCAGCATGAATTCCTCTGTCCAGGAATGGCCCTATGGATGCTGATTCATCCCATATTTCAGCCACAAGGAAGAAATCATCATCTGAATCTTCCAGGAATGCTCTATATTCCTGCCACCATTCCACGTTTTTTTGAACCAGCGAATCCGGGTAAATGTATTTGACGGCATCGAGCCTGAATCCATCCACTCCCACCTCTGTGATCCAGAATTTTCCGATCTTTTTAATTTCTTCCCGTACGTCTGGATTGTCAAAATTAAAATCGGGCATTCCCTTCCAGAAAAATCCATAATATTTTTCCCTGTCACCGTTATTGGAGTGCCAGTGGTGGGGCTCCTGTCGTTGTATAAAAGTATCGCTGCTCCAAACGTAGTAATCCCGGAACGGATTGTCTTTCCCTTTATTTGCCTCTTGAAAATAAATGTGCTCGCTTGAACTATGATTAACCACCATGTCAATGATCACCATGATATTCCGTTTATGAGCTTCATCCAGAAGTGTTTTCATGTCCTCCATGGTGCCATAATCGGGGTGAATACCATAATAATCGATCACATCATACTTATGATAAGTCGGTGAAGGATGTATGGGGAGCAGCCAGATCCCGCTTACTCCCAGTCCCTGAAGATAATCCAGTTTCGCTGTGACCCCATTGAGATCGCCTATTCCATTCCTGTCAGAATCATAATAAGCGTGTACAAAAATTTCGTAGAAGATACGCTCACCGATGGGGATGCCGGATTTTTTTATTTGATTTTGTGCTGCATGCTCATTACAGGAAACAGTAATGATAGAACCGGCCAATATCAGTACCAATGTGCGCCTTAACATCATGCAGAGTGCATTAGTGAAAGATGATGCTCCAGAGAAGCAATCCCCCTTTAGGTATTACACTTTTTCCGGTTATCTGTTCTGCAAAAGATTTGGATTGACATCCAGCTGAGACTTGGGTATCGGAAAAACCAGCTTTACATCATCCCAGCTGTATCTGTTACCAGCAATATCATATGCAAAATTAGATTTCATAAGTCTCTTCATGTTGTGAAAGTAATCACCCTCCAGGTACAGTTCAATGTTTCGTTCAGTTTCACAATCTGCAAGGGTTACCTGACCCGTATAAGATCCAGCTTCTGAGCGCTCACGCACCACATTCAAATCCCCGGAGGCACCCCCCGGATCTCCCTCATGGACCCTTGCTTCTGCCCGGTTAAGGTATACCTCCGCCAGTCGGATGACCGGCACATTTAAATATTCCACATTGAATTTTGCAGTATATACCTTGCCCTCAATATTGACGAATGCGTGATCAACCCTTGCCCTGGCATCGTCATCGGTAGCTACGTGTGCTCCGATTTTTATCAGATAATGGATGGGTATGATGAATTTGGCATTGGAGGCTACCCGATAATAACTCCTCAGTGTTCCCGATGCATCATCCACCGCACTGGAGAGGACAGCGAACAATACCTCAGGATTCGGATTACCGGTCTGGAAACAATCAAGCATATCATCTGCCAGTCCCCCGTTAGATTTTCCTTCAAAATTTTCGATCACATAATTGGCTGCACTGATCACACCTGGCCAGTCCTCCCGATAGAATTGCACCCTTGATAACATTGCCATTGCTGCCAAATCAGTAGCTCGGTTATTTGTATGAATCCCCTTAAGAAGGTCAGCAGCATCCTCCAAGTCCATAATGATCTGTTCATAAGCTTCATCAACCGTTGACCTGAAAGGTGTGTCAAAAGCAGAAAGTGGTTCGCTGAATACAGGTACAGACAATGGTCCCTCTCCCGACACATCATAAGAATAAAGGCGCGTTAATTCAAAGAAAATCAAAGCCCTGAGGAACTTGGCCTCACCTTCGATGCGTTTCCGGGTTTGTTCTGTCATCTCTACGTCTTGCACATCCGGTAAAAATGCCAGTACCTTGTTTATGATACCAATGACTTCATAACTGACCTGCCATGTGGATTGAACGATCCGGTTGCTTTGACCCGACATGGTCTTATTCAGCATCTGCAATTCTTCAAATACAGTGTTTTGCAAACCAGATATTTTTACCGATCCTGCGATCATGTCCGGTGACACCCAGAAACGGCCTCCATAGAGGTCTCCGTGCTGAAGCTTGTGGTAAGCTCCGATGAGGGCGGCATCAAGGCCGGCTGTAGAACTGAGCGCAATCTCATCGGCCAGCTCCACCACAGGCTTGACCTCTAATACCTTTTCGCATGAACTGAGTACTATCAGACCGGTAACAAACGCTGCGATCTTATACATCATTGCTTTCATGGTTCTGTTATTTCAATGTTAAAAATCAAGTTCAATTCCAAAGTTAACTGTACTTACCTGGGGCGGTGATAAATAAGTCACTCCCTGGGTAATGTTCCCGGAGCCGTCACGATTCACTTCGGGATCCCATCCGGGATAATCAGTCAGGGTCCAGATGTTTGTCCCCCCCACATAGATACGGAGCCGGTCCACGAAGATACGGCTGGTCAGCGATCCAGGAAGGGTATATCCCAGTGTGAAGTTCTTCAGGCGAAGGTAACTGGACTCGTTAAGGTAGCGGGTTGAATTGAAGTTTCTGTTCTCAGGTTGCCAGTAGAGCTTGTGGGATGCCCCATCGGGATTTTCCTCCGACCAGCCGTCCTTGATGATGGCCAGTTGGTTCCAGTTCCCGTCAAATCCTCCTTCCAGGAATTTTCCATCATCGCGGTATACATGCATCCCCACACTGAATGTGAAGAAGATATTCAGATCGAATCCCTTCCAGTTCAGGGTGTTGTTGACTCCGCCGAAAAATTTGGGGTATGGATTGCCCACGAACTTTGCATCCCTGTCGAAATCGAACTCGTTTGTGAGTTCTCCCCAGTAGTTGTAGAAGAGCTCGTCGCCTGCAAGGATTTCTATCTCCTTGGTGGTGGTTCCAAGGTCCTGGTCGTTGAAATCGATCCAGTCGGTCACCTCTGTTGTCTGATCTTCCCGGGCAATACCAGCCCATTCCACCAGTTCCCATGTACCGATGGGGTATCCTTCTGCTACTACATTGTTGCCATAGTTTTCTCCTGCCAGCTGGTTATCATCTGTATTGGTCACTTCATTGATATTCCTTCCGAAGGTAATATCAGTTACCCATTTCAACTGTGAAGAAGAGGAGAGGTTGTGGGAGGTCAGGAACAGCTCGATCCCCTTGTTTTCCATATCCCCCACGTTGGCAGTTATGGAAGACTGTCCACTGGTCTGATTAATGGGCCTGTTCAAAATCAGATCCGATGTCCATTTGTAATAATAATCGATCCCCCCTGAGATTCTGCCACTCCACAGCTGGAAGTCCAGTCCGATATCCATCTGGGTGGTTCTTTCCCACCTCAGGTCGGGATTTTCAACCTTTGAAATCTCCAGTCCGGGTAAATCAAGATAATTCACAGCACGCCAAAGGCCCATGTATTCAAAATCACCGATCTCAGCATTCCCGGTCACCCCATACGAACCCCTCAACTTCAGATAGGTCAACGTGGGATTTCCCTGCAGGAAGCTTTCCTCTGAAAGGGTCCAACCAACCGATCCGGCTGGGAACCAACCGTACTTGTAGTTGGCACCGAACCTGGAAGAGCCGTCCCGCCGCAGGCTGGCGGTGATATAATATTTGTCACCATAGTTGTAGCTGGCACGACCGAAATAGGAAAGGAATCCAGATCCTGTCTCGTAACCAGATCCCGATTGTACCGAGCCAGAGGTGGGATTCGTCAATCCGGGATTGGGAAAATCACTGGCCTGGAAGAGGCTTTCAAACTGGCTCCGTGATTCAACTGACATACCCATGGTAGCATTCACAAAATGAAGGTCCTGGAAATCCCTGGAGAATTCAAGGTAATGGTTGGTGGAAAAGTTGGTGACCATCACCCTACGGTCCATGCTGTATGCTTTTTCCTGTGTGATCGTTCCCACATACCTGTTCTCACGTTGGTCATATACATTGGCGGCCACTTCTGATCTGAAAGAGAGCCAATCGGTGAAATTCAGCCTGGCGTATATCGTGCTGATAAGGGTGTATATGTTCATCCCGTAATCCAGGTCCTCGTTGTAAGCTACAGGATTGGTACCACTCCGGGGAGCGAAATATTTACCTTCTGAATCATACACCGGCATGATGGGCAAAGATCGACTCTGGGCAGTTCCAAGCCCGCCAGCCCAACCGGTAGGAACTCTTTTGTTCAACTCGTATACCAGCGTATTTTTGGTGCCGATGGAGAAGATATCGTTGGCTGTATGGTCGAAGTTGATCTTGGCACTGAATTTCTTATAATCGTTGCCTATCTGGACGCCCTCTTCATCCCGGTATGTACCCCCGATGTAAAATATGTTCTTCACATCCCCACCGCTGGCGGATAAGTTGAACTGGTGTACCCTGCCTGTGCGTGTCATTTCATCGATCCAGTCGGTATCGGTGCTTTCGGCTATTTCCCGGGTGATCCCGTAAGGTAGGTTATCATAGAAGGCTTGATAGTCGTCGGATATATCGTTCCCGGAATTGGCCCAGGCGATCTTGGCATATTCCAGGTATTCCGGACCACTGAGCATATCAGGTATATTGGTGATCTGGTTGATGCCCGTCCAGTAGCCTGCATTGAATTTGGTCTGTCCTGATTTTCCCGATTTGGTGGTGATCAGGATCACTCCGTTAGCGGAACGTGATCCGTAGATGGCAGCAGCAGAGGCATCCTTCAATACCTGGATAGATTCGATGTCCGAAGGGCTAAGGGCGGAGAGGGTATTGGTTCCATCGGCCCATCCATTGGCGAAGTTGCCCGTGATCACGGGCACTCCGTCAACCACGTAAAGGGGTTCACTGCTTGAGGTGATCGAAGATGTTCCTCTAACCCTGACCGTCATAGCTGAGCCGGGCATGCCATTCGCGGAGGTGATCTGTACACCTGGAGCCTTCCCCTGGAGTGCATTTTGAAAACTGGACTGGGTGCTATTGGCCAGATCTTCCGATTTGACACTGGAAATGGAGGAGGTAACATCCCTTTTCCTTTTGGTACCATAGCCAATCACTACCAGTTCTTCCAACTGTGCAATATCTTCAGACAGAACGAAATCCGCCGTAGTAGTCTGGCCGGGTGTTACATCTACATTCACTCGCTGGGTACCGTAGCCAATGTAGGAAGCTACAAGGGTCAACTCGCCTCCGGGAAGCGACGCAAGCGTATATTGCCCATCCACATCAGTAATGGTTCCCTTGGTGGTACCCTGGACCATGATTGTGGCCCCGACGAGAAGTTCACCGTCGGCATCGGTTACCGTTCCCTGCACGATACCGGTCTGTGAGAAAACCATCCCCGACAGGAATGTCCCTATTAACAGCAGGAATAAACGGAGTAAATAGTCTTTCATAGCTTAATAGTTTTAGGTTAAAATGTGTCATCCTTCAATGTAGCCCCGATTTTTGCACTTAAAATTACAATAAAATAAAGAAAACTCACTCCTGTTATAATAGTAATATTTTGATTTATAACAACTTGATCTGCCTTCTGATTCACTGAAACCGTTATTTCAAACGTTTACAAAGGAGAAATTTAATGTGAACGGTTTCAGAAATTTTCGACTTCCATTGGAGTTTAACGGAGAGGGATTCATACAACATGCTGCGCGATTGTGCTCCCACGAATGACTAGTTCAGATTTAATCACCTCTTTAACAGGTGGATAGTTTTCTCTGGAGAATAAACGGTCCAACAGCATACGGGCAGCACTCTGCCCCATTTTGTAACCAAATTGTTCTACAGTGGTCAGCGTCGGATCGGTCATATTTGAATATATGCCATTGCTGAAGCCAACGATAGCTAACTCTTCCGGAATTTTTTTCCCGCATTCCCTGGCTGTCTGAAGTGCGCCAATGGCGGTGCGGTCATTAACAGCAAAGATCCCATCCACAGGATGGGACTCAAAAATGAGTTTCCTGATGATTAGCCTGGCTGCCTTGTAGGTATCACATTCAATGATAAGTTTTTCCTTAACCGGCAACTCGTGATCCTTGAGGGCCTGAACATATCCATTGAACCTGTCCCTTCCAATGCTGATGTTCTGCGTTGTTCCCAGGTAGGCGATCTGCCTGCATCCGATATCTATCAGATGTTTAACTGCTTGATAAGCTGCGTTATAGTCATCAATAACCACCTGATCAGCCTCAAAATCTATTGGAACCCTGTCAAAGAAAACAATGGGAATATTTTTCTTTTGCAGATTCCTTATATGGCCCAGGTCCCGTGTCTCCTTAGAGATTGAAAGGAGTAATCCTTCGATACGGCTGGAGAGCAGTGCCTGAACATTTTTCACCTCCCTTGAAAAAGATTCGTTCGACTGGCATATAATAACGTGGTATCCCGCATCATTGGCAACATCCTCGATACCGCTGATTACCTGGGAGAAAAAATAGTGCACTATTTCCGGAATGATCAAGCCGATGTTATTGCTCCTGCTGCTTAAAAGGCTGAGGGCAATAGCGTTGGGTTCGTAGTTGAGTTCTTCAGCCAGTTCTTTGACCGCCTTTTTTGTGGCCTTGCTGATATCGGGATGATCCTTGAGCGCCCTGGACACAGTGGACGGCGAAATTCTGAGCCTTTCAGCAATGTCTTTAATGGTAACCTGTGCGCTTCGCATAAAAATTTAAAATCTTTTCAAATATACTTCATTTTCTGCAATCGTTTGCAATCTGGTATTTCTCTCTTTCTGCTTCTAATAACCCAAAAAATGAAGCATTTAAGGGTGGAAATTGTAAGTAGATAGACGGATAAATTAGTATATTTATGCTCTGAAAAACAAATAATCCATATCATTATGAAAAAAAATCTACATTTTGGATTCATTATTATCATCCTGTTTGCAATGGCACAATGGGCCTATACCCAGATGCCTGCGGCGATCACGATCGATCCCCCCAATGCAACAGGCTGGGATGAACTTACCCTTACCCTGGACGCAAACAAAGCCTGCGTTCCGGATGGCAAGCAATCTATTATCGGTCAGTCAGATATAAGAATGCACTCCGCCGCTTTCCTTTACAACAACATAGAAAACTGGGGATCTGCCTGGGGCAGTTATGGAGTTGATTATGATGCCAAGCCCAAGGAGGAAGGATTTGACCTCCCAAGGCTAACCGACAATGGTGATGGTACCTATTCTATCACCTTCACTCCCGGTAAATTCTATGGTGTTGAGGAAGGATCCACCATTATCGGGATCACAGCCGTATTCAACGCGGGTAGCTGGGATTTCGAGGCCAAGGACAATGCTGCCGATGGTTGCGGCGATTTTTATATCCCTCTCAGTTATGACCCGCCTACTCCTGCTCTAAAATTCACACTTGATCTGACCTACCAGGAAGAGCTCGGAAATTTCGACCGTACAACGGGCAAAGCCTATGTCATCGTAAATGACACGGAATACGAAATGGATCAGTTGTTGATCGGTATCGTTCCTGATGCAAGGTATGAGAAATTATTAACCGAAGCAGATGACGGTATTACCGCAGGAACCAGCTATTCCTATAAATTTAAAATGGATGACACCGAAGAGACCGTTGAAAGGGACCCCGTTGTTGCGGGCAATTATCAAATCAGCTTAACCCACTTTTTCAACGATGTTGGAAAACCGGTGGCAGACGTCCAGTTCATTTTAGACATGAGATATGCAGCCAGGGAAGGCCTTTTTGTGCCTGAAACCGATCATGTGGATATTGCCGGCAGCCTGAATGGATGGGATGGCACAGATTATCACCTAACTGACGATAACGGCGACACCATCTATGAGATCTTGGTGGAGGAAATGGAACTGTTGACGATCGTTGAATATAAATACAGGATCAACGGAAGCTGGGATGATGACAAGAGCGAATTCCCGGGAGGAGGTCCAAACAGACACGCCACGGTGATCGAAGGTGGCAGGGAGGCAAAATCTGTCTGGAACAACACCATCCCGGGGATGGTTCCGGTGACCCTTTCAGTGAACATGAATAATGAGATTGCCAAAGGAACATTTGTGGCCAGGGAAAACTATGTGGATGTGGCAGGTTCAATGAATGGCTGGGGAGGTGACTGGAACGATGAGCTGTATGACCTGGGTGGTGATGGTATCTATGTGACCATTCCGGCTGCCTTCGCACCCGTTGGGGGGGAAGGAGATACCATGCAGTACAAGTTCCGTATTGACAGCAGCTGGGATGACGACAAGAGTGAATTCCCGGGAGGAGGTCCTAACAGGAAATATGTGGTGCTGGATACTGTTGGAGGCTACGTCAACGAGGTGGAAATGGTCTGGTTCAATGATATTGAACTGGGTATCAACGATCAGCCAATTCCTTTCAAGGAGATTTCATTCTACCCCAACCCTGTGACCGATATCATGTATATTGAAAACAAGGTGGAAATGCAGATGATCATGATCACCAATATTCTCGGACAGGAAGTTGTAAGACTGGCGCTGGAGAACAGGCGCACTTATGAATACAATGCCAGCGAACTGGTACGGGGATTATATATCCTCAGTGTTTATGGAAAACAAGGGTACAGGGGTGCCGCGAAGTTTATAAAGAATTAGATATTAACATCTTCTAAGGACAGACCTGGCTGTTATGGCCGGGTCTGTTTTTATTGGAATATCCATATTGAAAGATTTTTGAATGTTATTTCATTTTATGAAGATTATCAAGGGACTGGTATTCGTACTTGTTGCAGTCTCTGGGGTGGATGGTTACGGACAGCTCATCACAGCTGATCCTATCTTCCCGGTACAGACAGATTCTGTGATCATTACATATGATGCCACCGAAGGGAACCAGGCACTCATGGGTTATACCGGTGATGTATATGCCCACACAGGGGTTATCACCTCTGAGAGTTCAGATGGAGCTGATTGGAAACATGCTCCAAGCTGGGGAGACAACTCCCCCAAATATAAATTGGAACGGTTGGCCAATGATCTTTACCAGCTAA
>DSEO01000314.1 GCA_011056635.1 Bacteroides sp.
CCACCTGTATCAGCGGATCCTCTGGCCTGGGAGAAACAAGGAAAAGCTTGCTGGATCTTGTCGACCCGCACTTATTGGTTGCCTCCACAGAAAGGTGCCCGGGCTCCGCACCCACTGCCACGAGCACCGTATCCCCTTCCGGTTCACCGAGAACAGGCCATCCCCCGTCCGCCTCCCAACGGTAAGAATTTCCCGGTTCGGCGCGGACAAAGAACTCCTGCTCGGACATGGCACAGGGACTTTCCCTGGAAGTAAAAATCCGGGTCTCTGCAGGTACATCCCGGACGAATATGGGGATATGAAGCGTATCTCCCGTTCCACATGCATTTTTCGCACTGACCGCAATGATGCCGGAGTCCCTGCCGGGAATATAGTCCAGCCTGCTAACCTCGCTGCTGCCCAGCCAGTCACCGGGTAATTTCCACTTATACTCCGCACCCGGCAGATCATCCACCAGGGCAGATGTAGCCTTTCCGGCGCAGGGAACCGTGTCGGCAAGATAAGTATCCAGAAATGGCACCGTAACGAGGGGTATCAGTGTCACTCTTGCATCCTGCCCTGTTCCGCACCTGTTCACCGGCCTTACTGCCAGCGATCCGGAACCGGTCCCGATGGACAGTTCGATCCCCTGCCCTCCATGCTGTCTGTATGTCCATCCGGAAGGGGGTTCCCAGATGAAATAGGCCCCTGGCACACCAGTGGCCAGATAAAGATCGTTACTGCCCGCACACGGGTACGCTTCTCCCAGTATCTGCGGGATTTCTTCAGGCGGGATGGTGCAGTAAAGCGCCCGGAAACCAGTATCCTGGTTCTGCCCGTCGGAGATGAAACGTACGAACAGTGAGCCCGATGATGATACCACTTCGGTGGTTGCAACATCCGGGGTCCCATCGATCGTTGCCAGCAAGGGCGCTTTGTGGTCCACGCCGTCATATACAAACAACAGGTCTGCACCCGGTTCAGTGGAGAAATAATCGAAGTAAAGCCTGACAGGCAGGTCGTTCTCCGGGGAAATCATCCATCCTGCATTCATTCCGGGCAGGTACTCACCGGCAGAGGTGAGTATGAACTCCCCGTTATTCCCTGTCAGTTCCATTACACCTGAAGCATAATAATCCCCGTCCATTCCTGAAAGAATCAGCCCGAAATCCTGCATGCCCCCGTCCAGAGATTCTTTGTGCGTGACTTCAATGGTATAAAATCCTTTTTCCGGGTTTTCAAGCTGTATCTGTTCCACATTGTCCAGCCGGTTATCCCCGGTGGTGGCAGGCTCCTCCGGGTACAGCGGATCCAGTATGAAGGGTTTGAATTCCCGGCCGTCCGCTTCCCTGACGAGCCGCAGGTCAAGGTCGTTGACCAGGATTCTCTTCACGGGGTCCAGAGCCGGTGCGGAATAGGTCCCCGGCGGATCCGTCCAGCAGATGGTCGCCCTCACCGGTTCAGTGCCTTCTGCGTATAGCCGGACAGAGTATGTTTCATCCTCCCTCAGGGTAACTTCACGGATATGATCAAATGTCGAATCCGAGATCAGTTCTGCCGCAGTGAGGGTATTCATGACGCCCCAGCCGGACCTGTAATCAGGGCCTTGATTTCCCGCATCGTCGGCGGTGTGCATGATGAGTGCTTTCAGTGTGGCTGACGTGAGGTAGGTACCCTCCAGCCTGTGATGGAACTCCTGCAGGCCGGCCAGTGATCCGGTGATCCCCGGTGCGGACATGGAAGTGCCGCTGCTGTACCTGTAGTCCCTGTCACTGCCCGACCAGGCAGAGAAGAGCGTGATCCCGTTCCCTACGATATCGGGCTTGATCCTTCCGTCGTCCGTCGGCCCGAAGGTGGAAAAATCGGTGATCACCACATGATCCCTGCCGATATAACCGTCAGGAAGGTCCTGAATGGCTCCCACCACCAGGATATTCTTTGCATTGCCCACCGGCCCCATGGAATCAAAGCCTTCATTCCCTCCGTCCTTTTGCCGGATCGCTGTGGAAGCGACCCATTTGCCGTTTTCAAAGACATAGTGCTCTGCTCCCGGTGCTGGTCCCTCCCCCCTGTCATTCCCTGCCGATTTGACGATCAGGTAATAGGGATTCTCATGGGCGACCCTGTCATATTCCAGGGTTTCCCTGTGATAAAATCCGAACAGGTAATCCTCTTCCCTGCTCACACTTACATCCCCGTACCATTCCCACCTTTCTTTATCGCTGTTATAATCCCATCCCGTAATGTATCCGTAGGAATGGTTCGAAAGCAGGAGCCCTGCTTCCGCCGCAACGTCCATCTCCCGGATGTCGTTGTCCCAGTCGTATGCCTCGAGAAGGGTGCCTGCAGCCATCCCCTTCGCCCTGGCATCCATACCCGCAGCGCCCACCGTGCCCGCCACATGGGTGGCATGCCCGATGGTATCGGCAAGGACATCAATGATCGTCGCCCGTCCTTCAAATTCCACGTGCGAGTCCCGGAAGACACCCCCATCCCAGAAACCAACCACAATGCCCTCGCCCGCAAGTCCGTACCCCGCCTCACCCCCGTCCCAGACCCTGTCGGTGGAAAGGGTTCTTGCCGCATTCAGGTTATGGGTGGTAAGGTATTCCGGCATCCCGTTCCGGTTGCGCCTCCTGATCTCAACCACCCTGCCATCCGGATAGATTCGCCGGATGGGGAAACCAGACGCCGCAGCGAAATTCTCCGCCCCTGTCTTCTGGGGATCGGGCTGGAGGGACAGATTGATCATGCGCCGCCGGTCGACCGATTCCTTCCCGGTCAGCCGCTCCTGCGCAACCGCCCCTGCAAACCATCCCGTCAGTACAACCAGCAAGATCAGACGTTTCATCCGGGTAAATATTATCAGGTTACGCGATCCGGATCAGATCCATGACGCGTGTTTTCATTTCCTGGGACCTTTTCAGCAGATCCTCACCGGAAGCGAGTATCTCCTGCACCTCCAACAGTTGTTTCACCTCTGCCGCATTGATCCGGACATTCAGCCATGACCCTTCGATCCCGGCATGCAGGGCAAGTGCTCCAACTCCCGCATCGGTCACGCTGCCCGGATTCCCGTTCCTGACCATCGCCTCCGCCACTTCGTAACCCTGAAATGCAGTGTTCATCACTTCGTATGGCACCCTGATGGCATGGATGGTAGCCTTCTGGATGGCAGATTTCCGTTGTTCTTTTTCTTCGTGGGTGCCTTTCGGCATCCTGAAAGCTGCAAGGATCGCGTTGAATGCACGCGTGTCTTCATCCACCAGGAGCAGCAGTTTTTCCTGGATCGATTTCCCTTTTTCAGCCCAGTCCGAAAATTCTTCCCAGCGGTCGTCCCAGCCCCGCTTGTGTGCACTGAGATTGGCCACCATGGTGGCCAGCGCAGCACCCAGCGCACCCATGCAGGCGCTTACCGATCCGCCGCCGGGAGCGGGAGACTCGGATGCGGTCTCTTCCATGAATCCCTTCACGGTCAGGTCCGCCAGTCTTTTTTCATCCCGGTCCCGCATGCTGTATTCAATGATCTTTTCGCCGGGATCAAAGGGATGCAGCTCGTCCAGCCCCATGGACTTCACGGCAATTTTGATCAGTTCGCTGTCCGAAACCCCTGTGGATCGCTGCTGTTTTCTGAGAAAATACCTGCCTGCTTCCAGCATGGAACTGAGCGGGACCAGTCCCACCAGTTCCGAACCGGTGACCCGGATCCCCCTTTCCCCGGCTTTTCTGCACACTTCATCGAATGCAATGTGGACAGGGGTAATGGAAATGTTGGTCAGGTTCATGGATATCTGGGCCACCCCGTATTCCTCGATGAACCAGCCGATGGCTTTCACTGCTTTTAATGTACCCGGTATCATGACGGGATTTCCGTCAGGATCCCTGACAATCTCCCCGGTCAGCGGATCCCCTTTTCGTTTTACACGGCCCCTTTCACGCACATCAAAAGCAACGGCGTTGGCCCTGCGGGTGGAAGTTGTATTCAGGTTCACATTGTAGGCAACCAGAAAGTCCCTGGCCCCCACGGCGATGGCACCGGTGCGGGGAACAAATTCAGCGGGGCCGAAGTCGGGTTTCCCCTTTGCTGTCTGCAATTTATCCTTCAGTCCTTCATATTCACCGGCCCTGACAGCGGCCAGGTTTTTACGCTCGGGGGAGAAGGCCGCGTTCTCGTAACAGTAGACCGGTATCTTCACTTCCTTACCGATCCGCGCTGCCAGTTTTCTCGCATAATCCACCGTCTCCTCCATGGAAATACCGGAGACGGGCACGAGCGGGCAGACATCCGTAGCCCCGAACCGGGGGTGTTCCCCCCTGTGCTTGGTCATATCGATCAGTTCGGCAGCCTTTTTGACCGCCCTTACTGCGGCCTCGATCACAGGTCCGGGTTCACCCACAAACGTGACCACCGTCCGGTGCGTCGCTTTACCGGGATCCACATCCAGCAGTTTCACACCTTCCACCGATTCGATCCGGTCTGTGATCTGCCGGATGATCCCCATATCCCGTCCCTCGCTGAAATTGGGGACGCATTCAATGATCTGACTCATACATCTTGTACGATTTTTCCGTTCAAAATAATCCTGTCAATCTGGCTTGACCCGTATGCATAAGGCATGAATCCGAAACTGGGCATCGGTTTTGTGATGATCAGGCTGGCCGTTTTTCCCACGGCCACCGAACCGTGCGTCTTTTCCAGACCCATGGCATAGGCCCCGTTCAAAGTCACCGCATTGAGCACCTCGTATGGAAGCATCCTGAGCTGCATGATACCCAGGGACATGACCAGCTCCATATTGCCCGAAGGGGAAGAACCGGGATTGTAATCCGATGCCAGCGCCACCGGCAATCCTGCGTCGATCATCTTCCGGGCCGGGGCATAACGCATCCCCAGGAAAAGGGAGGCCCCGGGCAGCAGTGTCGGCATGGTGCGGCTCTTTTTCAGCACCCCGATCTCTTCTTCAGCAACGAACTCCAGGTGGTCCACTGACCGCGCCCCGTTTGCCACCCCCACCTGGACACCTCCCGAAAAATCCAGCTCGTTGGCGTGGATCTTGGGGACCAGTCCGTA
The DNA here is from genome assembly GCA_011056635.1 of Bacteroides sp. Lineage (GTDB taxonomy): Bacteria > Bacteroidota > Bacteroidia > Bacteroidales. The sequence continues at coordinate 5,051 of DSEO01000314.1, forward strand.
TTTGGCCCCGGCTTCCAGGATGGTCCGGGTCTGTTCCACGGTGAAGAAACCGCGGTCACAGAACACATCGATGTAATCTGCAAGCTTTTCGGAGGCCACTGCCGGGATCATATCCTCCACGACCAGTTTCACGTAACGGTCCGGATCCGGCCGGTAAGCGGCGGGGAAAGCATGCGCACCCAGGAAGGTGGACCTCACGGCAAGGGGCGTCTCCTCCCCCAGGCGTCTGATCACCCGGAGCATTTTTACCTCATCTTTTGTATTCAGTCCGTACCCGCTTTTGATCTCCACCGCTCCTGTGCCGGATTGGATGATCTCCAGGGCCCTGGGCAAAGATTGCTCAAAGAGTTGTTGTTCGGAGATGGATGAAAGCAGGGCGGCCGAATTCAGGATACCGCCTCCCCTTGCGGCAATCTCCTCGTAGCTCAGACCCCTGATCTTATCTTCGTACTCTTTCTCCCTGCTTCCCGCGTAGACCAGGTGGGTATGGGAATCACAGAAAGCGGGGATGACCATTCCCCCGCTGCAATCAAGCACCTCATCATCCATCAGCAATGCGACTTCCCCTTCACCGAAGCCAGTGATCAAGCCGTCCTCGATCGTCAGCCAGGCATTCTCGCGTACATGCATTTTTTCCATATCCGCTCCGGCCACCAGCTCCCGTGATTCATATTCCACCATCAGCAACCGGGCAATATGGGTCAGGACCAGTCTCATGTCACGAAGATAGGAAAAATCATCGGAGCAGGTACGCAACCGCCACCCCGAGGTAATTTCCAATGGCGTAACCGATCACGCCGATGATCATCCCCGGGATCACCACCTCCTTGTTGCGCAGGGCGGCTGCCACGACAGGGACGAACGGGGGGGAATTGGAGAGCGCCGTGGAGGTCATGATATAATCATCCACGGTGATCCCGAAGATCCATGAAAGCAGGGAATGGAGCACAAGCGACCCGGTGATCACCAAAAGGATATAAAAGAAAATGTTTAAGAGCAGCTCGATGGAATCGGGCTGGAACAGGGCCCTCAGATCCGCTTTGGAGGCCACGATCACGCAGAACATATAGATGAAATACATGCCCAGCTGGAAGGATTTCTTGATCCGGTTAATCCCCGGCACCAGGGAGGCCAGGATACCCAGGGTGGTTACGGTCAGGATGGCAGCCGTATCCCCGGCATCCCCTTCAAAAAGCAAGGAAAGTCCGTATCCCGCGCCAAAAATGACCAGGGTGATTCCCAGTGCTTTCAGAAGCCCGGGCAGATTGGCACGCCTAAAAAAGCCTGCATAGGATTCAAAATCGCTCACTTTCAGTGCCGCTTCCTTCTCGTTGAACTGACCGTCCCTTTGATAGGGTTTCATGAAAAGCGAGAACAAAGGTTTCGCTCCTGTGAGGAGGAACAACAGGACCAGCGCGCCTACGGCAAGTTCCACCGTGTGGGTGAGGATATACAGTTCTTCATTCACATTCAGTCCCCGGGCGATGGCAGCCAGGTTGGGCGTACCACCCGTATACACCCCGATCATCATCCCCGAGATCTTCCATATTTCAGGGATCCGCTCCCTGAAAATGAAAAATCCTACAATGACAAAGATCACCACGGAAACCACGCCCAGCAACAGGGAGAGAAAGGTGTAGCGGGCCAGTCTTGCCCATTTGATCACATTTTCGGAAAACAAAACCAGCGGGATCCCCAGCAGGATGGTCACCCCCATCAGATCGCCCTGAAGCCCCGAAATGGATTCGGGGATCATGTGGATGTTTCCGATGATGAGGCCGAATATGTAACAGATGACCACGATCCCGATCTTGTTAATGATGGAGAGCCGGGTTGCCAGGTAAAGGATAAAGGCAGGAAACAGGAAATAAATGAGAATCACGAGTGCACCCATGATGGCTGATTTGAATGAAGTGCCGAAGATAATAATTTCTCCCGAATGCGTCTCAGGGGCAATCTTCAAAGCTCTTCTCATACTGGTCGATGGCCCGCTGGCTCATGCCCATGCTGGAAAATCCGCCGTCATGATACAGCGTCTGCATGGTCACCTTCCGCGTGAGGTCCGAGAAAAGTGTGACGCAGTAATCGGCACAATCCTCGGCGGTGGCATTCCCCAGGGGCGACATCCGGTCTGCAAAATCCTCCAGCTTGTCAAAGCCGCTGACCCCGCTTCCGGCGGTAGTCGGCGTGGGGGACTGGGAAATGGTGTTGATCCGGATCCGCTTCTCCCTTCCGTATATGTAGCCGAAACTCCTGGCAATGGATTCCAGGATCGCTTTTGCATCCGCCATGTCGTTATACCTGGCAAAGGTGCGCTGGGCGGCCACATAAGACAGCGCCACGACAGAACCCCATTCATTGATCGCGTCCAGCTTCCTGGCAGTGCTCAGGATCTTATGCAGGGAGAAGGCCGATACGTCCAGGGTCTTGTGATAATAATCGTAATTGATTGCATCGTATTCGATCCCCTTTCGCACATTGGGGGACATTCCGATGGAATGGAGCATGAAATCCATTTTTCCTCCCAGGATCTCCATGGATCTTTTCATCAGGTTTTCTAGATCCTCGAGGCTGGTGGCATCTGCTGCGATCACCTCCGCCCCGATTTTCTCCGCGAGTTCGTTGATACTGCCCATCCGGAGGGCAATGGGTGCGTTGGTCAGTACGATTTCAGCTCCTTCCTCATGGGCTCTTTCTGCCACTTTCCATGCAATGGACATGGAATTCAGCGCTCCGAAAATGATCCCTTTTTTACCTTTGAGTAGATGATACGCCATATGATTCGGATTTGATTGGTTGGGTTCTGCCCTGATAACAAATGAATGTTCCGATTGTGCGATCCCGGGGTCACACACCCAGCAGCACGCGTGCATTGGAAAGCGCTGCTTCCGTGACCTTTTCGCCTGACAGCATTTTTGCGATCTCGGCGATTCGTTCGGAGGGACCCAGCTTTCTGATCCTGGTGTAGGTGGCTTCCCTGGTATCCTCCTTGAAAACGACGAAATGATCGTTTCCGCGTGACGCCACCTGCGGCAGGTGGGTGATGGCGATTACCTGCCTGCCTCCTGCGAGCCGGACCATGATCCCGCCCACCCTGTCCGCAATTTCACCGCTCACCCCTGCATCGATCTCATCGAAGATCAGCGTGGGCATTCCTTTGCGGTCCGATACCAGGGATTTGATACAGAGCATGAGCCTGGAAATCTCACCGCCCGACGCCACCCTGGATATCTCCTCCAGTTCCATCTGCTTGTTGGCTGAAAAAAGGAACCTGATCTCATCACACCCGTGAAAGTCATACTCCGCAGTTTTCAGAACGTCCACCCGGAACCTGGCGTTGGGGATCCCCAGCTGGCGCAGCTGAGCCTGCACCTTTTTCTGCATCTCCTCCCCTGCTTTCACTCTCTTGCGGTGTAACACCTCCGACAAGCCTGCCATTCCCTCCAGCAATCCGGATTGCTCCTTTTCCAGCTTCCCGATCTTATCGTCAGAGAAAGTCAGATCGCTGATCTTCTCTTCCAGCCGGTCCCTGATGGTGATCAGCTCCTCCGGTTGCTTCACCCTGTGCTTCTGCATCAGTCCGTAAAGCAGGTCGATGCGTTCCTGCAGCTGTTCCAGCCTTCCCGGTTCCATCCCTGCTTTTTCCGCATGGCCCTCCAGTACGGAAAAAAGGTCCTTCAGTTCAATATAGGCTGATTCCAGGCGGTAGGAGAGTTCCCCTGCGGGTGTGAAGAATTTCGAGATCCGGTTGAGCTGCAGCAACACTTCCTTCAGCTGGTCCAGCACGCCAGTTCCTTCCTCGTCGAAAAGGCGGGCGGACAGCTGCAGGGATGTGCGGATCTCCTCGGCGTGTTCCGCATGCTGGAGGTCGGTTTCCAGGACCTCCAGTTCTCCTTCCTTCAGATGGGCCGATGACAGCTCATTGTACTGGAACTGCATGAAGTCCAGGTCCGCTTTCAAGCGCAGGATCTCACCCCTGACACGTTCCAGCTCCCTGGAAACGTTCCTGTACGCTGCGTAATCGGATTGATATGCCACCAGATCCTTTTTTGAGTCCGCAAGGTAATCGATCACTTCCAGCTGATACAGATGGTCATGCAACTGCAGGTTCTGATGCTGCGAATGGATATCCACCAGCCGCTGGCCCAGTTCCTTTAAAAGAGGCAGGTTCACGGGGGAATCGTTCACAAATGCCCGGGACTTCCCCCCGGGCGAGATCTCCCTGCGGATGGTGGTCAGCTTTTCAAAATCCAGGTCCTGCTCCTCAAGCAGGCCCCGGTCCGTATCATCCAGGACAAATTCTCCCTCCACAATACATTTTGCATCCTTCAGCTTCAGCAGGGATGTATCCGCCCGCTGGCCAAGGATCAGTGAAAGGGCTCCCATGAGGATGGACTTCCCCGCGCCCGTTTCCCCGGTAATGGTTGTGAAGCCATCAGAAAAACGGATCTCCAGTTCATCGATCAGCAAATAGTTCTTTATGTAGATCGATCGGATCATCAGTTTACCTGGGTGGTTTGCTCCAGGATGGCGTTGTATTTATTTGCATTGGTCTTGTCCACCTCCGTCAGGATGGCATGGGCCCGGTTGCGTTCCTCGGGATAGGACTCTGTGTACACGTTCACCAGTTCATCGGCTTTTGCATCAAAAACCAACCGGAGCAGGTACATATAAGGATCCGGACGTTTCCTGAAAACCCGCTGAATCAATTCCAGGCTGTTCGTGATCTCCGCCCTTCCCTCGGCCACTTTCTCATCCATCACATCCAGGCCCAGGCGGTGGTACCTGTAGTTGAACTCCCGCACCGGTTCATATTCGGCGTCCAGCATATCCTTCACGATCCAGTACCTGCTTTTATGGGCCAGATCATCCATGGGTTTCCACCCCGCCTCGGGTGCGTTGGCACTCTGCGCATTCATGACGATCCTTTCCGCATTGGTGAAGTAGGGTGTTCCCCCGAAAAGGGAGAAGGTGTCGTAATCAAGCCCCAGGATGAAATATGCATAGAAAGCCAGCAGGGAGGTGAGGCTCGATGTATGGGAATTGAGGTCGAATTCCAGGGGCGAGAATTCCACATACCTGAAATGAATGTCATTGTCCACGAAGTTTAACGTGGTGGTGCTGTAATTGGAATTGAAGACAGGTCTCCGTACCTGTACCTGCAGGGTCCCCCTGAACTCATCGGCGGACAGCTGTTCGGTGATGTTGAACATCAGGTTGCATTCGATCCGCTCTTCCATGCTGTATACATGGTTGGTCCACACCCGGTTGTTCATAAACTCGTAAATGGCATTCTGCAGGGTCTGGAACACCTGCTTGTTGGTCCCCTGGATCTGCTGGCTCACGATCTGCACATTGCACCGCAACTCCTGGCCGGAAAGCAGACAGGAAGAAAGCAACATCAAAAAGGCAATTCCCGTCTTACGCATCATCGATCATCTTTGTTATATGTTCCACAAGGTCAGCCGCCACCTGTTGTTTTGGCTTCAGTCCGAAGTCGATCACATTCCCCGCCCTGTCGATGGTGGTGACCCGGTTGGTTTCTGTACCGAATCCCGCACCCTCGTGCCGCAGGGAATTGAGCACGATGAGATCCATGTTCTTCCGCCTGAGTTTTTCCGCTGCATGCTTCATTTCATCATCGGTCTCCAGCGCAAACCCGGCAAAAAACTGCCCCTCCTTTTTTTGGTTTCCCAGGGAAGCGGCGATATCCACGGTTGGCCTGAGCCGGATATTCCATTCCTCCTCTCCCCGCTTCACCTTGGACGGAGATCTTTCCGCAGGCGTATAGTCGGAAACCGCCGCATTGAAAACGGCCACATCCATTTCCCCGATCACCTCCCTGCAGGCATCGTACATCTCCGCTGCAGAGGTCACGCGGATGAGGCTGACTCCCGGGTGCCGGATCTCCAGTGCAACCGGTCCGGATACCAGGATCACCTCCGCACCGGCGGAAGCAAAAGCCCCGGCAAGGGCATAACCCATCCTGCCGGTGGAATGGTTTCCAATATAACGGACCGGATCGATGCTTTCGTGCGTGGGACCTGCCGTGACCAGGACCTTTTTATTCAGGAGTTTTTTTTTTGAGGATGCTTCCCCAAATTCCATGATGTGCCGGACAATCTCTTCGGGTTCCTGCATCCTTCCCCTGCCTTCCAGTCCGCTGGCAAGCGCACCTTCTGCAGGTTCAAGGATATGGTTCCCGTATCCGGTCAGGATCCTCACGTTTTCCCGGGTGGAGGGGTGCAGGTACATGTCCGTGTCCATGGCCGGTGCGAGTATGACCGGGCAACGGGCTGACAGGTAGGTGGCCACGAGCAGGTTGTCGGCAATGCCATGGGCCATCTTCCCCAGTGTGGTTGCGGTAACGGGCGCCACCAGCATCAGATCCGCGGCTATTCCCATCTCCACATGGCTGTTCCAGTCCCCGCCCTCCGCGCGGAAAAATTCAGACAGGGCGGGCTTCCCGGATATGGCTGAAAAAGTCACCGGTGCGACAAACTGCAATGCGGCAGGGGTCATAACCACCTGAACGTCGGCTCCTTCCCTGACCATGAGACGAAGCAGGTGAACCGCCTTGTAGACGGCAATGCTTCCGGTTACTCCCAGAATGATTTTTTTTCCTGCGAGGTCCATCAGGAAGGATGATTATGGCTATTGTTCGATCTCAGGTGTTTCGTTGATCCTGAAGTAGATCTGATCCTCGGTCATCTCCTGCAGGGAAATAAGCGCAGGCTTGGGCAACCGTTCGAAAAATTTGGAGATTTCGATCTGCTCCGGGTTCTCAAAAACTTCCTCGAGATTGTCTGTATAGGATGCGAACTCTTCCAGCTTCCTGTTCAGCTCCTGTTTCATTTCCACACTGATCTGGTTGGCTCTTTTTGCGGCAACCACCACCGTCTGATAGATGTTGTCTGTCGAAACATCCAGTTCATTCAGGTCCCGCGTAACCGTGGTTAACGGTGCTTTCGTCTTTTTATAATCCATCGATTATGATTCGTTATTGTTATTTGCCAGAAATTCATTGGCCGTTTCATAGATCCGTTGGGCTTCTTTGGCGTATGGCCCGTCCGGGAACTCTCCTATGAAGCTGAAATATTCATCCACCGCTGCCTGGAAACGCTCCCGCTGTTTACCGGGTACACTGTTGTCAGCCAGCAGGTAGGAAGATTTGAGAATAAGGAACATCAGTTCTTCCCGGTACTTGGTATCCGGATACTGGATCAGGCTGTTGCGCAATGCCAGAATGGCTGATTTATAATAACCCAGATCATAATACAAACGGGCGCTGATGTAAGATTTTTCCACCAGCTTGTCACTCATCTCGGTAATGATCTGCCGGCATTCTTCCAGCCTGTCCGAGCCGGGGTATTTGACCATGAACATCTGCATGGCCGTAATTGCCTTGTGCGTGTATTCCTGATCAAGTTCCGGACGCGGGGAAAGTTTATAATAGCAGTATGCGGTCATGAAATCGGCCTCTTCCAGAAAAGCACTGCTCGGGTAGGTGGTGGACAGCTCGCTGAAATAGTGGCCTGCCATCATGTAGTCCCGCTGTCCGTAATAGCTCTGTGCCTGGTAGAATTTGACTGTGTCCGCCCTGATGGTTCCCCTGTAAATATTGGCTATCTGGTCGAACAGGGTGGCTGCCCGCACGTACTCGCCTGCTTCATAATACGCGACACCTTTTTCATACTTCAGCTGGATATCCCTGCTTTTGAGCAATTTTTCATATTCCCCGCATCCGCCGAGTAAAATGACCGTCAGCACAACCAGGATCCCTGTTCCCCGTATTACCCCGTTTTTTAACATGGCGCAAAAATACAATTAAAGATTTACATATGAAACAAAAAGCAATTCAATTTATTGTACTGTAACGGGTGAATCCGTCCCGGTGATTAATGTGTTGTGCAGGACATAAATCGCACCCGGGGTAATTCTTTGTGGACCGATAAAAAAAAGATTAAATTTGCAGCCGTCAATAATCACTAAAACTTAAATCCGTGGATATTTTTGAAAGAATCACCAGGAACAGGGGCCCGATCGGACAATACCAGACAGCCGGCCATGGTTACTTTACCTTCCCCAAACTTGAAGGGGAACTCTCACCGCGTATGAAATTCCGGGGGAAAGAAGTACTGAACTGGAGCCTGAATAACTACCTGGGGCTCGGGAATCACCCCGAAGTAAGGAAAGCCGATGCAGCAGGCGCAGCCGAGTATGGAATGGCCTACCCCATGGGAGCCAGGATGATGTCGGGCCAGACCCGCAAGCACGAAGAGCTGGAACAGAAACTGGCTGCGTTCGTCCGGAAGGAAGATGCCTTCCTGTTGAATTACGGATACCAGGGAATGGCTTCGATCATCGATGCCGTCACTTCCCGCAACGATGTGATCGTGTACGATTCTGAAGCACATGCATGTATCCTGGATGGAATGAGAATGTCGCTGGCCAAACGTTTTGTATTTCCGCACAATGACATGAAAAACCTGGAGACCCAGTTGGGCCGGGCCGTAAAACGAGCTGCCGAACAGGGAGGCGGCGTACTGCTCATCACCGAAGGGGTTTTCGGCATGGCGGGCGACCTGGGGAACCTGAGGGCCATCGCCGAACTGAAGGACCGGTTTGATTTCAGACTGCTGGTGGATGATGCACACGGATTCGGGACCATGGGCGCGTCAGGAATGGGAACCGGTGAGCATTACGGGGTCCAGGACAAGATCGACCTCTATTTTTCCACTTTCGCCAAGGCCATGGCAGGGATCGGCGCGTTTGTGGCCAGCAAGAAGGACGTGGTGGATTATCTGCGGTACAATATGCGGTCTCAGACCTATGCCAAATCACTGCCCATGCCCATGGTGATCGGTGCGCTGAAGCGGCTGGAATTGCTGCAGACAAGGCCTGAACTGAGGCAAAACCTCTGGAAGGTGGTCAGCGCGCTTCAATCGGGACTGAAGCAATCCGGTTTCGACATCGGGAAGACCGAATCGCCGGTAACCCCCGTCTACATGCACGGAGGGCTCATCGAGGCCACCAACCTGATCCTGGACCTTCGGGAGAATTTCAACATCTTCTGTTCCATGGTGATTTACCCGGTGGTACCCAAGGGAGACATCCTGCTGCGTCTCATCCCCACCTCCATGCATACCCTGGATGATGTCAGCGAGACCATTGAAGCATTCAACAAATGCCGCTCCAAACTCGAAGCGGGCACATACAGAACGGAAACATTTCAGGATATTAGTGCTATGAGGAGTTAGGGGTTACGCCTTTTCTTTAACCTGCCGATCTCCTCCTGCTGGTAAGCGATAAATGCCATGAGGGCATCGATTTGTTGTTGCTGCTCTTTCACAGCCTCAACCAGCAGGGGGACCAGGTCGTCATAGGCGATGGCTTTCGTACTGTCCTGCATGATCTTCACCGCTTCGGGAACCACCCTTTCCACTTGTTGCGCCACCAGTCCCAGCCGATACCCGTCCGTTTTATCTCCGCCGTTCTCCTTGCCGTACCTGAAACGAATTCCCTGGAGCTGCCGGACTGCGTCAAGGGGTGATTCGATGGGGGCCACATCCTCCATCATGGTACTGTCGGAGCCCGTAAAGGCTCCCTGCATGGCCCAAAGCCAGCCCCTGCCGTTGACAAAGAATACATCCCTTCCGTAGACGCTGTTCCACAAATAATAGGATCCCGCATCCCTGTGATGAACACGGGTCCAGAAGGCCCTTCCCCAGGGTGACGTATGGGAATCCACCAGCCCTTCCCCATGCACGTGCAACCTGGCGACCGGGTTGTTGGTCCCGATACCCACATTACCATCCGGTTTGACTTTCAGCTGCGAAGCAACCGGCTGAGAGATGCAGAGCAGCAACCAGGCTGAAACGATTTGTATGGATCTCATCTGTTTCATGTTATGTATATATTTTTATCCAATGGACTTTACTCCGGAGCGGATCACTCTTCCTTATTCACATCCATATACAGCTGCGCTCCCAAAGGAACCTGGAAGTCACCACTGATCTCAATCCCTTCTGTGGCCCG
>DSEO01000311.1 GCA_011056635.1 Bacteroides sp.
CATCCAGGTATGGTTGAGGTACGCATTCCCCATCCCCGCGATCATCCGCCTTCCATTGTTTTCCGATCCCGTTTCAGATCCGGGATGAATGATCCACCTGTCATGGGTGACATCTTTCAGTGAGAGATTATATGTCAGCGATTCCATGGGTGTTTCCCCGTCAGATCCCTCATCCCACGTAAATACCACCGTATCTTTCCTTACCTCTGTAAGCAGGTTCAGCGGAGGTTCGGGACTGGTATTGGATCGTTCAGTCTCATTGAGGCAGAGCAGTGCTACCTGCCTGCCGTAGTCTCCGCTGTACCCGGTGAGCAGCAGGTCAATCCTGCCATCCCGGTTCAAATCCGCCACCTCGATGGAACTTTCCGAAACTCCGGGGAAGATATCACTTTGCGGGCTCCTTGTAAATGTCCCTGTCCCGTCGTTGATGAACAGACAGGTGGCCTGCCTGTTCTCGGTACTGCTCCAGCCGGTGAGAAGGATGTCATAATCCCCGTCATTGTCCCAGTCCGCAAACCGGCTGCCGTCGCCCACACTGATCTGCCTGTAATTGCTGAATACCTGTTTCTGTATGAACCCACCCTCCCCCTGGTTGATATAGAGCCGGTAGATATCATAAGATCCTCCGTCCCCGTAAGAATCCCCGTCCCCATTCAACAGCAGGTCGAGCGTCCCGTTGTGATCCACGTCAGCCCAGGAGGCCGAACCAAATCCCTTCTGGATCAGGTTCAGGTCCGTTTCCGTGAAAGTTCCCTTCCCGTCGTTTTGGAAGATCCTGGAATAGCGCCTTGCCGTTTCCACATCCCAGCCGGTAACAAAGAGATCCCTGTCCCCGTCATTATCATAATCCACCACTGTCACATCCGGATCAAGCCAGTTCCTGTCCGCAAATTGCCCCGATCTGACAAATGTCCCGTCTCCCCCATGATTCAAATAAAGGTGGCATGAACCCGGGCCCGAACCGAACATATAATAATCCAGCCATCCATCATTGTTCAGATCAGCCCATCCGACCGAGGTGGCCATGGCATATGCTGGCAGTCCGGTCATGACAAACCTGCCGGTGCCGTCGTTCACCCCAATACCGGCTATTCCGTTGTTCGCATTGTTACAGAAAAGCAGATCCAGGTGACCGTCCCCGTTCACATCGCCCAGGTCAAGTGCACCGAATTCAGGTTGTCCGTATATCCCATGGAATATCATCGCCATCATAAACATACACAGATCCCGCTTACTCATTCCCGTCATCCGCCATCAGTTAAGTACAAATCTGGGTGCTGACCACCCGCTGCTGACTTCAATCACGCTTGCCGGCCATCCGTTGTCATCCCATTCGATCTGATTGAGGATCAATGGTCTGCGATCCTCTCCAGAGGAAAGCTCCGGTTTGTCCATATCGGTAGCCTGGTACATGATCCAGTTTTTCCCATCCCTGTCGGTGAACACGCCCCCGACATGTCCGGGGGCTTTCATGTTGCCGTCCCCTTCACTGATCAGCAGCGTACCCGCATTATTGACCAGGTCGTTCCCGTCTTTGTCCAGGTAAGGCCCTTCGATACCATTGGCCCTTCCCATGTGGATCTCCGATGTCACCTCATTTCCGACAGTCCCGAAACAGTAAAAATCGTTCCCGCTCATCCTGAAGATATAAATCCCCGCGTATGCGGTCCCCGCGATCCTGAAAGCGCTTCCATTCAGCAAAGGTTTCATATTGCGTTTGATATCCAGCTCTATTCCGTACACCCCCTGGTCGGTTTCAAAGAAGAGGTAGAAGTCAAGACCGGACTGGATGAAGAAAGGTTCATGCACATACTGGTAACCCAGCGAATCGGCATCAAGCAGTTTCCCGTATTCCACATAGGGCCCCTGTGGCGCTTTGGAATAGGCCACACCAATGCCTGCATCTCCCAGTGTATAGAACATGTAATAGGTCCCCAGCGTCTTTGAAAACTCCACACCCACGGAGGTGACCTTCCCCTCTCCCCATGCCGGAGCAGATTCGAATGCCTCTCCGTTAAAATTCCATGCCATCAGGTCGCTGGATCGAAGCACCGGTACCACATAGTTCAGACCCTCCGACCATTCCTTCTCCTGTCCGAAGGCATAGAACTGGGTGGCTCCCCTGAAAACGCTCGGTTTGCCGAGATCAGGCTCCCAGACAGGATTCCTGAAGCTGGTCTCATTGGGCAGCTGGCTCCCCTCCCATATTACCGTGTCAATTCCATCCCCCTGGATATCGGTGCAGGAAAAACATCCGCAGATCAGCAGGGTAATCAGGGCAACAAATGCTATGTTTTTCATTTTGTATTGTTTTTCGATCGGTGTCATTGCGTTCATGATGTCAGAATCCGGGGTTCTGGGTCAGACCGGGATACAGTGACAGTTCCCTGTTGGGTATGGGGAACAGGTGACTGATCCCCATCTTGTAATTGGCAAATTCAGCATCCCGGGAGCTGGCCATCACATTGATCTGTGTCTGGTCATGCAGGATACCCCACCTGTCCAGGTCATACCACCTGGTGCTTTCCCCGCAGAGCTCCACCAGCCGTTCGTGCATGATCTGATTATGCAGCGACTCATAGGTATTAAAAAAGACAGGATCCAGATCATCCATGTCCGCCCTTCTTCTCACTTTGTTAATATATTCCACAGCCACAGCCCGGTCACCATTCAGTTCATTGAGTACTTCGGCGTACATCAGGTAGACATCGGCAAGCCTTAATACCCTGAAATTGATCCCCGAACTGTAATCTTCGCCCGAATGGGTATCCACACGGGTGTATTTTCTCCAGTAACAGGACTGGGTCAGGGTATAGTCCTCGGTGGCCATCCATTCAGCCCAGGTTTTTCCGTACAGCAGCTCCGTATCCCCGGGTTTCTCGTAGAAAAGCGTTGCTGCAAGCCGCGGATCCTCCTGCCCGTCTGAAGTGGTCTCCATCCTGAACTCATCCAGCAGCCATTCCCTGGAATAAGCGTCCGCCCATGCGCCCCCGTCCACCACCAGGCCGAAGAATTTGGGCCTGTGTGCACCGAGTTCCTTCCCGTTATATAATCCTTCGGCAAATTGTATCTCGAAAAGGGATTCTGCATTATTCTCAAATTCCATGGTAAAATTGTGCTTGTAAACCGGCATCAGGCTGTACTGGTTCATGGCAAATATCTCCTCAATCTTCGTCCTGGCCAGCAGCCAGTATTCCTGTGCCTTTGCGGGATCACTGACACCCGGTCGCTTGTAGTAGCCCGCCAGCTGCATGGCCATCCTGGCGATCATGCCTTTTGCCCCTCCTCTGGTCACTCTGCCCAGATCCTCCCCGCTCCAACTCTCCGGCAGCAGTCCCTCCGCAACCTGGAAATCGCTGAGCGCCTGCTCATAGATCTCAAGCTGGTCGACCACCTCTCCGTCTTCGGTGGACGAGATATTCAGGGGGCCCCGTCCGAAAGAACCGCCCAGGAACCAGAAGTCGACCCCACGGATAAAATAGGCCTGGCCAACGATCCGGTCAGCCGCCTCCCGATCTTCGAACAGTTCATATCCCGTCAATTCCATGTTGTCAATCACCTGGTTGGCATAGAAAATCTGTCGATAAATGGCTTGCCACGGCCAGATGATCCCTTCGGCGTTGTTGTCATTGTAACTGATGATGTTGAAATTGGAATAGGCCTGGAAATAGGGGTTCGGGCTTTCACTCCAGCCTTCATCGCTCCTGGAGATCATCAGCACGTGAAACCAGCGGCTGAAGAATCCGGGGATCCTGAAAACCGAATAGGTGGCATTCAACCCCAGCTCAAAATCTTTCTCTTTCCTCCAGTAGGTGTCCGAAGATTCCCTGTTGGGGTCTTTCAGATCCAGAAAATCCTCCGAGCAGCATGGCATCAGAAGCATGATTCCGGCGCAGATGATTAACAGCAGATTCTTTTTCATATCGATGGAGTTTTTTTCTGGTTCATTAAAAGGATAACTGGATTCCCATCAGGAATGTACGCACCGGAGGGTAAGCCCCAAGGTCGCATCCCTGCACAAAGACATCGGCGGCCCGGACTTCGGGATCGTATCCTTTATAGCCGGTAAACGTGAGCAGGTTCTGTCCGCTTGCATACACCCTGAGCCTGTCCAGGAATTTTGTCCGGGCAAGGACCGATTCATTCAGGCTGTAGCCGATCTGCAGATTTTTCAGTCTCAGGAAGGAACCGTCCTCCAGCCACCTGTCCGATTGGGCCTTTGCGTTGTCCGTGGTCCCGAAATAGGGTCGGGGAGTGTCATGGGATGGTTGATCCCACGTCCATGGAGTGATATCCCCGGGAATATTATTGGGCGAATCCATGCTTTCGATCCCCAGCCTCAATCCGTTGAAAATCTCATTCCCGTATACGCCCAGCCAGAACATGGTAAGGTCGAAACCCCTGTACTCAGCAGTCAGGTTCAGTCCGAATTCAAAATCAGGGAACGGACTCCCCAGCCACTGCCGGTCATTCAGGTCTATTTTTCCGTCTTCATTGAAATCCAAATAACGGATATCTCCGGGCTTGGCATTGGGCTGTACAAGTACGGTCTCATATGCATCCGAATGCTCATTGTAAACCTGGGTGGTATGCTCAAACACCTCATCCATGGACTGGAAGATTCCGTCCGTTTCGATCAGGTAGAATCCGGCAATGGACCTTCCCTCCTCCGTCCTGTTCACCTGGTTATACCATCCTTCCCTGTATCCTTCGGATGCACCCAGCTTCAGCACCGTATTCTCAATGGTCGTCCAGTTCGTATTCACGTTGTACTTCAAATCTCCCATCTGGTCCCTCCATCCGAGGGTGATTTCAAAGCCCCTGTTCCTCATTTCGCCGTAATTGGTCCATTCATTGGCATCCGCCAGGTACTGGTCCACCCCGACCCCGGTGGCCATGGCCAGCGGGAGGGTGACAAGCAGGTCGGTGGATTTGGAATTGAACCATTCGATGGTCCCGTACATCTTGTTGCGCCATAATCCGAAATCAGCCCCGATATTCAGGGTGGTTTTGGTTTCCCAGCCCAGGTTCGGATTGACCCGGTTGCTCTGCAGGCCTCCTTCCCGGACGGTCTGATCGGCACCGAGAACGGCGTAAAAACCTTCATAGGGACCGCTGTAGTTGATCGTTGCCTGGTAATCGTAATTTCCCAGTGCCTGCATATCGCCCAGCTTTCCGTAACTAACCCTGAACTTCAGGTCACTGAGGACATCCTTGATGGACTCCAGGAAGCTTTCGTTCCCCACCCGCCAGCCGAATGAGGCAGAGGGGAATGTACCCCATCGATTGGCCGGTCCGAACTTGGAGGATCCGTCCCTTCGGATATTGAACTGAAAAAGGTACCGGTTATCGAAATTGTAGTCCACCCGCCCCAGGTAGGAGATCATGGAATTCGCCTGCTCACTGCCCCACATGTTGTTCTGCACACTTGCCAGGTCGATCTGCCATAATCCGTCCACCAGCTGGTTGTAACCCTCCGCAGCCAGGTATTTGTAATTGTTCTTCTGGGCCGTGTAACCGAGCAGGGCAGTGAGCTGATGCCTGTCCACCGAAAGATCGTAAGTCAGGGTATGTTCCATCAGAAGACCCAGCCGTTCGTCGCTGTTCTGCCAAAGCTTGTCGTCCCATCTGGTCTCCACCGAAAGGTACCTTTTGGTGGCCCCCAGGTCCTCACTCTTGCGCCTCGCATACCAGAAATCGATCCCGAAATTGGCCTTGTAGCTAAGCCCCCTGAAGATCTCCCAAATTCCATATACATTTCCCACCAGGCGGTTGGCAGACTGGCGGTCGTTGATGGATTCCTGCTGGGCCACCGGATTGGTGCTGTAGGTGGGGTATTTCACCGATCCGTAGCCATATCCGCCGCGTCCGCTGATCTCGTCTGGATCATATACAGGGATCACTGGCGGCATACTGAGGGCATTGGCAAAGGAACTGGCGCCGGTATTGGTCAGTTTCCGCTCTGTATGTCCGTATGAAAGGTTCTCCCCGAAAGTGATGGGGCCCTGTTTGCCTTCCGTATTCACCCGGAAGGTGTAGCGATCGTACCAGGGACCCTCCAGCACCCCATCCTGGTTGAAATAACCGGCTCCAACCATGTAGTTGCTGTTGGCCCCTCCACCGGATACGGAGAAATTGTAATCCTGAATGCTCCCCCGTTCAAAGATCGCCTTTTGCCAGTCGGTGTTGGGGATCTCCTGTCCGGGTTCCGGCCTTCCCATCCATTCGGACCCGCCATTGATAAAGCTCAGCTGGTTATAATAAAGGTATTCCGGGGTTTCCATCATCTCAATTTTCCTGGCAAGTTCCTCCATCCCGTAGGTGGCCGTGAAGTTCACCCTGGCCGGACCTTCAGAGCCCCGTTTGGTTGTGATGATGATCACCCCGTTGGCTCCCCTGGCTCCGTAGATTGCGGCAGCAGATGCATCTTTGAGCACCTGGATGGATTCAATATCATTCACATTCAGATGATTTGCATCGTTCAGGATCAATCCGTCAATCACGTACAGGGGACCAACGGTGGAAAAGGATCCCACGCCGCGGATCCTGACCTGGCCCATGCTGCCGGGATCTCCGGAGGAGAAAACCGAGATTCCTGCGACCTGTCCCTGGATCGCATCACCCACACCCGTCACGGTCACCTTGTTCATTTCGTCCACATCCACCACCGATACCGCACCGGTCAGGTCGCGCTTCTTCTGGATCCCGTATCCTGTCACCACCACTTCCTCCAGTTTCTGTACGTCGGGGACGAGCTGTACGCTGAGAATGGACTGATCGGTGACCGGGATCCGCTGAGGAAGGTATCCCACATAGGAAATGACCAGTGCACCTCCTGTCTCCGGCGGTGTGATGGAGAACTTGCCATCCACATCGGTGATCACACCCGACGTGGTTCCTTCAATGACAACATTGGCTCCGATCAGGGCCTCCCCCGTGAAGGCATCCGTCACCGTACCGGAAACCATCCTGTTCTGCTGGCTCACGCTGTTCTTGGGAGTGATCACGATAAAGTTGTCATCGAGGATCCTGTAATCCAGATCGGATGATTCCAGCATGCGATCCATGATATATTCAATATTCTGATCCTCAATGTCCAGTGAAACCAGCCTCTCCAGTCCCGCATACTGGTCGCTGTAGAAGAACGCATAACCGCTGCTCTTTTCGATCTCGCGGAATACCTCCCTCAAACGCATATTCTCCACCCTGACATCCAGCAACCGGGTCTGTGATAACAGGTATCCGGGGAACAGGAGGATTCCCAGGAAGCAACACAGGTAAATTCGTTTCATAGTGATTGGATTAAGTGGTACGGGTAATCATTTTTTAAAATCTTTGTTCAGGTAGAGCCGCACTGTCTTTTCCCTGATCTGATAATCCACCGGGGAAGTCAGTTTCAATGCCTCCAGTACCTGGCCCAGAGGGAAATCCAGGATGGTACCGGAATAGGAATAGGTCTTCAGTTCCTCATCCTCAAAAAGAAAGCTCACGTCGTATTTTCTCCCCAGCTTCTTTGCCAGGCTTTCCAGACTTTCTCCTTCAATATGCATGATGCCGGACTGCCATGATACGGCTTCCTCCACATCCACATTGGAATATACCTCGATCGCATCGTGGCGCAGGGTTCTTGCCTCCTCTTTCCGAACGGGCTGATCCGTCTCCACTGAAACCACCCGCGCTTTCCCCAGGTTTTTCTGGTAACTCAGTTTCTGGTTGGGTCTGATATAAATGGGTGCACTGTCTGCATTTGCCTCAATGCGGATCTCACCCTCAAGCAGGGTGGTTTCGATTTTCTCATCATCCGGATAGGATTTCACATTGAACCTGGTGCCGGTTACATGAATTTCCAGATGGGAGGTATGCACGATGAACGGATATTTGTTCTTCTCAATGGTGAAGAGCCCTTCCCCTTCCAGATGGGCATTCCTCGAACCGGATCCTGCATCCAGGCTATAGGTAAGATGACTCCCTGCATTCAGCCAGACACTGGATCCGTCGGGCAGCATGACGGAGGATTTGCCGCCAAGGGGTACGCTGACCTCAAATGCAGCCATTTCCACTTCAACAGGAGAGCGTCTGCCGATAAAATAAGCCGTCAGCGCGGTAACCATGATAAAAAGGACAGCGGCGGCATATTTCCATACCATAACCCACCGCAAGGGTTTGCCGGAAGGCTTCTCATTTGCCTTATCAACCGTAAGGCTCTGGAATTTCCGGAAGGCAGCATCACTGTCGATGGAATCATCGTACCGGTATTCCAGTTCAACGAATATTTTTTTCAGAACGGCAAAGGTCTTCTCATTCTTAGCGGAATCATTCAGCCAATTGCATACAATGTCCCTTTCCCCGTCTGAGGCATCTCCAGACAGATATCTGAAGACCAGAGACTCTATATTCATTTTATCCATATTATCAGTTGCTGTATATATCTATAGGCGATCCGCAGTGAAAAAACCCTAAGCAAGGAGGTGAAAATTTCTGATCAGCGGGGGACCAGCGCACTCCTCAGGCTTTTTAAAGCATTGGTGATATGGTATTCCACGGCCTTGACGGAAACACCGAGCTTGTCCGCGATTTCCACATGTGAGAGACCCTCCTGCCGGCTCAAAAGGAAGACTTCCTGTGTCCTTGTTGGAAGACCGGTTATGACCCTATCGATCAATGATTGCACCTCAGCAAGATCCAATTCGTCAAAGGAAAAATCAGTAGCATGGCACAGCATGATCTGGGCCTCTTTCAGCTTCATCTCCAGATCCTTCCGGTAGGATTCCATCAACCTGGCCTTCCTGAGGTACTCGATACAACGGTGATGAATGGAGGCAAAGAGATAGCCGGAAAGCGACGAGGAGATACGGATCCTGCTGCGGTTTTTCCAGATATAAAGGAAAACCTCCTGTACAAGGTCTTCTGCGGTATTGGGGTCCTCCAGGTAATGGGAGGAATACAGGTACAATCGTTTATAATAAAGGTCAAACAATAACCTGAACCCTTCCCTGTCACCCTCCCTTATTTGATTCAGCAATGTATTCTCATCATGCCGCATAAAGCAAATATACATCATACCGGGATTCCTGCAGGCGGAGGGAATATGTTTGATTACATCGGATCTGCCGTTACCCTGTTCACCTTTTTAATGACCATGATCTCTTCCTGGCTGAAAGGGGTTCCGTCCCTCCGGAAGATGTCCGTAAACCATATCTCGGGTTCTCCCCCCTCCGGCATGGGCGTACTCCACTTATATATGGTGTTTGTCTTCCCGGAAACCAGTCCCCAGTTAATTGCACCAATATTTTCTTCCCTCAGCATGGGCAGTACATTCGTGAATTTACTGTTGAAATGTCTTGCCATGTATTCGGTGCAGATCATTGGCCGGCCATGCGTTTTGAGTAATTGCAGCCAGGTACGGTGCACCTCCTGATCCAGGTAATTGTGATAGGTGATGATGTCCGAATGCTGTGCCTGGAAAAGGTTCAGTGAATCCAGGTCAAGTCGCCAGATCCCGCTTGTCAGCGGTTGTTCCGGCTCTGCTTCCCGTGCCCACCTGAATACATTTTTCAGCAGCGGAAGTGATGCACTGCCATGGTCCGAGTTGCCCGGTTCGTTGTAAAGATCCCAGACCAGTACGCGCCTGTCCGAACCAAATGTGGTCAGTATATCCTTCACATACGTTTCCAGCCAGGCAAACAGGGCGATCGTATCCTGTCTCACATCGCAGCCCGGATCCTGGACCCATCCCGAATTATGAACCCCCGTAACCGGCTCCGGCTGGGGTCCCGGCCTGGCAACCGGATTCCAGCAATCATCAAAGAAGACGAACATGGTTCCCATGCCGTGACTGTCCGCTATGGCAAGATACCTGGCAATCCGGTCCTTGAACCCGTCAGGATCCTGTTTCCATGCATAGCTGTGCAGATAAACCCGCATGATGTTGAATCCCAAATCCTCTGCCCATCCCAGCTCTCTGTTTATGGTCTCCGGATCGAAGGTCTCTTCCTGCCACATTTCCAGCTGATTCACGGCGGTGCTCGGCTGAAAGTTACACCCGCTGACCCAGCCGGTTTCCTCCCACCAGGACCATGCTTCAACGGCGGTCCAGCGTTCATGTATTGCCCGGGGATCGGATGCACATCCCCTTATCAGGCACAGTACCATGAACGCCGGTACGGACCCTTTCAGAACAGTGTGCATGGTCAGTTTCATGGCGCTTCAGTTTTTATGTTCATTGGGAATTTCAGTGGCATGCCTGCCCCCGGTCCGCCTGGCAATGAGGATTCCTCCGAACCAGAGCACCGTCCCGGCCACCAGCAGGTAAAGGAAAAGGTCACGCATGATGCTTCCCGCTGCATACAGGACGCTCGCCGTGAAAATCAATACCAGTCCCGACACGGCCAGGCCGCGTAGTAACGTAACTCTTCTCATGCTTGATTGAATTTACGCTGATAATAAAGGCTGAATACGAGATAGAGTATAACCGCCATAAACCATCCCGGCAGCCCCAGGAAGAACACCTGGATCCCGGAATAGAGATTCAGCACCAGGCAGAAACCGAGTGTAAGGAACCACGCGATGGTCGGCGGAAGGTAAAATGGAATATTCCTTTTTTCAGCGAAAAAAGAGACCATACCCAGGGGTTTCATCAGGTAATGATCCGCAAAGATGACCGCTCCCATGGGCATCAGGATGAGTCCGTACAGTGCAGCCAGATCCAGGAATCGCATGGAAAGCCCGGGAAAAATGGCAATGAAACTGGCCACTCCTCCGGCCACAAGGGTGACCCTGTATCTGGACCATTTGCTGTTAACCGACTGGAAAGCCAGGCCCGACCTGTAGATGATCGGGTTGGCCGTGGTCCAGCCGGAGATCAGCACCAGCAGTACCCCTGCAAAGCCCATGGTGCTGCTGGCCATGGGACCCGGCGTAACGGTTGTGTTGGACGGATCCGCCTGCAGTTGAACGGCATACAGCATGCCGGCACAGATCCAGGCGATGTAATGCCCGAGGAACATCCCTGAAACGGAGGCAAACCCGTAGGATGCTTTTTTTGCATAGCGAAAAATGGTCAGATCTCCCATACCGATATGCCAGGCCATGTTGCCGAACCAGCTGAAAAACAGAATATGCCAGAAGGTGAATTTAATAAAACCCGGCTGGTTGTGACCCTTCCATATCACGTCGTTGGCCTTCTCCCAGAACTCACCCGTGGAATGGATCCCCAGGTCAGGCAGGGTGGATATCCCCAGTGCAATGAACATGACTACCATCCAGGGTGCGGCAATGGTGGCAAACCGTGATACCGCATCGTACCCCCTTGCCGCGATAATGGAGATGAGCAGGCCCACCAGGAGGACCAGGAGGACCATGGAAAGGCTCTCGGGCAAAACGGCATCCAGGCTGGGCTGCTCGACCGGCAGGAATACGCTCACCGCGGAAGCCGACACCGAAATCATGGCACCTGCGATGAAACACCACAGCAATCCGTTCGCCAGGTTGTAGAGGATCACCAGTTTCCTGCCCCCGATCTTCTCCAGGTGGAAATACAGGGTGAGCCTGTGTTTAATGGCAATGGGAACCGTCAGGTAACGCCAGCTCAGCACGGCAAGGATGTTGCCCAGGACCAGTCCCACAAGCACATCAATAGCTGCCACACCGTGCACCACGAACAGGGGACCGATCAGCAACTCCGTCCCTGCCACATGTTCGCTTGAGAAGAGGCCCCAGAAAGAAGCGGCTGATTTGGTCCGGTTTTCGGGAACCGGTTCTCTTTCGTATTCAATGACCTGAACTTTTTTCTTGACGGGATTCATGATAATGGCTGTGTTATCTGGATTATCTGATCACAGAGCGCTTTCCCACCAGTTTGATCAGGTCGCGTGCTTCCTGCTCGGATTCAGCATATGTGTTCAGGAACAATCCCTTTGAAGAAAGGTGATCCAGCAAAAATTCGATTTCTTCCGGATCGGCGAGCAGGTAAAGCCTTTTGCCCGCCTGCTGTATGCTCCGAAATATGGGAATATATTCCGCGGATGATGTGGGAGGGGCACCCGCCCCGGGTGTGAACTGGATACAGTTTATCACGTCCAGTTCCAGCAACGCATCCGTGTGCATCCGGATACATTGCTGCCCATCCAGGTGGAAGGTTGTATAATCCAGCCAGCTGCCCATTTTGATCAGTTCAGGGAAGAAGAACTCACGGAAAACATCCGTGGATATCATCGTCGAAAAGTCATTGGCCACCTGGTCGTGTTTCCCCGGCGCCCAGAGGTTTAGCCACGCCAGCACCCCGCCTCCCTGATTCTGCTCCGCACACATGGCATGGAGCACTTGGTGGGTATCAATCCATGCATCCGACATGACATCCACGGCCTTTTTCAGCGGTTCCGGATAAAGCAGGGTATCTGTGGCCAGATCATCCGATCCCCTGAGCAATGAGAGATTGTCGGCAGCGTTGCCAATCTCGGGAACTCCCAGAAAGTAGGATTCATCATTGTTCTCGATGAATACCTTCATGATCTCCAGGATCATCTGCCAGTAAGCGTTGCGTTCCGGATCGAAATGCCATTCCCAATCGGACCAGTCCCGGATCACTCTGGGGAACCATACCGTATTGGTCTTGAAAATGGGTGTTGCACCCCAGAAAGCACACCCTGCCGAAGCCCCCCAGTTGATATAGGTGGCCGGGGCTGCCTCACCGCCAAAAAAGGTATTCTCAAACCAGCGCTTCATCCTCCTGTAATTCTGCTCCGGGTCGGTCCACCACTGCATGATCTTGTCATTGTCCTTCTCAGTGAATTTCTCCAGACCCCCCAGCCATGGACCGTGGGTCAGATGCGGGAACCGCGGCAGTTTTGAAGTTTTTCGGGGTGCCAGGATTCCTACCAGGGCCCTGTCGGTTTCCTCACCCGCCCAGAATGCTTCCAGCCGGCTTTTTGCTGCCGGCCAGTCCTCTTTGTAATACATGGATGTATGAATGATAGATTATACACCGAATTTAAAAGAATCAGTGCATAATATTAGGAAAAGAAACTGAAATGATCAATGAAGATTCGACGTCTTTCTTCGGCGTACCACCAGTCCCGCGATCACAAAAAGTACGAAAAGCCCCGTGACGATCCAGGTCCAGTAATTGCTGACCTGGGATTCCACCCACATTTCATAGGGCTCTGTGAGAAAGTACTCTCCGGAAACGGACCACAGCATATATTTTCCTCCACCGGTTTCCTGACCGGTCCCTGCATAACCGTTGGATGCGATGATCCTTCCCGGCATCCGGATCTCGATGGTATAACTGGCGGTCGCTACAAAGGGTTCTATCATTTCTTCCAGCACGGATCCCGCACTGTCAATTTCACTCCTGAATTCCTGGTAAAACGCTTTTCCCGCCACTGGAATGAGGATCCGGGCCAGTTCATCGTCCCCTTCTTCGCCGCCCATCTCAACGGGCTCCTCCGTCCCTGCCTGTTCATCATTCGTTTCCCGGACAATCTGTTCCAGCAGCGCTCCCTCCATTGACCGCATTTCCTCCCGGCTGATTTGGAGACCGGGATCATTTCCGAACCGGTCATAAAAGATCTCCGTCCATTGCCGCACGATGCTGGTCCACACCCAAATTTCACCAATGGAGTCCGTATTCTCCTGCAGGTCCCCGTAATAGATGCTATCCGGACCATTCAGCAGGCTTTCTCTCACCTTTTCAGGCAGGTACAGGAACGCAAGCTCCTCCTCATCCAGGAATTCTGACATCGGGCAGGAGACGGTCAGCACGGGCTGCACCCTTTCACTGAACCTGAAGGTCGTGGTAAACCATCTGAATCGTTTTGAAAATGCCGCACTTCTCTCAAGTCCGCTGTTGACCCCGCTGTCACCCTGGTATGCCTGGTTGATCTCTTCCACGTTCGCAAAATATTTTTCCGCGGTAAGGATCCATTTCTGTTCGCTGCTGCCGGAGGTATCCGCACTGATCTCAATCTGCCAGGTACTGTCCACGGGCACCCTGTAAAGATCCGGGTCAAAGTCCGGTTCAGCACCCTCCATCACGACCCTCCGGGTAACAGAGCCGTCCTCATGCACGATGTTGATCACGTGCGTGTCGTATCCACACGAAAATAACACGGTCATGCCTATCGTCATTATCGCTATTTTGATCTTTCGCTTCATGGTATTACAGGTTTAAGTTTGATGGATCTTTTCTTTCAGCATCCCCGGTATCGGGGGCTGTAACATCGTCCGGAAAGGGTCCGGGACCCATGTACTGCTTCAGCAAATTGTAATTCTCCCGGAGTTCCATGTAGGAATCCAGCAACTCCTCCATATCCGCCCTGGAAACCGTGATGCTGTCGCCCGCTGCCCGGTCCCTGATCACCCTGTTCAGAAAAGCTTTCTGCATGATCCCCATTGCGGGTTCGGATTGACTGATCCCGTTGACGGTGGTGATCAGACGCTCTTCCAGGTCATTGATCCTTCTTGTCACACTGATCTGCTGAATAATGAAGATCCCGATGATCAGTGTGGCGGCGGCAGCCATGGATCTTCTGATCCAGCCATGATCCGTCCAGCCAAACAGGTATCGACTGACCCGCTCCTGCAATGCGGACTGCTCCCCGGACTCCCGGATCCGGCTCATGATCTGTTCCTCCAGTTTCTCCTTGTCCGTCAAAACTGGCGCATTCCGCCTGAGGGCTTCCATGATTCTGGAATATGTATCCTGGTTTTTCATGTTCAGATATATTTTTTTATCTGTTCGCCGATCTTTCTCCGTGCGTGATGCAGATTGCTCTTCACCGATGTTTTCCCCATGCCCGTGATATCCGATATATCAGCGTGGGACAGGCCTTCCAGTTCGCTCAGCACAAATACGATCTTCTGTTTCGGACTCAGACTGTATGTCAGCCTTCTGATGATCCTGCC
>DSEO01000312.1 GCA_011056635.1 Bacteroides sp.
ACGGAACGTGACCGTGTTCACCTGGCTCACACCGCTGATCTCATACAGCTTGATCTGCTCGTCATACACCCCGTCTCTTACCTCGAAGATCACCGGGCAGGTGATCCCTGCATTGTTCAGGGCGGTGGCCACTTCCTCAAAGTTCTCAAAATCGGGGTTGGACCCTCCCACCGTGTAGGTGCCACAGAGGGCAGTATAAAGAATTTTGATGGTGGTGTCGTTCTGGGCATATCCGTCATCTTCCCCGTTGGGACCGGTCTGCCATATTTTAAAAACCGTTTTTTTACCGGAGACAAATGCGTAATCCCCGATGGTGATCCCCGATTCCCTGGTCCCGGAAGAAAGTGATCCGGACCATGCATACGGGGTTTGCTCCACCCCGTTCACTGTCCAGTGGATGGAGGTTGCGACAAGGGTATTGGCCCCGAAATTGGCCAGGGTCACCCTGATGGGATGTGTTCCGGCCGGGAAGGGCATTGCGGGATGGTCCAGGCCGGTAACTCCGGCATCTGTGGGAAATGGCGTGTAAATGCTGATGTTATCTATGGCCCAGAAGCCGATACTGTCCCCTGCCCACAGGAAACGGAGCTTCGCATTGGGAACACCACCCGCAAATCCCGAAAGATCAAGGATCTCCCTTACCGGATTATCGGTGGTATCGGTAAAATTTTTTATGACGAACCATTCATCCCCGTCAAATACTTCAATGCTCCCGGATGCTCCGTTACCACCTAAAAAATAATGGTCAAATGACAACAGGATCTCCTGGCTGACAGTGGCATCAAAGAAGGGTGTTTCCAGTACCACCGATTCTGCATTTCCATCATTGGAGATCTGTTCGCTGTCAAAAATGGCAAAAGTGCCGATCACCGGAAAGTTCACAACACGGTTTCCCGGATTGTCAAAGTGCCACAGGTCTTCCGCCTCCCCGACAATCGCATCATTGATCCATCCGTAGGGAGGGATGGAACCGCCGGCAGATGAAAAATCTTCGTTTAAAATAAAGGTCTGTGAAAAGAGGTTGAAGGAGAAGAGAAGGGCAACAGAAATAAAGAACAACCGTCTTTGAAACAGCAGATTGGCGAGTTTTGACATAAGGGTCCTGGTTTTGTGATAGTATCAGCAGTCACTTTACTAAAGTTATCACAAAACCAGGCGCCTGATAATGTTTTTTTTAACAATGGATCTTGTGCGCAAAAATGGAATACCCTTGCTTCTTCTGAAATTTCTCTCTAATTGCTGCCGGCGCAATTGCACCTTGGCCGTTTACCTGATCACCAGCCGGCCGACCCACCGGGCCCCGCCGATGCCGGTCACTTCCACGAAGTAGACACCTGCACCGATCCCTGCGAGTGAGACAGGATGTTCAGATGAATGAATATTCCGTACTGTTCTCAGTCTGGTTCCTGTCACGCTGAAGATGGAAACAGATGCGGGGACCGTTCCGGATGCAATGTAAAATTGGTCCCTGGCCGGATTGGGAAACAGGGAAACTTTCATTGCCATGATTTCGGTTCCCGTCCCTGTTGTCCCGAAAATATCGGTAAACTCCGTGTTGTGGATGAACTCCACCTCCACATCACCCATCGCTTCCCCGGTTTCCAGTCTCCAGGCATGATCCACCGGTGGTGAATCATACACACCGTTCCCGTTATGGTCCGCATAAAAATCCAGCATATAGGAACCTCCCTGCTCGATTACATGGGTTGTCAGGGTGAATTCAGCGGCCGGGATCTCCTCCAACACTACCGTATCCAGGTACTCTCCTGATGAAAGTTCCCTCACAAAGAGTGAGAGCATCTGGCCGACATGGGGGGTCATGTTGCTGAAATTCACAGTCAGGGTGGCCGTTGCGGCCTCTTCAACAATGATTTTGCCCACCATGCCAAAAGCGATATGCGGATCGCACCGGTAGTCATAAGTCCCGGGCAAAGTGAACACATGGCTGAAGGTCCAGTTCGTCCCCACATTATTTCCGAAAGATTCGGGGTTGGACGGGTAGGTGGTTTGTGTTCCGTTTACATTGTGACTTCCCGAGGTATTGTTCCACACCACCTCGTCACCGGCAGCAATGTGCAGTTCAGCGGGTGTAAACACGTAGTCCCCAACGGTTACCGTATGCGTGGTCTGGGCGGACAGCCCTGAATGCATCATGATCGCCAGCGCAGCTATCCAAATACAGGTAAAGTCAAAGGATTGGGTAAATGTTCTTTTCATATTCAATCATTTTGGTGTATCCTTAAATACATTCCAAAGGGATGATAGTTCCGGCGAAAGATGTTAAAAACGTGTTAAATACATGATTCCAGGTCCTTCGGGATCCCGGGAATGGGTAATCGTATTGAATTTCCGGGGATTCAGGGTATGTTGTTTGATTCGTACTCCGTATATTTATGAGAAATAAATTGATCGATCAGACTGCACATGCTGACCCCTCCTGCCTCCAGGAAAGTCATTCCGTTCCCTGGCAAATGAAAAGACCTTATATGAAAAAACTGTTACCCTGTATCCTGCTGATCCTGCTCCTCCCGGGCTGTTCCTGGGACAACGAGGAAACGCTCTACCCCGGACCGGGCGAATGTGATACGACAGATGTGTCGTTTTCACGGGATATCATTTCCATCTTATCCGGGAATTGCTATGTCTGTCACAGCAACCTGAACGCTCCATCCTTCGGTAACGGCATCCGCCTCGAAGATTACCAGGATGTGGTGGCCTTATCGGAAAGAATCACCGGAAGCATCAACCATGAAACCGGCTATTCACCCATGCCAAAGGGAAGGAGCAAACTGGATGCATGCACCATCCTGAAATTCGAAGCATGGGTGGCTGACGGCAGTCCCGGAAACTGATCTGAAAATCATATTCCTGTCATGAAAAAAAGAATACGGCCCCTCATCATTTGCATGTTCCTGTCCATTGCCTGGATGGGAGCTGCAGGTCAGGATCTTGAGGCACTCCTGGAAGAACAGATGGAAGAAACCACGGAATATACCTCGGCCACTTTCAAGGCCACAAGGGTCATGAACGGACATTCCATCGAGCGGATGCCTGAAGGACAAATGGACTTCAGGATATCGCACCGTTTCGGCAGGGTGAATTCCGGAGCCTATGAATTTTTCGGGATCGACCAGGCCAATATCCATCTGAGCCTCGAATACGGGATACGTGACTGGCTGATGGTCGGTGTAGGCAGGGGCACATTTGAAAAGACAGTGGACGGATTTATGAAATTCAGTCTGCTGAGGCAGTCCGCCGGTGCCAGGAACATGCCCGTGTCGGTTTCGTTTATGTCAGGCGCATATGTGAATGGCCTTCGCTGGAATGATCCTGAGAGGGATAACCATTTTTATCACCGGATCTCCTATGCCCATCAGTTAATGGTTGCGCGAAAATTCAGCCAGAGATTCTCTTTCCAGCTGACCCCTTCCTACCTGCACCGGAACCTGGTGGAAACGGTTTCTGATCCCAATGACCTGTTTGCCCTTGGAGCGGGAGCACGCATGAAACTCACCAGCAGGATTTCCTTCAATGCGGAGTATTATTATGTGTTCACCCCCGAAGACCAATTGCTGTCTGCAGAAATTTTCAATCCACTGGCCGTTGGATTCGATATCGAAACGGGGGGACATGTTTTCCAGATCATCCTCACCAACTCGGTGGCCATGCGTGAAAACGGGATCATCGGTTTCACGACAGGACGGTGGATTGACGGGGATATTCATATGGGATTCAACATTTCCCGCGTTTTTCAGTTAAAGTAATAGACAGAAACCATCACACAATGAGAAAGTCTATTATTTCGGGATGGGTGATGATGATCATCACCTTGTCCCTTTCCGGCCAGGGGAAATTCCTCACCAACGAAGGCAGCATCAGTTTTTATTCCCATACCCCCATTGAAGACATTACCGCCCTGAACAATGAAGTGGGGGCTGTCATAGACGGTGAAAAGGGAGAGGTGGTTATAATCGTACAGATGACCCGGTTCCAGTTTGAGAAAAAGCTGATGCAGGAGCATTTTAACGAGAACTATGTGGAGTCCGAAAAATTTCCCAGGGCCACTTTCAACGGAAAGATCACCAACCATGAGACGGTGGATTATTCCTCAAAGGGGATCTACCCGGTTCTGGTGGAAGGGGAGATGACCATCCACGGGGTAACCAGGCAGGTTTCGGCGGAAGGTACCCTGGAAGTCACTGAAAACGGTGTTGTTGCCAGAACCGAATTCACGCTCAACCCGGAGGATTACGATATCAGCATTCCCCGGGTGGTGAGGGGTAACATTGCAGAACTGATGCTCATCACCGCAGAATTGTCCTGCCAGTCCATCTGAGATAATTCTGCCAGAAAGATCCGGTCTCAGATCTCCGGTTCCCAGCCCTGCTCGTACTCCCTGGACCAGTAGCGCTCCATGACCTCCCGGTCCAGGATATGACCGGTAACAGGATCGCATTGCAACGAGGCCCCGGCCCTGTAGGCGATGTTGGCCAGGTGGACCAGGTGGGTGCTTTTTACCGACTCCTCCAGCGATACATTGGGCTTTTCCTTTCCCCGGACGGCCTGCAGGAAATTGAAGATGTGGCTGGTGGTGATGTCTCCCTCCCCGCCGGCAGCGGTGGTCACGCTCCGTGAGGGCTCGTTCTCTTCCCTCACCAGCTTTCCTTTCAGATCAAACTGTTTGAATCCGTTCCTGGTGATGGTGACGGTCCCCTCCGACCCGAAAACCACATTGCCCCGGTCCGATCCGTATGTGTGGTAATTGGTCCGGCTCTTGCCGTCCCAGCGGATACTCTTTCCCCCGGGATAGGTGAAAGTCACATCCATGGTGTCGTACATGGTCCAGTCATCGTCCACGAAATGGTATTTCCCCGCATTGCAGAAGACCCCTTCGGGATGTTCGACCTGCAGGACCCACCTGGCCACATCGAACTCATGGGTGGCATTGTTCCCTGTCTCTCCCGTACCCCATGGCCAGAACCAGTGCCAGTTGTAATCGAAATAAATGTCCCTGAACACCTCCCGGGGTGCCGGCCCCTGGAACAAATCCCAGTCAAATCCCCCGGGTACGGGAACCACTGTCCCGTTGCCAATGGATCCCCGCTGGTTGGCGTAGTGGGCTACCACATGGTAGACCTTCCCGATGAGTCCGTCATGTATCTCTTTGATCACTTTCCGGGCGCTAAGCTGGGAGCGCTGCTGGGTACCCATCATCACCAACCGGTCGTACCGGTCCCGGAATTTCAGAAAAAGATCACCCTCGTGCGGATTGTGGCTGAGCGGTTTTTCCACGTAGACATGTTTTCCGGCTTTCATGGCCATGTACGAACCGGGACCGTGCCAGTGATCCGGGGTCAGCTGAAAAACGGCATCCACCTTCTCATCCGCCAGGACCTCCCTGAAATCGTTGACAGCCGGGGGGACATAACCCACCGCTTCTTTCAGGGATGCCGCATATGCATCCCTCCTTTCTTTCACCACATCACAGACATAAGCAATGTTCAGGTGGTCTTTCAGTTCCCCGAAAGAGCCGCGAAATGCGCCCGCCCTCCGGTAACAGCCGATCACTGCCAGGTTTAACCGCTCATTGGCACCGATGATCCGGCGGTAACTTTTGGCGGATATGGAGGTGCCTCCCAGGGCAATCCCGGTGGCCACAGCCCCTGTTTTTTTGAGGAAATCTCTCCTGCTTTCTGTATTCATTGTTTCCATGCATCATTGGTTTCTGTCCTAAACTTAACCATTTTTTTCCAGACTAGCATTCCTCACCTTTTTCAATCCGTCATAAAACCACTGGTTCTGCCTGAGTTCGTTTTTCTCCTGAAAATGTTATATTCAACTCCTCATGCAATCATCATCACGGCATCGGGCCATGCTGTTTTCCTGTGCCATACTGAGCCTGATACAATTGCTTCAGGGTCAGGAACGGTTCAGTACAGATACGCTGAAATTACAGGTGGAGGCAGTCCGGTTCGATCATCCCCCGGTCATCGACGGGATTGTCAATGACGGTGTGTGGAGGAGCGCCCAACCGGTGACCCAATTCCGGCAGAGGGAACCGGATACCGGTGAGCCGTTTTCACAGGCCACGGAGGTTTATCTCGGTTTTGACAGGGACCATCTCTATGTGGGATTCCGCTGTTTCTGTGATCCTTCCACCGTCACCGCCAAGGAGATGGCACGGGATGTGGACCTTTCGAACGATGACCGCGTCCAGGTCATCCTGGACACCTACCTGGACCGGAGGAATGGGTACTGGTTCCAGGTGGGACCCCGTGGTTCCATCGGAGATGCCATCATCAGTGAGAACGGGGCGGCATTCAACAAAGCGTGGGATGGTCTCTGGACCGGTAAAGCAAGCATACACTGGGAAGGCTGGGATGTCGAAATGGCCATTCCGTTCAAGACCATGGGATTTGAAAAGGGGCTTGAACACTGGGGACTGAAGCTGATCCGGTACCATGTGCGAAACCAGGAGACGGGTTACTGGCCGGTGGCCAATCTGAACACCCACAAGTTCCAGGTCTCCGATGCAGGACTTCTCACCGGGCTGGAAGGGATCAGCCAGGGACTGGGCCTGGATGTTGTCCCCTATGGCCTTACAGGCTTGGATTATAGCGGCGGACCGGAAGGAAGCCGGGGAGTGCTCAATGCCGGACTGGAAACCTATTATAACATCACGCCGGGTCTGAAGGCGGCCATTACCATCAATACGGACTTTGCCCAGACCGAGGTGGACGACCGGGAGATCAACCTGACCCGGTTCAGCCTGTTCTATCCGGAAAAACGCGATTTCTTCCTGGACGGGGCCAATTACTTTAATTTCGGGATCAACGGCGACCGGGAGAATCCCTGGAATACCAGGATGATCCCGTTTTTCACAAGGCGCATCGGGCTCGATTCTGCGGGAAGTCCCGTCCCGGTCCTTTTTGGAAGTAAGGTCACCGGCCAGGCGGGACAATGGAACATCGGAGCCATGTACATGAAGGATCAGCGCCGGGATTGGCGTAACACCCATTTTGCTGTAACCAGGGTCTCACGGAATATGGGTGAGCAATCTCAGATCGGTATGATAAGCACCTGGGGGAATGCCATCCAGGACCGGCCGGCCCTGCTGGTGGGGCTTGACGCGAAACTGGCCACATCGCGTTTTCGGGGGGACAGGAACCTGTCCCTGACAGTCTACGGCCTGAGATCCTTCACTTTTTCGGAAGATGAGGGACAGAACGGCAGCGAAAGATCGCTGGCCTGGGGTGCCGAATTGTTATATCCCAATGACCTGGTCCACCTGAGGGCCGGGCACCTCCAAATCCAGGAAGACTTTGTTGCCGGAACTGGATTCGTTCCCCGGCCCGGGATAAGGCAATCCTACGGGGAACTGATGGTCGGACCCAGGCCTTCCAGGTGGGGCATCCTTCAGATCCTGGCAGGGACAGGGATGGATCATATCAGCGATTTTAACGGAAAAATGTTAACCAGGGAAGTAACATTCACCCCGCTCAACATCCGGTTTTTATCGGGGGAACAGGTCACCTGGGAAATGACCTCGTCCTATGAATACCTGGAAGGGCCATTCCAGATCTACAGGGGACATGTGGTACCAGCAGGGATCTACACTTTCTTCTGGCATCAATGCGGGATACAATCAGCCCGGCGCAGATCGCTCTGGGCGACGGCAGCCTACCGGTGGGGGAAGTTTTATGGCGGTACCCGTCATGAAGCCCGCCTGGAGGCGGGTTACAAGATCGCTGTGCCCCTGTTCCTGGGCGGGGAAGTGGTACGGAATGATATTGAACTGGAAGGGGAGGGATTCATTGCCAGCATTTACCGCCTCAATCTCAACATCCTTTTCAGTCCCGATATCACCCTGTACAATTATATTCAGTATGATTCCCGGTCAGACCGCGCAGGCTGGCAGTCCAGGTTCCGCTGGATCATCCGGCCGGGCAGGGAGGTATTCCTGGTGTGGAACAGCATTGCCGGAGATCCGTTCGAAAGGTTCCAGCTCGAGGAATCCTCCGCCCGCCTGAAAGTGAAGTTCACATTGCGCTTTTAAATTACCCGGGCGCATGGGCTGCGCGGGGAGTCGATCTCTTTACTCGTAATGCAATGCTTCGGCCGGATTGATGCGGGCCGCCCGCAGGGAGGTCACCGTCACGGTCACCATGGCAATGATCACGGCCAGCAATGCGGCGGCGATAAAGAGCAACGGCTGGAACCCGATGTTGTAGGGAAAATCCGTGAGCCAGTCGCGCATCATGTACCAGGCCACCGGCATGGCGATCAAAATGGAGATCCCCACGGCCAGCAAAACACTTTTGCTGATCACCGCGATGATGTTTGGTTCGGTGGCGCCCAGCACCTTCCTGATCCCGATCTCCCGGATCCGTTTCTGGGAATTGTACAAAGTCAGCCCGAAGAGTCCCAGCGAAGCAATGAAAATGGCCAGGATGGAAAAGATCAGGGTCACCGCCCCGGTCCGTTTTTCCTCTGCATAAAAGGAATCCAGTTCCTCGTCCAGGAAGAAATACTGCAGCGGTTCGTCCCGGGTGAATTTTTTCCAGGTTTCATCCATATGCGCCAGTCCCGCTTCCATATTTTTACTCCCCGGGGCCAGCCGGACGGTCAGGTACCCGGCCCAGTTCCAGCTTTTGGGCTTCAGGATCAGGATCTGGGGTGCCACTTCGTGTTTCAAAGTGAGGAAATGGTGATCCTCCACCACCCCGATGATCCTCATCTCCCTGTATTCCTGGCCATCAGCGGGCCAGAGGATCGTCTGGTTCAGCGGGTCCTCCAGGTTGAAATTCCTCACCGAGGTTTCATTGACCAGACAGGCGGCAGAGTCCGAGGCAAAATCTTCCGAGAAAAACCGGCTGCCGGGCGTGGCCAGACCAAAACGGTAGGTCTCCATGAAATCCTCGTCGACCCAGAAGGTATAGAAAAGCACCGATTCCTCCATCGGCCTTCCCTTGACACCGTATGTATTGTTGTTGTTGGGTGCTCCCAGGTAGGCCGTGGAATTGGAAGCCGACAGGATGGAAGCGTGTGCGGTCAGTTCATCCTTGAAGGTCTGTATCTGTTGTCCCAGCGGATGGATCCGTTCCAGGACCACGAGCTGCTCCTCCTCAAATCCAAGGTCCTTTTGTGTCATATAGCGGAACTGGCGGAAGATGACCAGGGTCCCGGCAATGATGATGATCGAGATGGAGAACTGGACGATCACCAGGGTGTTCCGGAGCCAGTGGGTACCGTTTTTCATTTCGCTGCTTCCCTTCAGGGCAAAGATCGGTTTGAAGGAAGCCAGCACGAACGAGGGGTAGCTTCCGCTGAGCAATCCCACCAAAATGGCCAGCATCAGGAAGGCGGGGATCATGTACCACCGGAACATATCCCCCATATCCAGGTTGAGTTGTACCAGGTTATTGAACGGGTTCAGCAGGACCATCACCAGGGCTATGGCGATTACAAGCGATACCAGGCTCAGAAAAACACTTTCGAACAGGAACTGCCGGATCAGTTGTTTCCGGTCAGAGCCCACCACTTTCCGGAGACTCACTTCCCTGGCCCGGCTCAGCGACCTGGCGGTACTCAGGTTCATGAAGTTGATGGAAGCAATAATGAGCACGAAGAAAGCGATGATCCCGAAAATCACCAGATAGGTGCGGTTCCCGATGGGACGGAAGCCGATATCATTGGGCACCTCGATCTCCGTATCCAGGTGGATCTTCAGCATGGGCTGGGTGAAAACACCGTACCGGTTCCCGGCAGCAACGAACTCTTCCGGCTCGATCCCCATGAACTGCTTCAGCTGGGCCCGGATATTCTCCAGCAGGGAAGCATTGATCTTTTCGTCCAGCCGTTGCTGGTCGGTTCCGGGTCTAACCAGGATATATGTATACATATGGTTGTTGAACCAGATGGTCCTCCTGCTGGATTCGTAGGTCGAATAGGAACAGATGAAATCGTAATAGAAATGCGAATAGCGGGGTGCATCCTCCACCACCCCCGTCACCCGGTAAAGTGTGGACTCTTCGTTCATGGCGATGGACTTACCGATGGGATCCCCTTCCGGGAAATACTGCGGAACTTTTGATTTGGAGAGCAGGATGGTATTGGGCTCATCCAAACAGGTGACCGGGTTACCCTCCAGCAGTTCGATGGAAAAAACCTCGAAAAAGGTGGAGTCGGCATACATGATATGCCCTTCCAGGAATTTGTTGGCCGGATCGGACCACATGAGCCGGTTGTTGGCAAAATCGAAGCGGCAGAAGTTCTCGATCTCCGGGATCTCCTCATGAAAAGTGGGACCGAAAATGGGACTGTTCCATGCACCTTTGATCTCTTCCCCGGCCATTTTTCCGTCCAGGTAGAGCCTGTAGATATCTTCCCCCCTTTCGTGGAAACGGTCATAGCTGGTTTCGCTGACGATATAGAGGATGATAAAGATGGCACTGGCCATCCCGATGGCCAGCCCCAGGACATTGATCAGGTTGAAGGTGATGTTCTTTCTGATGCTCCGAAGGGTGACGCGCAAAAAATTCTTCCACATTTTTTTACCGGTTTTTCAAGAATGTTCAGAAATTGTGCCATACCCTCCTGAAGCCTGATTCTTTGCCTATTAGCATGAAAACGACGCTTGCTGAATGGTGCGGAATCGCACACGGGCGTACGAAAACGGACATTGGAACATATGATCTGAATTGTGTATTTTTGAGTAGCACCAAAAAACATATACCATGACACATCATACAGTTACCCGGCGCGAATTTGTAAAAATGTCCGCTGCGGCGGCAGCTGGAATCACTTTGCTTCCGGGATGCGGATTCAGACTGGACCAGCTTCCGGCTCCCATGAAAAGAGAATTTGGCAATACCGGTTTCAGAGTGACCACGCTGGGACTCGGGGGACAGGCCTCACTGCAGTGGACCCCGGAAGATGTGGACCCGGTGCCTATCATTCTGAAGGCTTTTAAAATGGGGATCAACTACTTCGATACCTCCAATGTCTATGATGGAAGTCAGCGCAATTACGGAAAGGCATTCAGGCAGCTGAACCTGGTACCCGGCGAGCCGGATTATGACAGCGACCTGCGCGAGTCCATCTGGCTGACCACCAAGACCGGCATCCGGTGGGCAAAAGGTGGATACCCCGAAATGGAAGGTGTGGGGAACTTTACCCAGGGGGATCACGGAGAGGGAGCTGTGGCCGATTTAAAGCGGTCGCTTTCCCAGATGTTCGGGGACGGAAATGGGAATTATCCGGAGGGGGCCTATGTGAACATGATCCTGGTGCACAGTCTGAATGCCTTCGAGGAGGTGGATGTGCTTTACCGGGGACTCGACACACCACCGGAACCGGAAGAGAATTTCGGTGCGCTTGTGGCCCTGAGAGACTTCAGGGATGGCACCAACATCACCGGAATGAACCCGGAAAATGAACGGCTTGTGAGACACATCGGGTTTTCGGGCCACCTCAATTCGCCGGCCATGATCGAAATGATCCAGCGTGACCGGTACGGCATCCTGAGCGGAATGCTTGTGGCCATCAATCCCAATGACAAACGTTACCTGAACCACCAGTACAATGTGATCCCGGTGGCCAGGGCCAGGAACCTGGGGATCATTGCCATGAAGGTATTTGCCGACGGGGCCATGTACACCAAGGAAGCCCGCTGGTCGCGCTCACCCGCGGATGTGGTGCGGACCGTGGGGAGTGAGGAACTGCCCTGCAAGCCACTGGTGGAATATGCACTGACAACCCCTGGGATCCATACCGCCATCATCGGTATCGGACAGATCTCGGACGACCACCTGCAGTGCCAGCTGGTTCAGAACTATTACGCGGCCCAGATCGAACCGGACGGAATGGACGAACAGCAGAGATTGGAGCTGGAGGAAACAACGGGTCATGTGAAAGACGGGATGACCAATTATTTCCAGCTGGCCAAAGCGGATCTCACACCTCCCCGCAACTTCAGGATCCTGCGGGGGGACAATGTGGAACTAGCCTGGGACACGGCCCATGCCTCGGATGCACCCCTGTCGCATTACGAGGTATGGAGGGACGGGGAAGAGGTGGGCAGCGTACCCCATCAGCCTCAGACCACCGGAGAACCTTTCATCTTCAGGGATCCCGGCAGCGGTGAAACTTACCGGGTGGTTACGGTGGACAGGGCCGGCCGCAGGGCCGAGAGTGAAATACAGAAAGTATAGGAAGATCAGGGGGCTGTAAAGCCTTTTCTCTCCATTTTGCCCCAGGCGTTCCTGTTCAATAGCTTGTCCAGGTTCCCCTTGATGATCATCAGCATCACGACGGGATGGTAAAAGAGCGGTTCCAGGAATGCCATACCGATCAGTTTCAGTACATCCCTTCGTTTTTCATACTTGTGGAAAGTGATTTCCTCAAAGAGGACGGCCCAGATGGAAAGCGATACGGCGAAGAAATAGACAAAACCCAGAAGCAGCAGGAAGAACGGCCAGTTCAGTCTCCCTGTAATCGCCAGGAAAAGGAACCAGAGGATCCCCAGGAACTCGATGATGGGCGCCAGGTATTCAAAGATCAGCCAGTAGGGATAGCCCAGCATGCCCAGTTTCCTGTATCTCCTGTTCAGGAAAAGTTTCCTGTGGGTGATCAGGGTTTCCAGCGTCCCGCGGGTCCACCTGCTCCGCTGCCTGGCAAGCACCTTCAGGGATGAGGGCACTTCGGTCCAGCAGAGCGGATCGGGAATATAGACCACATCATAGGCCTCATTCCGGTCTGCCATATACCGCCTGATGCGCACCACCAGTTCCATATCCTCCCCCACCGTATCGGTGCGGTATCCTCCTGCCTGGATGACGATCTCACGGTTGAACATCCCAAGCGCGCCCGAAATAAGCAATAATCCGTCCAGCTCGCTCCACGCCATCCGTCCCATCAGGAAGGCCCGGGTGTATTCCATGACCTGTGCCCTGGGAAGGAATTTTTTCGGGAGATGGATCTTCCTGATATGTCCCCCGGAAATTTCGCAGGAATTGGCAATGCGGATCACCCCGCCCGCTCCGATCACCCTTTTGTCCTTGGCTTCCAGGAAGGGTTTCACAAGCTTCAGGAGGGCATCCGGTTCCATGATCGAGTCCGCGTCAATGCTCACCACCAGATCATTCTTGGATACGTTCAGCCCTGCATTCAGGGAATCGGCCTTTCCCCCGTTCTGTTTGTCGATTACGGTCAGTTTTTTGAAAGACCTGTTCTGTGATTTATAAACCCCCCTGATCCTTTTACAGGGAAGCCGGTAATCGAAATAGTAATTCACTTTCTCCAGCTCATAAGCGCTGATGATCTTTTCCAGGGAATCATCCGAACTGCCGTCATTGACCACGATCACTTCATAATTATTATAATAAAGGGAAAGCAGCGTCCGGATATTATCCACGATGGTCTGGCTTTCATTGTAGGCCGGGGCGATTACCGACAGGGATGGAGCGAGGGGTGAGGATACAATGGTGTTGTAGTCCACGTAGCTGTTCTTTCTCAGGTATTTTCGCAGCGAGATTGCCGAGTAGATGGTCAGCATAAGGTAGGTGCTGAATATCAGTGCCGTGATAATGAATATCGCGTGCAGTACAAGAAATTTCAGTATGTCAACGATCTGTTCCATATCAGTAGATCCGACCATCCAGCACATGTCTGATGATGATCTGGTAGTTTTTATATTCGGATTTGGATTTCATCAATTTGATGAGCATGGATATCCCGGGCTCATCGGTATTTTCCATGGCCTTGGTGGCCTGGATCTGCAATTGCACGTCCTCCTCCATATCCAGGACGGATTTCAGGAAATCCAGGTAGTGGGCATTCGGAGTTTTTGCAAAGGTCCGCAGAATTTCCAGTTTGTTCCTGTAAGTTTCCCCGGCATAGATATTTTTGAGCACCGGAAGGGAATAGTCCAGATGAAGTTCCCCGCATACCCGGATGGCTGTTCCCCGGACCTCTTCGTCTTCATGCTGCAGCAGTCCGATGATCTCTTCACCGGCCCCGGACTGCTTGAACCAGGCCACCATTTCCAGGGCAAATATCAGGACGGACAGGTTCTTTGATTTAAACCACTCCCTGAAAGCGGGCACTTTCAGGTTATGCTGTATCAGAAGTTCATGCAGCGTGATCTGCTCCCATTTTGACAGGGGCCTTTCCATGTAATGAAGAAAATGGTAAGGATTGTCATCCGACAGCCTTACCAGGGCGATCTGGGCCTCCATCCTCAGGATCTCGTTGTTTGAATTCAGGCTCTCCAGGATCTTTTTGTTCGCCTCCCTGATATTCATGAACGCCAGTTCTCTGAACCCTTTCACATTTTCATGCCATTTGCGGCTGTAAGCCTTGTCCAGCGAATCTTTTTTCAGGCCCAGTATCAGGTACAGGTCCTTGATCAGCTCCTTGATCTGTCCTTTTAAATTGATGCTCAGATCGATCATCTGGTTGATCAGGATCTGGCGGTCGAACCGGCTGGATGCAATCTCTTTCAGATCTGTCACGGTTTTATCCCTGCTGCTTTCATCAAAAAGGTAATCCATGATCCGTTGTTGATACACCTCTTTCAGATATTCCTTCAGTTCCGCTTCCCGCTTGATCTTTTTCCGGTTCATCAGGATGATGATCAGGAGGGTGATCAGGGTTACGATGGAATAGAAGATCACCACGTACAGGATGGTTACAAAAAGAGGTGATTTATCAAACCTTTCCACCATCCGGACCGCATAACGTTTTACGAAGCTTTCCTCTGCTGATTGCTCCGGCATACCCGGGTCCATGTTGGTTTCAGATCCTGCAGGGATAACCGATACCTCCGGTTTTGGATCCCCTGCTGAGGGCCATTCCTGAACAAGTGCCACGGTAC
>DSEO01000370.1 GCA_011056635.1 Bacteroides sp.
GCTGATCAACCTTGGATTCAGCCGGGTTTATGAAGTGGGAATGGGTGCCGATCGGGTTTCCAGGGCTTATGAAGCCCTATTCCTTGAAAACCCGGGCAAAGGTTATATCTCTTCCGACTGTCCTGCCATCGTATCCTATGTGGAGAAATACCACCCGGAGCTGATCGGATCCCTGGCGCCTGTGGTATCGCCCATGGTGACCACCGCCAGATACATACGAAAAGTGCAGGGTGAGGGTCCGAAGCTTGTTTTTATCGGACCGTGTATCGCTAAGAAGGGTGAGTCGAATGAGGTGGATGTTGTAATCACCTTCCAGGAATTGCGCGAGATTCTCTCTGATGCGCGCATCCGGCCGGGGCGGACAAGGCCGGCTGATTTTACGCCTCCGCTGGCAGAAAGGGGGGCAGGATTCCCGGTCAACCGCGGAATGCTTCAAAGCATGGACCTGCCAGGAAAATTTGCAGAACAGAGTGTGATCGTTGCCGAAGGGAGGATCCATTTTCAGGAGGCCATCAGGGAATTTGCCTCCGGCGCCCTGGATTCGGTACACCTGCAGCTGCTCTGCTGCGAGGGATGTATCATGGGACCGGGTACTTCCCGGGATGGCAGCAAGTTCCAGAGACGGAAACGTGTACTGGACAACCTGCAGCGAAGGCTGGAAGAAAAAGAAAAGCAGATTGGACCGGAAGAGGAAGTCCTGTTGGATCTGTCCACCCAATTTGCCATGGACGACCAGCGTTTATCAGAACCCTCGGAGGAAGAAATAACCAGGGTGCTACATGAAATGGGAAAATTCTCCAGGGAAGACCTCATGGACTGCGGGGCATGCGGTTATGACACCTGCCGGAACCATGCCATTGCCATTGCGCAGGGCCTGGCGGAAGTTGACATGTGTCTCCCGCTGTCCATCGAGCGCCTTCACCAGTCGATCCTCAAGCTGGCAGATTCAAACCACAAACTGGTCACGGTGGAACAGGCCCTGAGGCAAAGTGAAAAACTGGCACACATGGGTCAGCTTTCCGCGGGCATCGCACACGAGCTGAACAACCCGCTGGGGGTAGTGATCATGTACACCAATATCCTGCTGGAGGAATATGGTAATGACCCGCAGTTCAGGGAGGACCTTCAACTGATCGTGGCACAGGCCGAACGGTGCAAAAATATTGTCGGGGGACTGCTGAATTTTGCCAGGAAAACCCAGGTGAAATATTCACGGACGGACCTGGCAGAGATGATACGGATCAGCATCTCCTCGATCATTATGCCCGATCACATCGAATGCAGGTTCGTCAACCAGTTGACAGATCCCTTCGGAGAGGTGGATAGTGAACAGATGATCCAGGTGATTACCAACCTGCTGAAGAACGGAATGGAAGCAATGAAGGACGGGGGGATCCTGACGATTAACCTTTCAGGGAATGCGGATTGGTTCATTATCAGCATCAGGGACCAGGGAACAGGGATCGAGGAAAAAGATATGGAAAAGATTTTTGAACCTTTTTACACGACCAAGGGCATCGGCAGGGGGACCGGGCTGGGACTGGCAACCACATACGGCATCATCAAAATGCACAGGGGAAAGATCGATGTGAAATCCAACACCGATCCTTCACGGGGACCTGCCGGGACCGAATTCACCCTGAAACTGCCCCGGACCAGGAATTACTGACAGGGACAAACACTTTTAAACAGTGGGAAAAAATTTCGGACAGATCAAAACAATGGCACAGAAAAAAACCATCCTTGTGGCGGATGATGATCCCGATGTGCTGTTCATGCTCGGGCATTACCTTGAAAAATGGGGATATGAAGCAGTTACAGTGGATTCCAGGAGGGAGGCTGAAAAATTTCTGGAGGTGGCTTCCCCGGACCTTGCCATCATTGACCTGATGATGGAGGAGGAAGACAGCGGTTTCATCTTATCCTACAGGATCAAGAAAAAGGATCCCGGAATCCCCGTGATCATTTCAACAGCTGTATACAGGGAGAAGGGCATCAGGTTTGACCTGCAGCATCAGACGGACAGTAAATGGATCAGGGCAGACCATTACCTGGATAAGGGATACCGGATGGAAGAGTTAAGGAAGGTTATAGAAAAACTACTCGGTTAAATGGAAAAATTAAGCATTCTTGTGGTCGATGACGAACCCGGGATCCGCTCGGGCATCAGCCGGATCCTCTCAAACCATACGGTAAGCTTTCCTTTTATGGATGAGGATTATGGATTCGAATGCAGGGAAGCTGCCACCGGTGAAGAAGCGCTGGAAATGATCATGTCGGAGCAGCCCCATATCCTGCTTCTTGACAATAAGCTACCGGGTATGAACGGAATCGAGTTGCTGGAGATTATCCAGGAACGGAACCTGGATATCATGGTGGCCATGATTACCTCCTATGCCTCGTTGGAGATTGCTGCAAAGGCTACCGACGACGGGGCACGTGATTTCATTCCCAAACCCTTCACTCCTGCAGAATTAAAGGCCAGCATTGACCTGATAACCAAGCAGTTGTTTCTTAGAAGGATGGCCAGGGGGATGAAAGAGGAGGGCAAGAAGATCCGGTACCAGTTCCTTTCGGTACTGAGCCATGAACTCAAAGCCCCGCTGAATGCCCTGGAGGGATTTTTGCGCATGATGCAGGAGCGGGAACTCGGGGAAAGTCTGGATGAATACGCTGAGATCCTTTCACGCTGTCAGCAGCGGATTGAAGGAATGCGGCTGCTGATCATGGACCTGATGGATTTTACCAGGATCAGGCTGGAAAAGCGCGAGGATAAGATTGAGAAGGTGGACCTGGTCGAGCGGGCTCAAATGGCAATCTCCACCATACAGCCGCTGGCCATCCAGAAGAACATCCAGATTTCATTCACCGGAGAGGAGCGGGTTTTCATGAATGCCGATCCCAACGATCTGGATATCATGCTCAACAATCTGCTCTCAAACGCTGTGAAGTATAACCGGGAGAATGGCCGGGTGGAACTGGAGATAAAAAAGATGGATGACAAGGCTGTGATGAGGGTAAGGGATACGGGTTTCGGGA
This sequence comes from Bacteroides sp., assembly GCA_011056635.1. Lineage (GTDB taxonomy): Bacteria > Bacteroidota > Bacteroidia > Bacteroidales. Next base: position 3,040 of record DSEO01000370.1, read on the forward strand.
TGAGTGAAGAGGAAAAAGCCACGCTGTTCAGGGAGTTTGTACGGATCCGGAATAACAGGACAAAAGGGATAACGGGGTCCGGGCTGGGATTGTCCATTGTAAGTAAACTCGCCGAGATCTACGGAGGTGACATACAGGTAGAAAGCAAACCGGATTCGGGAAGTGAATTCAGGGTTATCCTGCCCGGATGCTGATTGATTTATTCCCAATATTTCATATTATTGTATGAAAATCAATCTGAATCGACCATGTTATTGCCTGAAAGGACAGTAGAAAGACTCAGTGAATACCGAAGGTCACTGCTGCAGTGTCTGGAGGAAGGAAAAACACATATATACTCCCATGAACTGGCCGCATTGCACCACATTACTGCTGTCCAGGTACGCCGCGACATCATGTTCGTGGGATATACGAGTATGCAGCGCAAAGGGTACGATGTAAAGGAACTCGTCGGGGTGATCGAGGATATCCTGGATTCCAGGAAGGGACTGAATGTGGCAGTTGTCGGAGTCGGGAACCTGGGGAGAGCCATCACCACCTATTTTATTGGAAAACGATCCAAGCTCAATATCATCGCCACATTTGATGTGGATGCGAACAAGATCGACCGGGTCATCTCCGGGGTGAAGTGCTATCCCTTGAGCCGCCTGGAGGAGATCGTCAGGACAAAGGATATTTCCATTGTGATCATGACCGTCCCCGCAGATGCGGCCAGGGAAGTTGCCAGCCAGCTTGTGGAAGTCGGCATCAGGGGGATCCTCAATTTTACCACCGTTTCCCTCCCTGTTACCCGGGATGTGTACCTGGATGAGTACGACATGATCACCTCCCTGGAGAAGGTTGCATATTTTGTGAAGATGTCGAGAAAGTAATGCAGATATACCATTCCATGGATCATCTGCCGGGAATACCCTTCCCGGTTGTTACAGTAGGTTCATTTGACGGGGTGCATGTGGGTCACCGTAAGATCATCAGCCGGCTGAATGAACTGGCCGGCAAGGTTGGTGGAGCTTCGGTACTCGTGACCTTCCATCCCCATCCCCGAAGCGTGCTTTATCCCGACAGTAATGGCAGGGATCTGAAAATGATCTATGATCAGGAAGAGAAATGCAGTATGCTCTCCGGAACGGGTCTCGACCATCTGGTAATCCTTGAATTCACCAGATCTTTTGCCCGGACCACATCGGAAGAGTTCATGGAAAAATACCTGCTCGGGAAACTGAAAGCGCATACCATCGTGGTCGGTTTCAACCATTATTTCGGGTATAACCGTACAGGCAACTATGATTCGCTCTTCAGAATGAGTGAAACCCGTGGATTCAGGGTGGAAGAGATCCCGGCTCAGGAGATCCAGCATGAGACGGTCAGCAGTACCAAGATCAGGAAGGCCCTGTCAGAAGGCAACATTCAGCGGGCCAATGCATACCTGGAACACCACTTCATCATGCAGGCAGTGATCATCCGTCGCAGAATTGCACCGGAACTGCCCGGATACCTGTGTCTGGAAATCATGCATCCAGATAAGTGCAAACTTATTCCGCCTGCCGGGACCTATGCCATCGCCATCCGTCACTGGGAAGAGAACAGGAAAGGGATGCTGCTGATCAGACCGGACGGAAGGATCTGTGTTTATGCCGCAACGGATTGTTTCCCTGTGGACGGGAAGCGGCTCATCATCCATTTTTACAAGGGAATGACCATACTGGATACCGCTGATCTGCAAATGGAGATGGATGCGATCCGCGAGCTGGTCTATTAAAAATCAGAAACACATTCCAGAAAAATGGAACGAAGAATAGGAGCAGCGATCATTCTTATCAGTGAACAAGGGGAGATACAACGGATCAACAGCCTTATCTCGGAACATTCGGACATCATACTGGGGAGACAGGGCATTCCTCTCAAAGACAGGCCTTTAAGTGTTATATCCCTGGTCCTGGAGGGAGATACGGACCGGATCGGGGCCCTGACCGGCAAACTGGGCAGGCTCCCCGGTGTGAAGGTGAAATCTTTGCTGGCGGGCTAAATGTTAAAAAACCCCCCTCAGAGATGTTAAATTGATCTTCCGGCACAACTTATCCGGCTTTTTCTGGTTATAATCGCAGAAAGTAATTGTTGGGGTGCAAGGCAAGTTGCGAATCTTTTGAGGGTTTTAGGGAGATATGCAACTTGCCTTATTTTTTTATCATGTTCTAAGACACCCCGTTTCCTGCCACCTGAACTTACCGCTTTTTTATCTTTGGATCATCAAACATACGAGATGGTCAACAAACAGCTTATTGATCCGGAGAGTATCGTGGTGGTGGGTGCCTCCAATCATATTTCCAAACCCGGGGGGAAGATCTTTTACAACATCCGCAAGGGGACTTTTTCGGGCAGTTTGTATGCGATGAATCCAAAAGAGGAGAGCATTCAGGGAATGCCGGCATACAGGGAGTTGAAGGACCTTCCGGAAACCGACCTGGCCATCCTCGCGATCCCTGCCTCAGGCTGTCCGGATGTGGTCAGGCAACTGGCCGCCACCAAAAATACCCGTGCTTTTATTATCATATCCGCGGGTTTCGCGGAAGAGAACGAGGAAGGGGCCGGCATTGAAAAAGCGATCGTTGAGATATGCAAACAGCATGATGCTGCATTGATCGGGCCCAATTGCATCGGGGTGCTTACCCCGGCGTACCAGGGGGTTTTCACACTGCCCATTCCCGTCCTCGATCCGGCGGGGTGTGATTTTATATCGGGAAGCGGTGCCACTGCGGTCTTTATCATGGAATCGGGAATGCAAAAAGGACTCCGGTTCAACCATGTCTTTTCAGTGGGCAATTCTGCCATGATGGGTGTGGAGGAAGTCCTCCAGTACTTTGATGAAACCTACCGGGAAGGAAGCTCTTCCAAAGTGAAGCTTCTTTATCTGGAGACCATCAGAGATCCGGACAGACTGCTTCGTCATGCTGCAAGTCTGATCAGGAAGGGATGCAGGATTGCAGCCATAAAAGCGGGGACCACCGGGGCCGGCAGCAGGGCCGCTTCTTCCCACACAGGGGCAATGGCCAGCTCGGACCTGGCTGTGGATGCCCTTTTCAAAAAGGCCGGCATCGTCAGGTGTGACGGAAGGGAAGAGCTAACCACCGTGGCATCCGTCATGCTCTATCCTCCCCTGAAGGGGAAAAACGTGGCCATCATCACCCATGCCGGTGGTCCCGCCGTCATGCTCACCGATGTGCTGGTCAATGGGCACATGGATGTGCCCCGCCTGGAAGGTGAGGCGGTGGATGCGCTGCTGTCCCGGCTTTACCCCGGATCATCAGCCGCCAATCCCATTGATATCCTGGCCACAGGCAATGCCGAACAGCTGGGTACCGCCATTGATTATTGCGAACAGTCCTTCAGGGAGATCGATTCCATGGTGGTGATCTACGGAACACCCGGACTGACACCGGTATTCGACGCCTACGAAGTGATCCACCGGAAAATGGATACATGCAGCAAACCCATTTTCCCCGTGCTGCCTTCTGTAACCACAGCATCGGAGGAGGTGAAGCAGTTTTTATCCCGCGGACATGTGAATTTCCCGGATGAGGTGCTTCTGGGCAAAGCACTCACCAGGATCTGTAATACCCGTCCGCCTGCAGAAATCAGACCTTTCCTGGACGGGATCGATATCAAAGCAATCAGGGAAGTGATCGACGAAGCACCCGCTGGATACCTCTCTCCTGAGAGGGTTCAGAAGATCCTTGATGCAGGGGGTATATCCCGGGTCATGGAGCGGGTGGCCAGTGATGAGGAAACACTGGTCAGGATTGCCGGGGAGATGGGATTTCCACTGGTTATGAAAGTGGTGGGGCCGGTCCACAAATCGGATGTGGGAGGTGTGGCACTGGGTATCCCAGGAGAAGCGGACCTGATGAGCCATTTCAGGAGAATGCAGGAAATTGACGGATACATGGGAGTGCTGTTGCAGCCCATGATGGAAGGAACAGAACTGTTTGCAGGGGCCAAATATGAACCCGGTTTCGGGCATGTGGTGCTGTGCGGACCGGGCGGGATTTATGTGGAGGTCCTGAAGGATTTCGCCTACGGACTTGCCCCCCTGTCCCTGAGTGAAGCGGATCACATGATCCGCTCGTTGAAAAGTTACCCGATGCTGGAGGGGATCAGGGGTGAAGCAGGGATCAATGTGGAGCGGTTCGCCGAGATCATTGTAAGGCTTTCCACCATACTCAGGTATTCCACCGAGATCGCCGAACTGGACCTGAACCCCATCGTTGGGAGGGGCGACAGGCTAACCGTGGTCGATGCCAGGATCAGGATCAACAAAGACGTTATATAACACATGGATGATATGCTGTCGGACACCCCCGGTTTTTTATCCTTTCCCTAAATTCACACCTGATAAAACCAGCAGTCTATGAAATCAACGCCCATTGAAGCGGAAGTGGTCAATGAGGTCATCGATGCATTCGGTATCCATCCTGCGGGGAAGGCCACCATCAGGGAGCTGGTGAAGATTGTCAACGATATCGAGGAGATTACCGGCAAGGAATTTATCAGGATGGAAATGGGCGTACCCGGACTGGATCCCACTTTTGTGGGGGTCGAGGCGGAAATGATCGCGCTCCGCAAAGGGGTGGCATCCAAGTACCCCAACATCGAAGGGATCAAACCGCTTAAAGAAGAAACGGCAAGATTCATCAGACTTTTTCTGGATGTGGAGGTGGAGCCGGCCCACTGCATACCCACCGTGGGATCATTGATGGGGGGAATGGCCGCCTTCATGGTGGTGAACCGGTCCGATCACAACCGGACGGGGACCCTCTTCCTGGATCCCGGTTTCCCGGTCCAGAAGCAGCAGTGCCTGGTGCTGGGCCACAACTTCGGATCCATTGATTTGTACGATATCAGGGGAGATAAGCTCAAGCCCAGGATTGAAGAGGAAATCATACAGGGAAAGTACTCTTCCATTCTCTATTCGAACCCCAACAACCCGGCATGGATCTGCCTGAATGAAAAAGAACTTAAGGCCATCGGCGAAATATCCCGGGAGTATGATGTAACGGTGATCGAGGACCTTGCCTATTTCGGCATGGATTTCAGGAAGGATTTATCCAGGCCCGGAAAGCCTCCTTTCCAGCCTTCGGTGGCAAAGTACACGGATAATTATTTGTTGCTTATCTCCAGTTCAAAGGCATTCAGTTATGCAGGGCAGCGGATCGGCATGATGGTGATCGCGCCCAGGCTGTTCGAGAGGAAGTACCCGGACCTGAAGCGCTATTATACTTCGGAGAAATTCGGACATGCCATGATATACGGAGCCCTGTATTCACTTTCGGCGGGGGCCTCCCATACGGCAGAGTATGCCCTGGCAGCGATCTTCAAGGCGGTGAATGACGGGACATACAATTACATCAGCGAAGTCAGGGAATACGGTGAAAAGGCCGCAATCATGAAATCCCTCTTTAAGCAATACGGATTCTACATTGTGTATGACATGGACCTGGATGAGCCCATCGCTGACGGATTCTACTTTACCATCGCATACCCCGGTTTCGACGGACCGCAGCTTGTGGAGGAGCTGCTGTATTACGGGATCAGTGCGATTTCACTGGGAATTACGGGCAGTAAACATACCGAAGGACTGAGGGCCTGTGTATCCCAGGTAAGAAGGGATCAGTTCCCGGCACTGGAGGAAAGATTAAAGCAATTCCGGGAGAATCATCCTGTCCCGGAATAATTGATTCTGTTCCTGAAGAGAGCGCATCGGACAAAGTTGTCGATGAACAGTGCAGAAAGAAACTGAGAATTGTTACTTTTGATCGTTACACAAAATAACTGCAGATGGCAAAAGCAAAAGGAGCAATCGTTGTGGATGTTGAACGGTGCAAGGGTTGCGAGGTGTGCGTGGTGAATTGTCCCACCGATGTGATCGGTATGACAGAACAGGTGAATACGAAGGGATACCATTATGCCTACATGAAGTACCCGGAAAATTGCACGGGGTGTACCAATTGCGCGGTAGTGTGTCCCGACGGGGCGATCACTGTGTACCGGGTTAAACCACAATAAAGAAGCGATTTATGAAGGAACTGGCATTAATGAAGGGGAACGAGGCCATTGCCGAAGCGGCCATCCTGGCCGGGACGGATGCCTATTTCGGATATCCCATCACACCGCAGTCAGAGGTCCTTGAATACCTCGCCCTCCAGAAGCCGGAAGAGCGGACCGGGATGGTCGTCCTCCAGGCGGAGAGCGAACTGGCAGCCATTAACATGGTTTACGGGGCAGCGGGTACCGGGAAAAGGGTCATGACATCCTCCTCCAGTCCGGGGATCAGTCTGATGCAGGAAGGGATCAGTTATATTGCAGGAGCTGAACTGCCCTGCCTGATCGTAAACGTTGTGCGGGGAGGCCCCGGTCTCGGGACCATCCAGCCATCCCAGGCTGACTATTTCCAGGCTACCAAGGGAGGCGGGCACGGGGATTATCACCTGATCGTACTGGCTCCGGCTTCGGTACAGGAAATGGCCGATTTTGTGGATCTGGCTTATGAACTGGCTTTTAAATACAGGAACCCCGCAATGATCCTTTCTGACGGGCTCATCGGTCAGATGATGGAAAAGGTAGAGCTTCCGCCCCAGAAACCCAGGACCAGCGAATTTGACCAGTCCTGGGTCATTACCGGAAAGCGGCCCGACAGGGAAAGGAACATCATTACCTCCCTGAACCTGGACCCGGAGCTGCAGTATGAACATAATCTGAAATTGAAGGAAAAGTACAACCGCATGAGTGAGGATGTGATGTTCGAAAGCCTTCATTGTGATGATGCGGAATTCCTGCTGGTGGCATACGGATCCAGTGCACGCATCTGCCAGAAAGTGGTAGCCGTGGCAAGAGGCAGGGGACAAAGGCTGGGATTGCTCCGTCCTCAGACCCTTTTCCCGTTCCCGACGGATGAACTGGCCCGCCTGGCCGGGAAAGTGAAAGGGATCATGGCAGTGGAGCTCAGCACCGGTCAGATGGTTGAAGATGTAAAACTGGCGGTAAACGGCAGGGTCCCGGTCTACCATTATGGAATGCCCGGGGGCAAGGTACATTCACCGGACGATGTGCTGGAAGCGGTTGAAGAAAATTTTATAGGAGGTTGATCATGGAAGTGAAAGATATGATTAAAGAGGAGAACCTGGTTTACCGGCGTACCCCGCTGATGACCGATGCCACGTTATCTTACTGTCCCGGCTGCGGGCACGGGACTGTTCACCGCCTGATCATGGAGGTGGTGGAAGAGATGGGGATCCAGCAGGATACCATCGGGATCTCGCCTGTGGGTTGTGCGGTGCTGGCCTATGATTTTATGGATGTGGATTTTTCCGAAGCAGCCCATGGAAGAGCCCCTGCAGTTGCCACCGGGATCAAAAGATTGTGGCCCGACAAGTTCGTCTTCACCTACCAGGGTGACGGAGACCTGGCCGCCATCGGGACAGCTGAAACCATCCATGCCTGCAACCGGGGAGAGAATATCTGTATATTTTTTATAAACAACGGGATCTACGGGATGACGGGCGGACAGATGGCCCCTACGACCCTGGAGGGGATGAAATCCTCCACCACTCCCTATGGGAGAGACGCCATGAAAATGGGCCCGCCCTTTAAGATCACGGAGCTGATCGCACAGCTACCGGGCACACATTATGTGACCCGCCATGCGGTCCACAAAGCCGGCCTGGTGAGGAAGGCAAAAAAAGCAATCAGGAAAGCATTCGAGATACAACAGGAGAAAAAGGGACTTGCATTCATTGAATTCCTTTCCAACTGCAATTCGGGCTGGAAAATGACACCCAATGATTCCAACCAGTGGCTGGAAGAGCATATGTATCCGTTCTATCCCCTGGGGGATATCAAGGTGGACGGGAAGCTGGTGAAAGATGTTTGTAAAGATCTGATGCAGAAATCTCCGGTGACAACATAAATCCTCATAGCTATGACCGAAGAAATCATTATAGCCGGATTCGGCGGACAGGGAGTCCTTTCCATGGGCAAGATCCTGGCTTATTCAGGCATCATGCAGGAACAGGAAGTAAGCTGGATGCCTTCATACGGGCCCGAGATGCGCGGGGGAACGGCCAATGTGACCGTGATCCTCAGTGATGACCGGGTAAGTTCCCCGGTATTGCAGAGTTATGATACCGCCATCCTCCTGAACCAGCAATCCCTGGATAAATTTGAATCCAGGGTGAAGCCCGGCGGATTATTGATCTATGATCCCAACGGCATCACCAGGCATCCCGAGAGAAAGGATATCCGGATCTTTCAGGTGGAAGCAACAGAAGAGGCAGCCCGCCTGAAATCACGGATCACCTTCAATATGGTGGTACTCGGGGCCTACCTCAGGGTAAGGCCCGTGGTGGAGTACGACAATGTCATCAAGGGCCTGAAAAAAAGTTTGCCCGAGCGGCATCATCACCTGCTCCCCGCCAATGAAAAGGCAATCCGGCGCGGGATGGAAATCGTCAAGGAGGCAAAGCTTACCGCCTGACCTCTTCCATCTATTGTTTTCAATGTTCGTTGGGATTACCCGCGTGTCCTTATCCCAAAACAGCTCTCACCTCCAAGTATACATATTCCTCAATATAAACATTATATGTTCACCACTTCGGTGAATTGGTTGTGCAATATTTCCTAACTTGGTTGTATAAAAACAACACAGCTATAGGAAAAATAAATACACCACCTGTACATATACCGGTGTTCAGGCACAAGCGGATGAAACACAACATAGTGAGTACTTAGTTGGTCATGTTGTAAAGCATCCATTGTACTTTTAAATTGTCTTTACTCATAAACCTTAAAAACCGTGAGAGATGAAATCTCTAAAAATAACGCTGGTCATAACTGTATGGTTTACAATGAGTATTGCTACAAATGCACAAGAATTAACACAGGTAATTCGAGGGAAAGTTATAGATACTGAAACCCAAAATGCACTACCTTTTGTCTCAGTTACACTAATTACAAGCGATCCGTTAATAGGAACAGTATCCGACAACGAAGGAAATTTCCGTTTGGAGAAAGTGCCTATTGGGCGACATGATATAAAAGTGTCATTTGTGGGGTATGAAACTAAAATAATACCGGAACTTATGGTTTCGAGCGGAAAAGAAATTGTACTTACTATTAAAATGAAAGAGCAAATTTTAAATATTGATGAGGTTGTAGTCAAGGCCTATAAACAAAAAGACAAGACTTTAAATACGATGTCGACCCTAAGTGCACGTATCTTTTCGGTTGAAGAAGCACAACGCTATGCAGGTGGACTTGACGATCCTGCCAGGTTGGCCTCATCATTTGCCGGAGTTTCAACCGGATATCTTCAGGATAATGGCATTGTTATTCGCGGAAATGCACCTAAAGGCCTGCTCTGGCGATTAGAAGGCATTGAAATTCCAAATCCAAACCATTTTGCTAATCTGACAACATTCGGAGGCGGAGGGATATCGGCACTTAGTGCACTGGTTGTAAGCAATTCCGATTTTTTCACAGGAGCATTTCCTGCTGAATATGGAAATGCTTCGTCAGGGGTATTTGATATTAAGTTACGTGCAGGAAATAATGAAGAATATGAGCATGCAGTACAATTGGGGGTAATGGGAATTGATATTTCTTCTGAAGGCCCTTTAAGGAAAAATTCAGGGGCTTCGTATTTGTTCAATTACCGCTATTCGACATTTGGTTTGATTAAACCAGTTCTTCCAGAGGAACTCCAGTCTTTTGCCCCTATTTATCAGGATTTATGTTTCAAAATCAACGTGCCTACAAAAAAGGTAGGTGTATTTTCATTGTGGGGATTGGCTGCCGATGATAAAGAAGATTTTGATGCAGACAGAGACTCATCATTATGGCAATCAGTTGAAGACAGGGAGGTTGGTAATATTGATCAACGAATGGGAGCTGTCGGTTTAAATCACCGTTTTATACTTCGAAACAACGCCTACCTGAATACAACATTCGCATTAACCGGTGATTACACAAAATATTCGGGAGGGATACTCGATTTCGATATGAATCGATTTGATACAGAGCATATTGATGTTGGTAATTATAGTTATACGCTTACGAGTATCCTTAACCGCAAATTCAGTGCAAAACATACCAACCGGACAGGATTCATTGTCAATAACATGCATTACAATACCATTATAAAATTTGCCCCTGTTTACGATCAAGGTCTGGTTAGTGTTACTGACGAAAAGGGTGCTTCAGATATTGTGCACATTTTTTCACAATCAAAATTTAATATATCGAAGCGTTTTAGTTTAAATGCAGGTCTACATGGACTCTACTTTGACCTCAATAATGAGTTTGTGTTAGAACCCAGACTGGGGCTAACATACAATATAGGGGAAGCACAGTCAGTTAGTTTAGCTTATGGAAAACATTCCAGATTAGAACCTTTAAGTATATATTTTGCCAATGTAAATAATGGCGGTAGTGTTACTCAGCCCAATAAAGATATAAAAATTTCAAAATCGCATCACCTTGTTTTTGCTTACGACATAAGCCTAAATCCTAATATGAGATTGAAAATAGAACCATACGCACAATTTTTGTTTGACGTACCTGTAATTCCTGACAGTAATTATTCAGTCTTAAACACAGAGGCTGATTGGTATATTAATAATGAACTGGTAAATACAGGAACAGGAACAAACTATGGGATTGATGTAACCCTTGAACGATTTCTCAAGAATGGTTACTACTATTTGATTACTGCTTCTTTACTTGACTCAAAATATACAGGTGATGATGGTATTGAGCACAATACAAGATTCAATACAAGTTATGTTTTTAATGTCTTGTTCGGAAAAGAATGGATTTTGGGTACTCAAAAAAATAAAATATTGGGTGTAAATGCCCGTGTGAATTTCCTAGGCGGAAAACGAATTACTCCTGTGAATACGAATCAGTCGCTTATTGAAAAAGAAATTGTGTACGACTATTCACGTATATTTGAAGAACAAGAACCTGGGGCTTATCATGTAAATGCCTCAATTAATTATCGGGTTAATAAAAAGAACCATTCAAGTATATGGTCGCTGCAAATAATTAATTTGTTGGGGACTAAAGAGTTTTATGGCTATGTTTACAATTACAAAACAAAACAAATTGAACGGAATGAGATTGCAGTAATGCTTCCTAACTTAAGTTACAAGATTGAGTTTTAATTAATATTTTAGCATTAAAATTGAACTTTAGCAGAAAAATTAATCGGATAAAAAGGGTAGAACTAAGAAACCTATTAAAAAAACAAACATTGTGAATAAAGAACCTTTCAACCCGTTTCGTCCCATCTGGGCTTAGAGAGAGATACATCTAAACTAACAGATAAGATGATTTAAAACAATAACCGCCAGTGCCTAACAGCCAATATAAGTAAGCTGGGGGTCAGTGGTTTACAAAACTTTTATGCATTTAATCAAAATAGTAACGGGCTGATAGGTAGGTGGCTCGGAAATCTCAGCCAACTCATATTGGCAAACCGTTTCGGCACATTACGCTAGCGCGTAACTTTTGTCTGCCCGCTGCTTCGCAGCTCCCGCATCCAAAAGGAATGTGCCGGAATGCAGCGCTAAACAAAATCGCATTTATAACCCACAGAATAATTGAGA
>DSEO01000371.1 GCA_011056635.1 Bacteroides sp.
CCTGGCAATGTGCTGGGCTGTTTCGGGATGGTCACCCGTTAACATTACGATCCTGATGCCTGCATGGTGACAACGCTCCAGTGATTCGGCAATGTCTTCCCTCACAGGATCGATGAACCCGGCAATTCCCAAAAAGACCATGTCTTTCAGGAATTCATCTTTCTCTTTCAGCCGGTCCGCTGCTCCGGGTGCTTCTTCACGGAAAGCAAATCCGATCACCTTCAGTCCTTTCGCTGACTGCTCCTTATCTCTCCAAACCCACTGCTCCATGAATTCCTCGTTGATCTTCTTTCTCTTTCCCCCGTCCAGATAGTATGTGCATTTTTCCAGGATCGCTGCGGTTGCCCCTTTGGCTGAGATGTAACTGGAATTGTCCATTTCGTGGATGGTACCCATCATCATGGAGTCGGAATCAAAGGGATCCTCGTTGATCCGCCTGAGGTCCCGGAGCTGTGCAACCCTTTCTTTGCCCTGTTCCAGACAGAAATCCATCAAGGCCACATCCAGCGGATCACCCTGGAAATCCCCGTCATTCTTTCCGGCATCATTGCAGAGTACGGCAACCCGGCAGAAATGACGGTAGGCTTCGCTCTCTTTATCCTCCACTTTTCTCCCACTGACCAGGTCCAGATGATCCAGGGTCAGCTGGTTCTTTGTAAGCGTGCCGGTCTTATCCGTCAGGATCACGGTGGTTTCTCCCAGTGTTTCCACGGCCGACAGTTTTCTGACTACCACCTGCTGGTCGGCCAGCCGAAGCATTCCTCTGGCCAGCGCAATGCTGGCGACGATGGGCAAACCCTCCGGGATGGCAGCTACGGTCCATGCAATGGCTGTCTGCAGAATCGGATAGATCTCTCTTCCCGTGATCCATCCGAAGATAAAGAACAGAACGGCCAGCCCGCCAATGATCCAGATCAGTCTCCTGGCCAGCATTCCCAGTTGCTTATTCAGGGGGATCTCATCCGTGTCTGCTTCGCTGACCATTTTGGAAATGTTTCCTATTTCCGTTACCATCCCGATGCCGGTTACAACCGCCCTGGTTTTTCCGGTGGTCACAGCAGTTCCCTTGAAAAGCATATTCGTGCGGTCTGCCACCTGGGCGGACTGATCCACAGGATCGGTCTGCTTGCTGACCGGCAGGGACTCTCCAGTGAGTGGCGACTCATCCACGGATAATTCCGAAGCGGCTATGATCCGCGCATCGGCGGGGACCAGGTCTCCCGCCTCCAGGATAATGAGATCACCGGGAACAAGTTCTTCTGCGTGAATCTCTTTCTCCACATTCTCCCTGATCACACGCGTGGAGAGGGGAGCCATTTTTTTCAGGGCATTCAGTGAGGTTTGTGCCCGGTATTCCATCCAGAAACCGATGATGGTATTGAGCAGGATCACTGCGATGATGGCAATGGCTTCCGGGATATCGCTGAAAATGAATGATACGGTCATTGCTGCCAGAAGAAGGTAGATCACTGGATTGTTTACCTGCGACAGGAAAAGGGAAAAGAGGCTCTTTTTTTTTCTTTCCTGCAGGCGGTTCCTGCCGTATTCATTCCTGCGGTTATGCGCTTCATCCTTGCTGAGACCGTCTCCCGAGGTCTTCAGCAATTCATAAATCTCTTCGACGGAATATGAATGAGGTGGTTTTTGAAAGTTCATGAATGCTCAGGTCTGCATTTTCCGCTCGTCCGTTCAACCGGTTTTTATCGAACGCTGTGCCAGAACCGAAATCCCGGTGGATCCTGGAATAAATCGCTGAAGATCTGGACGATCATCAGGACACCCGGGAGACCGGATCGGGATCTGCTGAGGAAATATCTCTCATGCTGAGGATTCAATTCCACAGGTCTTTCTGTGAAGTTATTCCCCACAGGAGGGAATATTTACACATACACGGCTTCATGAATACTTCGCTGACCTTAATGCAACGAGTTGATAAAGAGGTTCCCGGTTTATGATTATTCATGGAAGACGCGGTTTTGGCATGCATTTTTCAACTTGAAAAGGCAACCAGGCATTGAAATATTAACCATATAAAGCATTTGGAAAATGAAACGGAGTTTAAAAAACATGACCGGATATAATGTGGAAATGCTGGACGGTCCCAGCGGAAAGGCCAAAGATTTTCTTTTCGATGAGGAAAGCTGGATCGTCCGCTACCTGGAAATCGAATACGGAAGTTTTTTCCAGGGAAAGCGGATACTCATTCCCAATACTTTTCTAAAAGATCCCGACTGGAACAAAAAGCAATTCCCTGTAAATCTGAGTCAGCAAGATCTGGAATCGTGTCCTGACCTGGACGAACGCACCCCGGTATCCAGGGCCTATGAAAAATCACTGAGTGAGTATTACGGGATCGATGATTACTGGCCGACAATCTATGCTCCGCCGATGGGCATCACTCCCTATTTTCCCCCGCGGCCCCTTCGTTCCCCCTCAAAGATCGTGGATGAAAGCGATATGGATACCAGCCTGCGCAGTTTCAAAGAGGTGAAAGGATATCACATCAGGGCAACGGACGGGAAGCTGGGTCATGTGGAGGACATGATCGTGGATGATGCGGACTGGCAGGTTGTTTACCTGATCGTTGATACGAGCAACTGGCTCCCGTGGAGCAAAGTGGTGATCCTTTCCATCGACTGGTTGGACAAGATCAGTTACACGAACCAGGAAGTGACCATCAACCTGAAATCTGAGCATATCAAGCACGCTCCGGAATATGATCCTTCCCATCCCATTGAGATGGATTACGAGAAGGTATTGTATGAATATTACAATGATATTCTCGGGGAGAAGTGATATCTCATAGTACAATGGAGCATTCACAATCTACAAAGTCACAAGATTTATCCCTTTAAACCATGGCGCAGAAGAACCGGGACACGATACTTACAGCACAGGAGTTCAGGGAACTTGCCGCGGTGCATGACAACCATTGCATTTCCATTTATATACCAACGGGCCGCACAGGTGAAGAGGTGGATAAAAAACATGGACAACTCAGGCTTAAAAACAGTCTGAAAGCGATCGGGTCCACGCTTGAGGAAAAAGGATTAGGCGAAAATGAGATACAGCAGGCACTCGACCGGGCGGAAGAATTGCTCAATGATGTGCATTTCTGGAGGAACCAGTCTGACGGACTGGCCCTCTTCCTTCATGGATCCAGCTTTTACCATTACGCCCTTCCCCTTCATTTTAAATCACAAGTCTATGTTTCAGATCATTTCTTTCTCCTACCGCTTATCCCTTTTTTTAATGATGACGGTAAATTCTACATGCTGGTCCTGAGTCAGCAGCGCGTTGATCTTTTTGAATGTTCCCGGCACTTTGTTACCGAGATTTATATCGAGGACCTGACTCCGGATCGACTGGAAGATGTGGTGGGGTATGACTACAGGGAGAGCTCGCTGCAACACAGAAGCGGGCAGGGAGGTGTGGCAGGAGCCATGTTTCACGGGCACGGTGCGGGAAAAGATGATAAAAAGATGGAGACCGAGAAGTTTTTCCGGGCGGTGGATGCGGGTCTGATGAAACTGCTGCACAATGAGGATGCACCACTGGTTCTGGCGTGTGTGGATCATTATTATCCGGTTTACAGGGAGATTACCGGTTACAGGCACCTGTTCGATAAACACATCGGGGGAAATCCGGATCATGAAGATCCGCTGCGGTTGCACGAGGAAGCCTGGTTACTGGTGGAAGACCATTTCCGGGGCGAACGAATGGTCAGGAAAAAGCAGATACAGGATCTATCTGCCGGAGGCAGGACATCCGCGGCAATCGGAGATATCGTGCCGGCATCTGTTGAAGGAAGGGTGGATACGCTCTTTATTCAGGAGGGGAAGGACCGGGTCGGGATCTATGACCGGACCAGGAGGTCCGTGGTTTTGGATGAGGATGCGGGTGACAGATCATGCCGGGTTTCTCTTTTCAACATGGCTGCGGTGCATACCCTTCAATACGGGGGGCGGGTTTTTCTTTCCCCGGCGGACCAGATGCCTTTGAAAGGCACTGAAATACAGGCCCTGATGAGATATTGACAGGTCAATCCTTTTTATCCACGGGCATCTGGGCTTCCAGCCATTCTTTTTTTCCGCCCGCATAATAGGATACATCCCGGAAGCCCATCTCTTCGAGTTTCTCCGCTGCCATTCTGCTGATGGGGCATTCATAGTCAATGCTGTAGGTTATGACCGGTGTGGTGGGGTCGACCTGGTCCCGGATCTTTTCTTCCAGGTGTTCCATGGGTATGTTTATGGCTCCCTTCAGGTGGACTTTTGCATAAGATTCCGGATCCAGCACGTCAATTAATACAACACTCTGTTCTCCAAGCCTTTTTAGGACACTGGACATTTTGATTTTTCGTACCATTTCATTTGTTTCTGTGATTTCTGATGGATGTAATTGGATCCATGGTGGGTGGCTCAATTTCGGTACCAGATAATGAAGAAATTCCCGAAGTGAAGCCTCGGCAGAATGAAAATGCTGATATACAGAGATGTGAAGTTAGCGGGCAATGAGGGTGATCAGGTATGTTGAAGCTGTCCTGCTGTGGAAAAGATGGGCAGGGTGTTGCATTTGATCAACACACCGGGCCAAGGGTGTTTTTCTTGCTGACTTCACAAGCCTGCTTTTCAGGGTGCGGGTCTGCTGAAATTCCATCGGAATGAATAATGTGCATATCAAAAGACAGTCTGGCATGGTTTTTCCTGCATTGATAGCAGGACGCTGTTTACAGGGACACGTAATATGAATATTCCTAAATAACTGTACATATGAATATATTGATTACAGGGACCAGCTCGGGTATCGGGAACTCCCTGGCCCGCGAATACCTGGAAAAGGGAGACAGGGTCTTCGGGATCAGCAGGAATTTCAGTGACAGTTTGAAAAAGTATGCGGATTACCACCATCTTTCTCATGATCTTTCGGTACACGCAGAACTGGAACAGAGGCTGAGGCAATTGCTGAACGGTACCAACGCACTGGACCGGGTTATTCTGAGTGCCGGCGTTTTACCCGCGATCAATGATATGCGGGATACATCCATGGAAGAGATCCGCCGGGTGATGGATGTGAATGTATGGGCCAACAAGATGTTGCTTGATGCCCTTTTCAAATTGATCCCCCAAATTCACCAGGTGGTGGCCATTTCCTCGGGTGCATCCCGCAGCGGGGCGCGCGGGTGGAACGTATATGCCATCTCCAAGGCGGCTTTGAACAGCCTGGTCAGGCTTTATGCAGATGAGATCCCGGAAACCCATTTTTCTGCCATGGCACCGGGTGTGGTGGAGACCGGGATGCAGGATTATATCTTTTCCCTGCCTGATGATGAGCGGTTCCCGGTGGTTAACCGGCTGAAGGAAATGAAGAGAAAAAAACAGATGAAAGATCCGCGGGAGGCGGCTGCGGATCTGATCGGGGCAATGGAAATCGCCATGCAGCGTGAAAGCGGATCCTATATAGATGTCAGGGAGCTATGAGTCCTGTATCCCTGTGATTATCTGTATGTTTTCCGGTATGATTTTACATGAAATCTGGCTGTGGGGACCGAGTGGTTCTCCGTCCACCTGCAACTCCTGGGGCGGGATCACAGTGATATCCACTTTCCTGCACCGGATGATCCTGCTGAAGCTTCTCTGGCCGATCTTTCTGGTGAATAATGAAAGGAACATATAAAGCAGGAACCAGAACGGATAAGACCGGATCGCAACGACCTCAAACCATCCGTCATCAAGCTCCCCTTCCGGCGAAATACTGGCGCCGGTCCCATAATAGGATCCATTGGCCAGGACAACCATGACTGCTTTGGACGAGCGGATGCGGTCATCAGTCCTGATGGTATAGCGAAATTTACTTCGCATGCCCAATTCACGGAAATATTGCCGCGCATAGCCATAAAATCCCTTCGCGTCCGCGTCATCATACCGCCTGATCACCCTGGCATTCATTCCCAGGTCACTCATGTGGAGGCACAGGTGTCTATCGTTGACCCGGAGCATGTCGATCTTTCGGCTGTTCCCGGTTGTGACCAGGTGCAGTGCTTCCATGGGATCAGCTGGAATTTTCAATTGATAGGCCAGTCCGTTTGCAGAGCCCAGTGGAATGATTCCCAGCTTTATTTCCCTGTTCATCAGGCTGTGTGCGACAAGATTGACGGTGCCGTCTCCTCCGGCTGCCACTGCGATGGAAGGGTTAAGGTCGTCAAGCAGTTGCCCGATCTGTTCAGGGCTGTCATCCGTGGAAAGCTCATGGACCGGGCAGTCCATTCCTTCCCGGTCTGACAGTTCTCCGATGGCTGATCTCAATTCCGGCGGAATTCCCGATCCTGCGCCCGGGTTCAGGAAAAAGAGGATTTTTTCCATTCAGGTGTTATTTAATTCTATTTTTATTGCTGCAACCTCTTTGGTCTGCATTTTGAACTTCTGAGCAAAAATAATGCGATTATGGGAATCATTTTCGGGAAAATCCGGAATCCAGTCAAAGTTCTCAAGATTGCCGTGAAAAGAAAGCTGGGCTGGCTGGGTATCCCGCTGATTGTGCCTTACACCGCATACGGCAACAGGGAAAAGATCCTGATTACGGGTGCGGTAATCGAGGACAAGGGTCTGGCGGAACCGGAGGAAGGGCAGAAGCTGTGGAAAAATATCCTCACCATGGTGAAAAGATACGCAGGTGACGAGCTTTCCGGGGTGCGTGTGAAAATCGAATACATGGGCCACGTAGAAAAGGTCCGGACCAACGAGAGCGGATTGTTCCATACCATTCTGCCGGCCGGCGCAACGCCGGCCTCCAAAGATAGCTGGCAGCCTGTCAGGTTTGCGCTTCTTGACGATCAAAACAACGGGAAGGAACCGGTGGTGGCTGAGAGTGAAGTGCATATCGCCAATCCGGATGCCGATTACATGGTGATCTCGGATATCGATGACACCATCCTGATCTCCCATTCCACCCGGGTGCTGAAAAAGCTGAGACTGATGCTTTTTAAAAATGCCATGACCCGGTCGCCCTTTGAAGGTGTGGCCGCTTTTTACAGGGCGCTTCACGAGGCGGGTGAAAATGGAAAAAGGTCGATCTTCTACGTCTCAAGCAGTGAATGGAATCTCTATGACCTTATTGTGAATTTCCTTGAATTTAAGAAGATCCCCAGGGGTACACTGCTGCTGAGCGATGCCAGGCTGAAATTGTTCAGGTTGTTTCGTTCAGGCAGGGAGCATCAGCATAAATATATCCAGATCAGGAGCCTGTTCGAACTGTATTATGAACAGGATTTTATCCTGATCGGGGACAGCGGGCAGAAGGATCCCGAGATTTATATAAAAATTGCGGAAATGTATCCCTCGCGGGTCAGGGCCATCTACATTCGCTGCGTCGGTAAAAAGCGCAAGAACAAACGGCTTGGCAGGCTGATCCAGGACGCTGCACTGCTGGGTACGGAGATGATCCCGGTGCATACCACCACCGAAGCCGCCATGCATGCGGTCAGTAAAAATCTCATCCGGGCGGATCAGGTTGCGGAAATCCGCATCGAAAAAGAGCGGGAATTACAGGAACCGGCCTGATTGATCCGGCAAGATCAGTCAGCGTGAACCATGTAATGCAGAAATTTGCTTACCTGGTCCACATCCTTCAGTTGATAATTTGCCGCGGAAGGCAGGCTGTGCGTGCCCACCAGGATCCCGATCCCGTCGTCCGCGATGGTCCGGAAGGCATCCTCATCCGTGACATCGTCACCGATGTATACAGGTATGTATTTTCTTTGATCCGAGAGCCCCAGCTTTTGCATGATCCATTCAACAGCTTTTCCCTTGTGCCACTCCAGGGAAGGCCTTATCTCCAGGATCTTTTTTCCTCTTCCTCTTTTGAATTCCCTTTGTTTGCCGATCAGTTGATCCGCTTCTTTCTTAATGCGCTCCAGGGATCCGGGTGGGGCGTTCCTGTAATGCACCGCGATGGCAAAGTACTTTCTTTCCACCTCCACTCCGTCGATCTCTTTTTCCACAGTTTCCCTGAGATGCTTTTCAAACTGATCCAGCTTTGTCAGAAGGGTCCTGGCTTCTGCGTGTTCCATATACAGACCATCGGGACCGGAAATCCGGAAACCGTGACTGCCGGCATAGATGATCCGGTCCAGGCTGACGAACTGCATGATGTCGTCCATATCCCTTCCGCTTACCACCGCCACGGTATACCTGTTTGAAAGTCCCCTGAGCAGGTCCCGGGTATGATCGGGCAGAAACGCGCTGGCAGGGTCCCTGACGATGGGTGCAAGGGTCCCGTCATAATCCAGGAAGAAAACGGGCTGCCTGTCCCGGAACGGAGTCTCGAATTTGTTCAGGTCGGTGAACACATTGGGCAGGTGCTGTGTGAAACTGCATGCCGATTCATCCTTTCCCTTATACACCGAAACATTTTCCAGCCGTTCGAGTACCAGATGCGCTCCTTTTTCGTAGAGTTTGCTTTTGCCCTGTGTCTCACCACTGATCCCGATGACCATGGCCAGTCCCAGTCTTTTTGCCGCGGAAATGAAAAAGAGATCTTCGGATACCAAGACCACCCTTTTGGCCGGTACCTGGAGATGATGAATGACCGACATCAGGCGCTCTTTGATTTTAACGGACTTTCGGCCGGCTGTTTTTTCTGCGGTTTCCCTGTCGGGGTGAATAATTTCTTTGCCGGTATGGCAATTTTTCCAGTGCGCAAGATGTTCCCCGGAAAGGTTCTCTTTTCCAGGGACCAGGATTACCGTGTCAATGCCGAATAATTTTATTGAACTTTTGTTCATTGCATCGGGGTTATTCTATATTAACCGGTCAGCAATAGATCTGTTCATGACGGCTAAACAGTCATGCACCTGATGCGAAAAGTGGCTGTCTTCCCGCTCAGTAGAGCCAGAAATGGCTGTCAGGCCAGGTCAGCTTCTCAATTTCCTCATTCGATTCCCTGATCTTTTTCAGGATCTCAATTTGATGCTTGTAGTTGGCGATCACTCTCTTGAGCTGCTCAATATCCTGATCCTCATTATTTCCGTGCGAGCGGATCTTTTCACTGCCCATGATTGAAATAATAACGGATGAATATTCAGTCAAATTACGGCAACCTGTTTCAGCAATCAAGGAATATCTTCAGATGTTACTAACAGGCCCGGACCTGAAAGGTTGATAAAATACAGGGACAAGCTGCCCGGAATTCATCAAAAGCCGAAAGCCGCCAGCTGTGCTCTGGGAGAAAAAAAGGGGGTGCCCTTCTGGGACACCCCCTGATCGATCAAATTACAGATGCTTATTGTTTAATAAAGACGCTGTTGGTGACGACCTGTGATTCGAACTGAACGGACACGATGTACACCCCGCGATCGAGTGTACTGATATCGATGCTCGTCACAGCCCTGTTCACGGGCACATTCAGTACAGACTGGCCAACCAGGTTTGTAATGCTCACAGAGCGGATCTCCGACCTGCTGAAGATGTGTAATGCATCTTTGGCCGGGTTGGGGTAGATCTGCAAATGGGAGGCTTCATCCTGCTCAACGCTCTCTATCCAGGGTGAATAGTCACCATCATTGAATACCACATTCACGATGTTTTCTCCCTCGACCACCGTATAGGTCCTGTTGGGCCCGCCACCCGGGAATTCGGAAATGGGATCCCACTGTCCGTTTACCCGGAATTTAAACTGCATCTCAGTCCCGAATTCCTGCTCGGCAATCACGATGGTGTAAATACCATCCGAATCGTCGTCGGTCGCATTCATCACGGGATCGCCCCAGTTGTTGAATGAACCTGCAAGATCCACGTTGTCCGTCGCGGGATCGAATATTTCCGCGGCAATCATGCCATTCATATCCACATTGAAGGTAACATCCGCAGTTGTTATCTCTTCCACGGGCGTTCCGAAGATCGTGCCATTGGGCATCAATTGAACCTCACCCAGGTAGCTTGCGTTGTGCCAGCCTTCGTCAGCCAGCTGGTTCCAGGACAACTTGGCATCCAATTGCCCGGCGCCATCGTTATCCCCGATCTTCGCATCCCAGCCAATGATCATGTTCTCGTTCAGTGTGACCCCGATCCTGTGGAACGGAACGACAAGTTCCAGCAGGTAGCTGGTCCCTGTATCAATCACCTCCACAAAATCAACACCCCACTTCAGGGTATCTTTATTGATCGCCAGGCCAAGAGGAATATCCCCTTCCACGCTCCATATCTTCTCCAGCATGAACTGGACGGAGTCCATGGGTTCGGCCTTATCATCCAACAGATCCCCATCCTGCTTGATGTTGTTGATGTCAAAATAGACGCTCCAGTGATCCCGTTCCCAGGCGTTGTTTGCCTGCGTTTCTAGAATATCATCCTTCACTTCCAGCAGCACATAGAAATTGTCCGGATCCCACAATGCCTTGACCGTTCCACTGAAGTCAGCCGCATTGTCCACATTCTGATAGAGGTTTTGCCTTTCGAGCGGCATCGTGATGGCATGGGTCCAGTCACCGTCCTTCACACCATCAACCTCAACCTGGGCCGGTGCTTTAGAAAGCGGGCCCAGATCAAAGAATGCAGGATCAATGCTCATGTTGCCCAGGTAGGCGGCATTGTGCCAGCCTTCATCTGCACTCTGGTGCCAGGATAACTTGGCATCCAGTTGACCGTCGCCGTCATTGTCCCCGATCTTGGTATCATAACCGATCACCATGTCATCGGTCAGTGTCACGCCAATTCTGGAGAAAGGAACAGCTATTTCCACCATGTAATGGCTTCCCGAATCAATCACCTCTGCAAAATCCACACCCCATTTCAGGGTGTCCTTATTGATCGCCAGGCCAAGGTCTATATCACCTTCCACGCTCCAGACCTTTTCCAGCATGAACTGGACGGAGTCCATGGGCTCAGCCTTATCATCCAATAGAGCCCCGTTCTGCTTGATGTTGGAAATGTCGAAATAGACGCTCCAGTGATCCCGTTCCCATGCCTGGTTGGATTGGGTATCCAGGGTGTCATCCTTCACATCCAGAAGAACGTAGATATTGTCATAATCGTGCATCACCCTGAAAGAACCGCTGAAATCGGCAGCGTTGTCCACAAAGTCCTCCAAATAGAGGTTTTCAACGGTAAGGTTGTAACTCTTTGCGTTGTACCAGGCGGGATCCCACACACCGTCAATTACCGGTGTTTGTTCCACCCTTGACAGGGAGCCGTCGGCCTCGAGCATCGCTGTTCCGATGTAACTCATATTATGCCAGCCCTCATCCGCTGTCTGGTAAAGTGCAAGTTTGCCGTCGAGCTGGCCGTCGCCGTCATTGTCCCCTACTTTGGCATCAAAGCCAATGGTCATGCCTTCTGCCAGGGTAACCCCAATATCGCTGAACGGAACGGCGATTTCAAGCAGGTAGCTGGTCCCCGAATCAATGGTCTCCACAAAATCCACACCCCATTTCAGGGTGTCCCTGTTGATCGCGAGACCGAGATTAATGTCCCCTTCCACACTCCATACTTTTTCCAGCATGAACTGGACGGAGTCCATGGGTTCGGCCTTATCATCCAACAGATCCCCGTTCTGTTTCAGATTGGACATGTCAAAATAAATGCTCCAGTGGTCTCTTTCCCATGCCTGGTTCGACTGCGTGTCAAGGGTATCATCTTTAACTTCCAGCAGGCAGTAGACGGCATCCGTACCCCAAATGGTCTTGATGGTTGCGCTGAAGTCATCCGCTCCATCAATAAAATCTGAGAGGTAGAGGTTTTGCCTCAAAAGGTCCCATGCCGGCACAGTAGCCCATACCGCATCGCTTCCATCCCCGTCAATGACCGGGGGTGTGGCAACCTGTCCCAATAAAACCGGACTGATTAAGCCTGTAATTAAGGCCAAAATTGAGAGTTTTTTCATAGTTTTTTTCATAGAATTAGTTTAAGAGTTGAAGATTGTCTGGTGAAAATTAATAAATAATTACATACAATTGTTCAATGTGATCATTTAAAATCAACATTCTGTTTTTAACACCCCTGTAAAAACACACCATTGACAACCGGTCCAAATGCAAAAACCACCGCTGCTTTCGCAACGGTGGCTTGATTTTGTCGGGGTGATCCGACTCGAACGGACGACCCCTTGCACCCCATGCAAGTGCGCTAGCCAACTGCGCCACACCCCGATCAATGTGTGTGCAAATGTATGAATTCATTTCATATTCTCAAAAGCGGGAAAAAACAAAATGCGGGGTAAGGAAGCCTGCCATCCCGTCATCATTTTTGGCTATTTTCGAAAGGTTGAATGAAAGAATGTCCGGAAACGGACCGGTTCCTGTGCCTTCAGTTCATTTGGTCCCGAATTTGACGGGGAAAGTAATTTGATCGTATATTCATGCTAAATTCTCATCAAAACAGAAAATATGGACCTTTTCAAACCCATGGGCACTCAGCCCGGACAATCTGTTGATAAAAAGAAAGAGCCCGAGGTGTCAGAACGCGTGAAGTGCCTGATCCTGGGATCGGGACCGGCAGGATACACAGCCGCCATTTATGCGGCCCGTGCGAATCTGCAACCGGTTCTGTATACCGGTATGCAGCTGGGGGGTCAGCTGACCACCACCACGGAAGTGGAGAATTACCCCGGATACCCGGAAGGGGTGGATGGACCCGCTATGATGGAGGACCTGAAAAAGCAGGCGGAGCGATTCGGAACCCAGGTGCGGTTTGGAATGGCCACCCGGGTGGATTTCAGCGGCAGGGTAAAAAAGGTGGAAATCGATGATACAAAATGGATTGAAGCTGATGCCGTGATCCTGGCAACGGGAGCCACCGCCAGGTACCTGGGCCTGGAATCGGAGGAGAAGTTCAAGGGATCCGGCGTATCCGCGTGTGCCACCTGTGACGGTTTTTTTTACAGGGACAAGGTGGTGGCGGTGGTGGGCGGCGGCGACACAGCAGCCGAGGAGGCCACCTACCTGGCAGGTCTCTGCAGGAAAGTCTATTTGATCGTTCGCAGGGATGAGCTGAGGGCTTCCAAGGCGATGCAGAAAAGGGTCTTCCATACAAAGAATATCGAGATCCTCTGGAAGCACCAGACAAAGGAACTGGTGGGCGACAAAGTGGTGACCGGAGTAGAGCTGTATAAAAACAAGGGGGAAGCGGGGGAGGAGATCGTTCACCTGGATATCGACGGATTTTTCCTTGCCATCGGACATACCCCCAATTCAGAGGTTTTCAGGGAATTTGTAAAAACGGATGAAACCGGCTATGTGATCACGGTGCCCGGGACCACAAAGACCAATGTTCCCGGTGTATTTGCCTGCGGCGACCTGCAGGATAAGGTTTACCGGCAGGCGGTCACCGCTGCGGGAACCGGCTGTATGGCCGCCATTGACGCGGAAAGATACCTGCAATGAACAGGTGTACATCTTTTATTTGCCTGCTTGTATCATGGAGTGTGGCCATCGCACAAACGCCGGCCACAGATCCACACTGGCGACTTGTCTTCGATGAACCGTTTGATTCCATCGATCCCGCCGTCTGGAAAGTGGCCCACCATTTTGATCACTACGGGGAACCCCAGGTTTACACCGGCAGGGAGTCAAACGTTTCTGCGAAAGACGGGGAACTTGTGCTCCGGGTCAGTAAGGAGCGTTACCGGTATAAAGAACTGTCCGCCGGGGAATCGCACAAAAGGGTTTATGATTATACCTCCGGATGGGTTGAGACCCGGGAGGATTATTATATCCGGTACGGTTATCTCGAGTCGCGCATCAGGTTGCCCCACGGGAGAGGATTCTGGCCCGCTTTCTGGACTTTCGTGGGTGATCATCCAGACAGACACAATGCCGCAGAGATCGATATTTTTGAAATGCTGGGGAACCAGCCGCCCACGGTCATGGGCACCAATCTGCATATCGGGTACTGCAACTGCGGGGAAAACGATTGCAACTGTGAATACCTGAATGACCGGATGTGTCCCGAAGTGAACCCGGATATTTTATGCCACCAGCTTGACGTGAAGATCCCCGATTACACGGCAGGCTATCATACTTACGCGGTGGAGTGGAGCCCTTCCAAGATCATCTGGTACGTAAACGGAAACATGGTCAGGAATTCGGCCAATCCGGGGATCATCGATCCGGTGAGGATCATCCTGAACCTGGCCATTACCCCCTGGACCATGCCCGACAGGACCACCCCGTTTCCCTCAACAATGCATGTGGATTACGTGAAGCTCTACCGGCTGGAATTCGATACGACCCGGATTGAAACCTGCCAGTACGACTTTTCACAGTCCGTGGCGACAGTGAAAAAGGCCATTTTCATAGGCGGCGACAGTTGTACGAACCTGATACCGCCTTTTACGGACGTGACACTCCGGGCCACAGAAGGGATTGAGATCAGTGGTGACTTCCAGGTTCCTTTGGGAGCGCAGCTGTATATGGATGTGAATAAGGAAGAGTGATCCGCTCCGGAGTAAAGTCCATTGGATAAAAATATA
>DSEO01000368.1 GCA_011056635.1 Bacteroides sp.
GGATGAAATATCGGTGAATCTGGTGGCGGTGGTCCCTTCCTCAAGGGTGAAACTCAAGGGAGGTCTCCCGCTCAAATACACACTCAGTTCCGTTTCTTCACCTTCACAGATCTCCAGGATCCCTGCCAATGTCGCTTCCGGCAACGCTGTATAGATCTCCAGGCTGTTGGGCGCAAGGGTGGAATAGGCAGTGCCTGTATTACCGGCCGGATCCACCAGCACAACGCTTGCATGAAGGGTCCCCGGTGCTACATCCTCATCTTCGACGGCAACCGTGTAGGAAAGCTCATATAGACCCATGGACCGCTCCGTGAAAGTCACCCGTGATGAACCCAACGAAACCCCGTTCACCATGGTCGCCGTTCCAGCTGAATACCCCGTGCCGTCGGCCGTGATCGTCACTTTAACCGTTCCTCCAACGCCCACTTCGATGGAGGGTACCTCCATTTTTAAGACCCTGGGGGCCTCTGCATCGATCGGGTCCCCGGACTGGGCAATCGGGAGGTTATAGGGCGCACTCTGAAACCTTCCATTTGAAATGACCATATTGGATACCGGAATGTCCTGCGAAGCATTATAGCTGTTTCCTCCCTGATAAATAGTGAAATATGCCTGGTAGGTAGTGGCCGACAGGCGCTGAAAATCCTCCAGGGGATATCCACCCACCGATCCTGATACAAGCGTATAGGAAATCCCTGCGTCATCCTCCACGGTGGTGGTGGCGGTAATCCTGTCTCCGATCTTCATGGATTTATTGGGAATGGTCACATTCAGGACCTCTATCACTTTTTTTACGAATGTGGCATGGATGGTGTGATCGAAAGAGACATTGTCGAATGTATAGGTATCAAGCGGACCGGCACTGATCCCATCCACCAATACATCCAGTACCTCATAGCCTGCATCCGCACTGATCGTAAAGGTCAGGCTGCTCCCGGGATCGACTTTCTGCTCTCCCGACGGGGAGATAGTGCCGCCGGAACCGGCGCTTGCCGTGATCGTATATTGATCCGATGCAAAGGTAGCTGTAATGGTGTGGTTGGAACGTACGTTTTCAAAAGTGTAACTGGATAACGCTCCCAGGCTTTTTCCATCCACAACCACATCCAGTATCGCGTAACCCGGATCGGCTGTGATTGTAAATGTCACATCGTTATCGTCATCATCATCATCGTCATCATCATCATCGTCATCATCATCATCATTTTCCACACGGATAATGCCTGAGGGGGAGATGCTTCCGCCGGGACCTGCACTGGCTATAATTGTATATTTCCTGTCGGCAGCAGCAGCATGGATGGTATTTGTATCACAGAATAAAAACAATATCAGGGCCAGGAGGGCAGTAAAGAGCCCTCTGTTACCTTTACGTAAATATTGGAACAACCTGGCCATGTAATAAATTCCATCTGTAATACCCGCATTACATTGAAATGAATCATCTAAGTTGGAATAACAAGTTACGAAAAAAAATTGAAAGTCAACTTTTTGCGTTACTTTCCGATACAGAAGTTCCTGAAGCTATTGGCCAGGATCTCGTCGGTGGTGACCTTACCGGTGACCTCTTCAGGGATGATGGCTGTGGCATTGAGAGTCCAACCGGGTGCCAGTTATTGACTTCGACTGTTCCTTTGAAGTAATTTGCGTACTTTTATGGAACATGAAGACTGCAGTAGTTACCGGAGGGGCCAGCGGGCTTGGACTGGAGTTTGCGAAGCTGCTTGCCCGGGATGCATATGACCTTCTCCTGCTCGACGTGAATGGCCCTGAACTCGGAAATGCCAGGAATATGCTGGTGCAGGAATATTCTGTCAACGTGGAGACAATCGAAGAAGACCTGAGTCGCCCCGGGATCATTCCTTCTGTTTATGAAAGACTGAAAAACCGGAAAATTGATATACTGATCCACAATGCCGGCATAGGTCTCCGGGGTTTCTTTACAAATACCAGTTGGGAAAGGGAAGAGGCCATGATTCATTTGCATGTGGTTACACCCACTTACCTGACAAAACTCATTGTGAAGGATATGATTCATCGTGGATCGGGACGTATTCTGCTCATTTCTTCCCTGGGAGGCCTGGCGCACAGTCCTCTGATAACGGTTTATTGTGCTACCAAGTCTTATTTGCTCGCTTTTGGGATTGCACTGGCCAGTGAATTGAAAGGAACGGGGGTCACCCTTACATGTGCATGCCCCGGTAACATCAGAACCAGGTTTCAGGAACGCACGGCAGCCTATTCCGGCACAAAACTCCTGAAATTCGGCTTCTTCACATCGGAACCCGATATGGTCGCCTTAAGGGCATACAGGGCCATGATGTCTGGAAAAACCTTTCTGGTACCCGGACTAAAGAACAAATTTCTTGCTGGTCTGTGCCGGGTCCTACCTCTGACCACCGTTGCTTCGATCATGAAATCTATTTTGAGGAGATCCATTCCGGACAGCACTGAAAGAATTGGACCGGAGCCTGGTATTTAAGAAATCATCTCTGGAGACAAGTTTATCAGGCGAGTTACTTTCCGATACAGAAGTTCCTGAAGATATTGGCCAGGATCTCGTCGGTGGTGACCTCGCCGGTGATTTCTCCCAGGTAATGCAGGACCTCCCGGATATCCTGGGCCAGCAGGTCGGTGGGCAGGGAAGCGGAGAGGCCTTCGGTAACCCGTTGCAGGCTCTCTGAGGCCGATTGAAGGGCATTGTAGTGCCTGATGTTGGAGATGACCACATCCTGGTGCCGGATGGAACCGATGTTCACCAGCTCCAGCAGCAGGTCCATTAAACCATCAATATTTATCCGTTTTTTGGCAGAAAGTGCTACCAGGCGCTCATGCTGTTTCAGTTGAATGTCCTGCCGGAGCTTATGCAGTTTTTCTTCAGGCACCCGGTCTGATTTATTCAGCACAAGCACCATGTGCCTGGATCCGTCGGCAATCTGTTCCCGGATCGCTTCAATGGAACGATTGATCAGTTCCGGGTCGTCGGAAGCTTCTGTGAGCAGCAAAATGATGGAAGCCTGACCGATCTTCTGGTAGGTGCGCCTGATTCCCAGGTTCTCAATGGGTTCGGCAGTCTCCCTGAGACCGGCTGTGTCAATAAACCTGAAACGGATCCCACCCAGGGTGATGGTGTCTTCCACGGTATCCCGGGTGGTTCCCTCAAATTCGCTCACAATGGCACGGTCCTCGTTCAGGATGGCATTCAGCAGGGTGGATTTACCCACATTGGGACGCCCGATGATGGCCACCGGAACCCCGTTTTTGAGGACATTTCCCAGCCGGAATGAGCTGACCAGCCCGTGAATCATGGAACTGATCTCTTCCACCAGACGGGTCAGCTCTTTCCTGTCGGCGAATTCCACATCCTCTTCGCTGAAGTCCAGTTCCAGCTCGATCAGGGAAATGAAATGGAGCAGGCGGTCCCTCAGTTCCTTCAGCGATTCGGAAAATCCGCCCCTGAGCTGCTGTATGGCCACCCTGTGTGCACCTTCTGACTCTGCTGCCACCAGGTCGGCCACCGCTTCCGCCTGGGAAAGATCCATTTTCCCGTGGAGAAATGCCCGCTGCGTGAATTCTCCCGGTCCGGCCGGTGCAGCACCTGAATCAGTGAGCAATTCCAGGATCTTCTGCTGGATATAAGGCGATCCGTGGCAGGAGATCTCCACCGAGTCCTCACCGGTATAAGAGTGTGGGGATTGAAAGACCGAGACCAGCACCTCGTCGATGATCTCCTCCTTTTCTCTGATGGTGCCAAAATGGATGGTGGAGGGAGGCTGCTCTGCCAGCTTTTTTCTCCCGCTTGCCGGAACGAAAATTTTGTCCACGATCCGGAAGGTATCCGGACCGCTGACCCGGATCACGGCAATGGCTCCCGTTCCGGATGTTGCCGGTGCACATATGGTGGTTTCGCTGATCATATTCCCCGAAGAGCAAAAATAGGGAATCTTTGGTTAACCGCCTCCTGCTGCATACCGCAGGTCGATTGTGATCCGGGTGAAGGGTCGTTCCACAATGAACGAACAATCATCAAAATCAGGAATGGACAGCCTGAAAGGCGGATTGTTTGAAAAGCCCCAACCTTCCCTGGGAATTCCCAGGATCATTTCCATTTTCCCGTTCCGGTTCACATCATCCAGGACAGAGATGGCATACACTCCGTAGGGGAGGTTTTCGATTTCGGCAATGAGTGTGCCATCTTTCAGATCAGCCTTTTCCCAGCAGAACTCCATATGCGGTTTGCGGGGCCACCCTTCCGGCGAACGGTTGACTCCGGCGGCAACATTCCCCCGGTCGGACTTTATCCCCGTGAAAACGATCTCGAGGGTCCCCGTTGGCGCTGATTGTGCAGGCAGTCCGGGTACCGGTCCAAAACATAGCAGTATGGTGAGAATGAGGCTCCCGGTCATTCTTTTTCCAGGTAAGAAACGGTAAAGTAGGATGGATCGGTGGCGGTCATCGCCACTTTTTCCATGACCATCTCCGAACTGCGGTCATTGCTGTGATTCTGCGCGGTCATATGGGTGACCATGTACTTGTGGTGCTCGGGGTCGAGCTCTTTGAATGTTCTGTTTTCAATGGTTTTGAACAACTCCCCGTCGAAATCATGGTATTCGGTCTTGTGCACAAGATAGTTATTTTTATCCACCCATTGCACCGACCTGGAATATCCGTATTCATCCTCCTTGTCCCTGCTTACCGGGACGGACTGGATCTTAACACATGGAACTCCCCTGTAAGTTTCTTCGCCAAGCAGCTCATAATGAAAGTCCTCCAGGCCCGGTGCGGTCATGTCGGAATTGGAAAATTCACTGCCCATGAAACTCTTGCTTTTTTCGGTACTCACAATACGCCTTGTTTTCCGGAGTGCGGGAAGGTAGATCCACATATCATCACTCTTTTCCGGATAATCATAGATCAGGATGCCGGTCCCCTTCACTTCCGGGGGAGATAAAAACTTGATGATCCGCTTCTCCGTACCATCCTGAAGCGACATGGAAGCCATGGTGTTTTTGCGGATCCGCTGGTTGTCCCTGGCATCGGTGATGGTGAGGGTGGATACCGCTTCGAACGAACTGACTTTCATGGCATCGTGACTTTTTTTAATAATCTCCTCAGGTGTCTGTCCGCTTACGGCCATGCATGCTACCTGGAACAGCACGGTTATAATAATTGTTTTCATTGTATATATCCTGTTTATCTGGTTTAAATCATTCCTAACCTTCCCTAACCCCTAACCTTTCCTAACCCCTAACCTTTCCTAACCCGCCTTCTTCAGCTGATCGTCCATGGTGCGGTCTTTCGCTGCTTCCTTCGGCTCCAGGAACCTGAACCTGAATCTCATCAGGATTGCCGGGAGAATGACCAGGGCGCCCGTGAGACAGCTCAGCACGGATACCACCACCAGGATCCCGAAGAACCTGATGGGGGTGAAGGAGGAGACAATCAAAACCAGGAATCCCACGATGACAGAGAGCGCATTGAAAATGATCCCCCTCCCTGTGGTGGTAATGGTCTTTTTAACCGCCGCACTGCGGCTGAGCCGGTTTTGCATTTCTTCCCTGTATCTCCACAGGAAATGGATGGTGTAATCCACCCCGACACCGATCATCAGTGATGAAAGCAGTGCGGTGGCCACATCGAGCCTGATCCCGGTGAGTCCCATCAGTCCGAACAGCACAAGTACGCTGACAGCCAGGGGCGTGATACCCAGAAAGCCGGCCGCGGCCGATTTGAAAATGACCGCGACGAGAATGAATATGATCAGCAGGGCGATACCCAGTGAATAATACTGACCCATAAGCACTTTATTGGCCAATTGAGCCCTTACATATCCGTATCCTCCGATGGCGGCAATGGACGGATCATCCGCTTTGAATGATTCGAGCCTGTCGAGGATCTTATTTACGCTCTCATTGGTTGCATCGTTGATCCGGATCACCAGGTGTGCATTTTCATAGTTGAAATCCACCAGCTGCTCCAGGTCTTCCGGATTACCGCTCATCGAGTAAAGTTCCATATACTGGGCCACCGCCTCACGGGAAGGGGGGATGGCATCATAGAGCGGGTCCCCTGGGTCATTCAGGGCCTTGCTGATCTGCCTGACCACACCCGAGAAGGACATGGTCAGATCGATCTCATCCATTTTCTCCAGGTCTCGCCGGTAGTGCTCCATGCTGTTCAGCAATACCGGGTCCAGCATGTCGCCCGAGAACAGCACTGAAATATTCTCGGAACCCCCGAACTTGTTGTTGATGATCCTGGCTGCCTGTTTCACCTCGTGTTTCTCAGGGAAAAAATTCTCTTCATTGGAGTCCACCTTCAGAAAAATAATGCCGGTTGATATGACCAGGGTGAGCACCAGGGCTACAACCGGGATTACTTTGCTTCTTCTGACCACAAAATTGGCGAACCTTTGGATCAGGTGATTTTGCCCGCCGGACTTGTCTCTTAGAAGCTGGGGCCGTGGGGCGGATCGTTGCAGTGTGGAAAGCAGTGCCGGTAAAAGCACCAGGCTGAAAAAGATTGAAAACAGGATCCCGATCCCCGCACTGACAGCCATCTGCCTTGCCGGGATCAACGTGTGGGCCAGCAGGGCTGAAATACCTGCTACCGTGGTCAGTCCGGTCAGAAGGATGGGTTTCCAGAGCGATTTGGTGATCATTCCGGAAATCTGCTTCATGGTATGCCCGTTTCCGGATGCATTCAGCTCCTGGTATTTGGCAATCATGTGGATCCCGTAATCGTTGGCCACCGCGATGAGCAGGATGGGGACAAGCAGCGTTATCAGGGTGAACTTCCACCCCAGAAGTGGTATCAGGGAGAGACCCAGCAGGGCTGACATCACTACCACCAGGAATGGCAGCCATACG
This sequence comes from Bacteroides sp., assembly GCA_011056635.1. Classification (GTDB taxonomy): domain Bacteria; phylum Bacteroidota; class Bacteroidia; order Bacteroidales. The sequence continues at coordinate 6,867 of DSEO01000368.1, forward strand.
CCGCGCCACTCCCTGAAAACCACAAAGAGGAAGATGAGCATGATCACCAGTGCCAGCGGGATCAGGACCAGTCCATCCCTGACAATATTTTTGTTGATGGCTTCCCTGATATAGGGCAGGCCTCCCAGATGGATGGTTTCATCCCCGGGATGTTCGGAGATGATGGAATTGATCTGACTGAATAAAACTCCCTCATCCACCCCCTTTTCCAGGGTCAGGATCACCGAGGTCGCTTTGAAATCCCCGGATACCACCACCTCATGAACCATGTCGTTGTCACGGATCAAACTCCTCAGTTCCTCCCGATCCTTTTCATCCCGCGGAATCCGCTGTATCACGGGTTCCACGTACATGATCCCTTCTTCTCCATAAATACGCTTTGATTCGAACAGGGAGAGTGTTTTCCGGATTCCATCGAGCCGGCTGATATCCCTTTCCACTTCCTTAACCCGCCTGAGGGTCTTCTCCGCGAGCACATCATCGGTTTCAAAAACGATGATGACCAGGTCCTGGTTGCCGAACACCTCCTCGATTTTATCCGTATTGACCATGGAGGTCATGGTTCTGGGAAAATAGTTCCTCATGTCCGGATCGATCTCGAGCTTCGTAAGCACCAGTGAAAAACCAAGCGTGACGATCACCGATATCCCGATGATCCACCAGCGAAACTTTATAATCTTCTTTTCCATTTCAATTTTATAATCTTATCTTTTTGGATGATTTGTTTTGTCGTTTCCGTATTATCAGAACATGATCTTCATGGATAAATAGCCCGCATTCAGCGGTGGTCCCACCAGATCATAGAGTGAGCCTTCCGGACCGTAGAAACCACTGAAACCGGCGGAGATTTTCACCCCGTCTGCCGGAGCATAGGATATTCCGGGTTGAATGATCCACTCTTCCGTGGTGATACGGTAGATGACAGGCAGGATCAACTCCAGGCGGTCGTTCCACACATTTCCCCTGAGCATCAGGAATATCGAATGAAAAACCTCGTCAAGCTGGTCGTTGTAAAGCCGGTTGAAGGAGGCCAGCCGCTGCCGTGTCATTTCATCGATCAGTTCAGGGGTGATTTCCGCCCCTGACTGAAGGAGCTGCAACATCTGTTCCGGGTCAGAGGATAGGCTTGGTGGTGCCATGGGTTTTTCATACGCCAGGATGTATTTTCCATAGTACCCTGCAAGGAGGGTGAAATAGGTGCCGGTCCGCTCAATCTCAGCAGTGTAGGAAAGCTCGGGGAAAGGAACGTATTCATTTTCCTTCTGGTCGTCATCCGGTTCCTGCCACGCTCCCTCCAGCCTGATGATCCAGGAGTGCAACGGGATGGACAGATCCATACCGAGCATGCGGATTTTGTAGGCTTTTTCCAGGATGTCCAGGGAAGCGGGCTGCAGTGTGGCCAGGTCCAGTGTCATTGTGTCGAAAGCAATACCGGGCCAGTGATGGTACCCGTCAAACCAGTACAGGGAACCATCCAGAATCGAGGTATACAGCTCATAATTCATTCCGTAGCTTCCCTGATCGAGCTTCTGTGCCGGGTACGCAGGCTCCATGAAACGGACATAATCAGGCATCGGAATGGGACCGATCAGCAGTACACTGGGCTGGTAAAGCGGCTTCCAGATGCCCGATAGACGCATGGACCGGCCCAGGTTCAATTTTGCCTGCGCTGACCAGGCTCCCAGGTACCTGTCATCCTCTTCAGGCGAACGGATGGTGGGATCCACGGCGTTGATCTTCTGCGTGGGATTGAAAAACGTAGCTTTTCCCCATGTAATGATCTGCTTCCCCAGGCTGAACGTGGCCGGACCCGCATCCAGAGTTACATAGGCTTCCCTGAGATTGATATCTTTCATTGTTTTCTGGAATTCCGTGCCGTAACGGAACCTTACCTCCGCCCTGGCAGAGGCGATTGTCCCGGCGCTGGCATTCAGCAGGAGGGAGGTTTCCCCGTAAGCGCTCTGGAGATAAGGTTCCTCATTTTCCGGGGTATTTCCCAGGTATCCCACCGCACGGATGTATCCTCCAAGGGAAAGCGACTGGCCTGTTGCCGGTTGATCGTTTCCTGCAAGCGAGGATTCAAACAGTCCCTGTCCGCTCAAAGTCAAAGCGGAAATCAGCAACAGCTGAACCATGAATCCTGTCTTTCTGCCCTGTTTCATCCGGAGTTTTCAGCGAAAATACATGATATGCAGGGGCGAATCGTCCGCCGTTAGCGGACCGGACATTACATGGTTGAAGTAAAGGTTCAAACTGAGCGGTCCGGACCATGTTACCGGAATAATTGCTATTTTCGGCGGATGAAAACAATCATCGATTCCCAGCGAAGATTTTTTTTGGAAGGCCACACCCGGTCCCTTCTCTACAGGAAACAAACCCTGAGAAAGCTTCATGACCTGCTGCTGGAGAATGAGATTCCGCTCGCTGACGCACTTGAAAAGGATTTTCGCAAATCATTCTATCTCACCGTGGAAAATGAACTGAGCATTCCATACGGAGAGATTAATTATGCCATACGCCATCTCAACAGCTGGTCAAGACCTCACAGGTACCGGACCAACCTGATCAATTTTCCCGCCGCCTCCAGGAGCATCCCGCTGCCCTATGGGGCTGTCCTGGTGTTAAGTCCCTGGAACTATCCTTACATGTTATCCCTGGTTCCGGCCATCTCCGCGCTGGCCGCAGGAAATACGGTGATCCTGAAGCCCAGTGAGGTCCCCTCCAATTCATCCGCCGCACTGGCCCGGCTCATCAATGAGAATTTTCCCCGGGAGCTTTTTTATGTCCGGGAGGGTGGCGCGGATGTGGCCAAGGAACTTCTGAAAGAAAGATTTGATAAGATTTTCTTTACCGGCAGCACGAAAGCAGGCAGAAGTGTCATGAAGGCTGCGACCGAACACCTCACACCGGTCACCCTGGAACTGGGCGGGAAAAATCCCGTGATCGTCATGCCCGATTGCAGGCTGAAAGCGACTGCCAGAAAACTCACCTGGGGCAAATTCCATAACAACGGGATGGCCTGTGTTTCTCTTGACCATGTTTATGCACACGAAACAATTGTGGATGCGCTTTTGGAAGAAATTAAAAAATGCATCAGGGCAATTTACGGGCCGGATCCCAGGCAGAGCCCCGTACTTCCCAGAATGATCAATGAGGCCCATTTCGACAGGGTCATGTCCCTGATTGATCCTGAAAGCGTGGTTACCGGCGGCCGGGGAGTCAGGGAGGATCTGTTCATAGAACCCACCGTGCTTCATCCTGCGGATCATGGTGAACGTTTGATGCAGCAGGAGGTATTCGGACCGGTCATGCCGGTTTTTACCTACCAGGACTCAGAGGATCTCATCCGGATGCTCAAAAACAGACCCGCACCGGTATCCCTCTACATATTCACCCGGAACAGCAGAAAAGCAAAGGAGATGATGCGGGAGATCCCGTCGGGAGGAGGCATGATCAACGATGTGGTGCTCAATTTCGTGAACATGAACACTCCTTTCGGGGGACTGGGAGAATCAGGTATGGGCAATTACCACGGGAAGGCCGGATTTGACACCTTCAGCCATTTCAAGACTGTCATTTCCAAACCCTCATGGGCTGATAATTTTATCAAATATCCTCCATACAGGCAGTTCAATCTCAGGATCTTCAGGTCCATCCTGGGAAGATCCTTCAGGAATTTCTGGCACTGACCTTTTTCAGGTATTCACTGGGAGTCATTCCAGTCTTTTCCTTGAATATGGTGTTGAAGCTGGATTTGGAATTGAATCCGGAATCATAGGCAATGGCCAGGATCGTCAGATTCTGGTATGCAGGATCTTTCAGGCGTTGCTTCACTTCCTCAACACGGTATTCATTGACCAGGTTGTAAAAGTTCTTTCCCATGTGCTCATTGATCACTTCAGAGATGAAATGCCTGGGTATTTCCAGACTGTCTGACAGATCATAGATGGTCAGCTCCCTGTCAAGGTAAGGTTTTTCCTGCTGCATGAAGGCTTCGATTCTGCTGATATAGCGGGCCACATCCTTTTTCTTCAATCCGGACCGCTGGTATTTTCCCGCACCGTCATTTTCCGGGACATCCTCCGCGTCCTTGTATTTCACCACCTCTTCAAAGATACTGGACTGGTTGAATCCGAAAACGCTGAAAAGAAATGTCAGGATCGTCAGGCCGATAAACGAAAGCTCATAGGGATCAAAAGGCATGAATCCCACCAGGATATCGATCCCTCCGAAAATGAACATCAGGACATACCCCAGGTAAAAGGTAATAGAGAGTCCGAGCAGCCACTGAAGCGTGATTTTCCCTGAAGAGTAGCTCACCAGTTGTTTGAGGCGCTTCTGGTGCCTGTGGATCACCACAAATGTGGCGATGGAGTAAGCTGTAATGCTCATGAAAAAAGTCACTCCATAAATTATGCGTACGGAGACGAAACGGTCCATTAACAGGAAACCATCTGTTCCGTTCATTACCGGCTTGTCGAGGAAAAGCAGGACAGCGATCAGGAACAAAAAAAATGGTACGAAATGCCACATGTAGCCCGGATGGAAGGTGGGATGCTCCCTGGTCATCAGTTGGGCGTAAAGCAGGAGCAGGGGACCGTAAGTATATGGAAGGATCTTGATGGGATAAAGCTCAACCAGCGTCACATCGATCATCACGATGACCATTTCCAGGCAGATGATCAGCAACCATGCTCCCAGGATCTTGTTGGCCAGCATCCTGGGCCTTTTCAGGGCAATCAGAATCCCGGCGAACAGGGCCTGCGAAATGCCGATATACAGGATCGCTTCCATGATCAAAAGTAAGAAATATTATTTTGTTTTCAGAGACAATGTATCTACATTAGTGCCTGTTCAGGTTTACTATCAGAACGGATGCAATGAGTATTTTATTAGACAGGAATTCCAGGGTGATCGTCCAGGGTTTCACGGGGAGTGAGGGTACATTTCATGCCGGTCAGATGCTGGAATACGGAACAGACCTGGTGGGGGGGGTAACCCCCGGAAAGGGAGGACAGTTGCACCTGGGAAAGCCGGTGTACAACACCGTAGAGAAAGCTGTCAAAGATTCTTCGGCCGACACCTCTGTGATCTTTGTCCCCCCTCCCTTTGCCGCCGATGCGATCATGGAAGCCGCCGATGCGGGCATCCGCCTGGTGGTATGCATTACAGAGGGTATTCCCACATCGGACATGATCCGGGTCGTGGATTACCTGGCGAAAAAAGAGACGCGCCTGATCGGTCCCAATTGTCCCGGCATCATTACTCCGGGAGAATCGAAAGTGGGAATTATGCCCGGATTCATCCATCAGAAAGGGGTGATTGGTATTGTATCCCGATCGGGTACACTGACTTATGAGGCCGTGGACCAGATCACCAAGACCGGACTGGGCCAGTCCACCTGTATCGGGATCGGAGGAGATCCTGTGATCGGAACATCCATGCTCGATGCCGTCAGGCTCTTCATGGAAGATGAACAGACAGCAGGAATCGTGATGATCGGGGAGATCGGGGGAAGCATGGAAACAGAAGCAGCCCAGTGGATCAGGGAATATGGCACAAAACCGGTGGTGGGCTTTATTGCGGGACAGACTGCGCCGAGCGGTCGACGGATGGGCCATGCGGGAGCCATCATCGGAGGGAAAGGGGATACGGCCGGGGCAAAGATGCAGGTCATGAAGGAATGCGGCATCGCGGTTGTGGTCTCACCTGCAGAGATCGGGAGCCAGATGGCGTCACTGATGAATCATTCAGAAGTTCAAAAATAGAAAATCATGGATTTGTTAAAAGGGAAAGTAGCCCTAATCACGGGAGCTGCCCGTGGTATCGGAAGAATGATCGCCCTGCGTTTTGCCGGGGAAGGCGCAGCGGTGGCGTTTACGGACCTTGTCCGGGATGATCCCATGGTATCGCTCGAAAAGGAGTTGACCGGACTGGGCGTGAAAAACGCAGGTTATGTGAATGATGCGGGTGATTTTGAAGCAGTTCAGAAAATGGTGGACCGGATCATAGACGACTTTGAAAGGATCGACATCCTGGTGAACAACGCCGGGATTACACGGGATACCCTGCTCATGCGCATGAATGAGGAGATGTGGGACCTGGTGATCAAAGTGAACCTGAAATCCGTCTTCAATTACACCAAAGCTGTTCAGAAGTATATGCTGAAAGCACGGACCGGGTCGATCATCAACATGAGCTCGGTTGTGGGGGTGAACGGAAATGCGGGACAGGCCAACTATGCGGCATCCAAGGCTGGGATCATCGGTTTTACCAAGTCAGTCGCCAAGGAAGTGGGATCCCGGAATGTGCGGTGCAATGCCATTGCCCCGGGTTTTATCATCACGGATATGACCAACAAACTCCCTGAACAGGTGAAGGAGGAATGGATCAGGACAATTCCCCTGAGACGCGGCGGCGAACCTGTTGATGTGGCCAATGTGGCACTGTTCCTGGCCTCCGATCTTTCCTCCTATGTGACCGGACAGACACTCCAGGTTTGCGGCGGTATGAGTGGTTAGCGGACCAACCGGGAATGGGATGACCAGGATCAGGTTCGGCGGCAATTGCGGCAAGACAGTTCTGCTGTGGATATTCCTGATGGGATTGAATGGCTGTGCCGGTATATACAATATCGTGGAGTTTGAAGTACTTGAGCCGGCCACCATCAATTTCCCTGACGAGGTCAACCAGCTCCTTATATTGAACAGGGCACCCGTGACCATCAAGGTTTTGGGTCCGGAAAACCGGGAAGGTATGGACACGAAGGCATTGTTGATCCTCGATACCCTGGTCTCCAACAACGTGCTACGCGGATTGTTGCATGTGCTGAGGAACTCTCCCATTAAACGGTATCATACCCCGTTTTTCCTGAGTGAACGCAGGCAGGATACACTTTTCCAGCATGACCTGCTACTCACCAAACATGAAGTTTCCGCGATCTGCGACAGATCGGGTGCGGATGCGGTGGTCAGTCTCGAAAAATATACATTGGATCTGGGTGAGCATTATGATTTTTACAGTATTGAAGCTGGATTGTCGGATGTAAGGAACCATTATTATGTGATCACCAACCGCATCAAGTGGGCAGTTTATTTGCCGGAGAATCCCAGGCCGTTTGATGAGTATACCACCATCGATACGCTGTACTTTTCGAGGATCAGCGATGGAGTTTTTACAGGGGTGCCCTCTTCCGTGGAGATGATCCGGGAGCTCTTCTACGCAAGCGGCATGAAATACGGAAGATATCTTGTCCCGGTATGGGCTCCTGCAAACCGGACGCTCTACAGGGGAAAGGATAAAAACCTCAGACTCGCTTCAAGGCATACCCGGAATGGGGAATGGGACCTGGCATTTGGGCTCTGGGAGCAGCTGGCCGGTTCGGGAGACAGCACGCTGGCCGCAAAAGCACTGAATAACATGGCGGTATATTATGAA
>DSEO01000369.1 GCA_011056635.1 Bacteroides sp.
CTAACTCCACTAACTCCACTAACTCCACTAACTCCACTAACTCCACTAACTCCACTAACTCTTTCACCATGTCCATACTGGTATATACAGAAAACTGGGACGGGAAATTCAAGAAACTTTCCCTCGAACTGGTCTCCTATGCAGCCGCAGTGGCTGAGAAAACCGGAGGCGGTGTGACTGCCCTGAGCATTGGCAGGGTGGAGCATGATGAACTTTCCAAACTGGGTGCGTACGGAGCTTCCCGGGTACTCTCCGTGGATGGGGACCAGTCCGGTGGCCTGGATAACCAGCTCTTCACCCGGATCATTGCCGGAGCAGTGGAGCAGACCGGCTCGAAAGTGCTGGTGATGGCCCACAACAACTCCGGGAAAGCCCTTGCCCCCAGGTTATCTGTCAGGCTGAAAGCCGGACTGGCAGCCGGTGTGACCGCACTGCCCGAATCGGTTGATCCCTTCATCGTGGAAAGAAAAGTTTTCAGTGGCAAAGCCTTTGGAAAGATCAGGGTCCTTTCATCCACCGTGATCCTGACCCTTCCCCAGAATACCTTTGAAGTGAAAGAAACCGGTGGCGAAGCTATCATCGAATCCTTTGATCCCGGGGTGGATCTGTCCTCGGCTGCCACGGAGATCAGGAGTGTGAAGAAACAGGAAGGCAGGATCCTGCTCACAGATGCCGAGATTGTGGTTTCCGGGGGAAGGGGTATGCGATCTCCCGACAACTGGGGCCCGCTTGAAGAACTGGCGGAGAGTCTTGGTGCCGCACTGGCCTGTTCAAGGCCGGTGTCGGACGAAGGATGGAGGCCCCATGAAGAACATACCGGTCAGACCGGGAAGATCATTGCCCCCAACCTGTATATGGCTTTCGGCATATCCGGAGCCATCCAGCATCTGGCCGGAGTGAGTTCATCCAAATGTATCGTGGCAGTGAATACAGACAAGGATGCTCCTATTTTTGAAGCAGCTGATTACGGGATCATCGGGGATGCCCTGAAAGTGATCCCGGAGCTTACCGCCGAGATCAGAATTGCCAGGGACAAATAGGCGCAGAATCCGAAAGGCATGATCAAACAATATATTTTCCTGGCCGTACTGTTCCTCACCCTGCTGGTCTTTGCCTGGACCACACGGAAACTGATCCGGTTTTTTCGCATCACCCGGCAGGACTACAGGGTGGATCAGACAGGACGCCGTATCGGAGTGATGTTACGGGTGGCCTTCGGACAGACCAAGATATTCCGCAGACCGGTCATCGGACTTCTGCATGCCCTTGTATTCTGGGGTTTTTGTGTGATACTCATCGGCAGCATTGAGATGGTGGCAGACGGGATCACTGGTAAAGAGAAAGTGTTTTCCGGCCTGGAAGTGGCCTATGATGTTATCATGGCTTCCGGGGATATATTTGCCCCTGTCATCATCATTGCCATCGCGGTGTTCCTGTTCCGCAGGCTTTTTCTTCACGTGAAAAGATTCTCGGGTGTTGAGATGAAGCCGGTATCCCACCTGGATGCCAATGTTTCGCTCACCCTGATCCTCCTGTTGATGGTATCCCTGCTGGGCATGAATATATACTACCTGCACAGTACCCTGGAGGCCGGTCAGCAGGTGGAGGGAGTCTACCCGGTGAGCCGGGTGCTGGCCGGCTGGATCGGAACCGGCAGGCACAGCAGCGAAGTGTTGTACCAGGTGAACTGGTGGGCGCACATCCTGCTCATCTTCGTGTTTGCCAATTACCTGCCCTATTCCAAACACTTCCATGTGTTCATGTCGGTACCCAATGTGTTTCTCAGTCGCCTGGAACCCCTGGGAAAGCTGGATACCATGGAGCAGATCACCCGTGAGGTGAAGATCATGATGGATCCCGAACAGGCATTTGCAACACCCTCCGTGGAGGAAAAAAAGGAAGAGGAAGTCCCGGAGCGTTTCGGCATCCTGGATATCGAAGATGTAAGCTGGAAAAGCTACCTGGATTCTCTTGCCTGCACCGAATGTGGCCGGTGCACCTCGGTGTGCCCTGCGAATATCACAGGAAAGAAGTTATCACCCAGAAAGGTCGTGATGGATGTAAGGGCCAGGATGAGGGAAAAGGGCCCCGGCATCATCCGAAAAGGCAGGGATTATTCAGATCAAAAATCCCTGGTCCGGGATTATGTGACCGGAGAGGAACTCTGGGCCTGTACATTCTGCAATGCCTGTGCCATGGAATGCCCTGTGAACATCAACCAACCCGCCCTGATCCTCGGAATGAGGCGTTACCTGGTAATGGAAGAGTCAGCCGCCCCTGCTGAACTCAATACCGTGTTTTCAAACATTGAGAACAACGGGGCCCCCTGGCAATTTTCCCGGGAGGACAGGATGCTGTGGGCCAAGAATATGCAGGTTCCCCTGCTATCGGAGCTCTTCGCAAGGGGGGAGCGACCCGAATACCTTTTCTGGGTGGGAAGCGCCGGTGCTTTCGATGACCGCTACAGGCTTGTTTCCCGGGCATTTGTGAAGATCCTCCGGCACCTGGGAATTTCCTTTGCTGTGCTGGGAACCGAAGAATCCTCCAGCGGGGATGTGGCTCGGAGGGCTGGGAATGAAATGCTCTTCCAGATGCAGGCCCTGATGAACATTGAGCTTTTCCGGACGTACGGGGTCAGGAAGATCCTTACCTGTGATCCGCATGCCTTCAATACATTTAAGAATGAGTATCCGGACCTGGGTGGAGATTACGAGGTGATCCACCATACGCAATTCCTGCACGCCCAGATCATGGCCGGGAACTTACAGCTCCGGGACGGAGCGCTTGCCGGCAGGCGGATCACATTTCATGATCCCTGTTATCTGGGCAGGGCCAACAGTGTTTACAGGGAGCCCAGACAGGTGATTGATGCCCTGTCAGCCACCCGTGTGGAAATGAAGCGGAACATGAGTGCGGCGCTTTGCTGCGGTGCGGGGGGAGGCCAGATGTTCAAGGAGGCGGAAAAGGGGGACCGGGAAGTGTTTATGGAGCGTACAGGGGAGGCCCTGGACACAGGGGCGGATATCATCTGTACCGCATGCCCCTATTGCATGGTAATGATCACCGATGGCTTAAAATATAACAACAGCGAAGAGGAAGTGAAGAATTATGATGTGGCCGAACTGGTGGAAATGGGATTAAAGTTAGAAGTTAGAGGTTAGAGGTTAGGAGTTAAATAAGTATAGCTACTTTTTCTATGGAAAACAAAAGACTGATCACCGGTGGAGAATTTTTGGTCAGGGAAACTGACCCGGCGGATGTGTTCATTCCGGAAGAACTGGATGAAGAGCAGAAAATGATCGGGGAGACCTGCCGGGACTTTCTGGAGACAGAAGTGTTCCCTGTGCTGGACCGGCTCGATGCGCATGAAGAAGGCCTGATGAGGGAACTGCTGACCAAATCGGGCGAGCTGGGGCTGTTCGGTATTACCGTCCCCGAAGAGTATGATGGATTCGGTCAATCCTTTCTCACCGCCATGTATGCCAGCGAGGTCCTGGGTGCCGGTTATTCCTATGCGGTCGCCTACTCCTGTCATACAGGGATCGGGACCCTTCCCATACTCTATTACGGGAATGAGGAACAGCGGCAGAAATATGTCCCCCGCCTCGCCACCGGGGAGCTGATCGGTGCATATTGCCTCACGGAGCCGGGTGCCGGGTCGGATGCCAATTCGGGAACCACCAGTGCAGTGCCTTCAGAGGACGGAACACATTATCTCCTGAACGGGACCAAGATGTGGATTACCAACGGAGGATTCGCGGATGTGTTCACCGTTTTTGCGAAGATCGATGGCGACCGGGTGCTCAGCGCGTTTATTGTGGAACGGGAATACCCGGGCATTACTTTCGGCCCGGAGGAAAAGAAGATGGGCATCAAAGGATCTTCCACCAGGCAGATCTTCTTCAATGACTGCAGGGTTCCGGTGGAGAACATGCTGGGTAAACGGGGTGAGGGTTTCAGGATCGCTCTGAACATCCTCCATATGGGAAGGATCAAGCTGGGTGCCAATGTGATCGGCTATGCCAAGAACACCATCAACCAGTCGGTCACGTATGCCAATGAAAGGAAACAGTTCAACTGCCTGATCTCTCAGTTCGGTGCCATCAAGTATAAACTGGCGGAGCAGGTGATCCGTACCTTTGCCACGGAAAGTTCCGTCTACCGGGCCAGTCAGTCGCTGGATCAGGCCATTGCATATTATGTGGAGCATGGGGAAGATAAGGGCAGGGATACCATGGAGGCTTTCAATCACTTTGCGGCAGAGGCCGCTGCCATGAAGGTGTTCGGGTCAGAAGCGCTCGATTATGTGGTGGATGAGGCGGTCCAGATCTACGGGGGAATGGGTTTCTCAACGGAGATGCCGGTGGACAGGGGCTACCGCGACTCCCGGATCAACCGGATCTTTGAAGGGACCAACGAGATTAACCGGTTGTTGCTGGTGGACAATATCCTGAAGAAAGGTGCAAGGAAGATCCTCCCGGTCATGGAGGAGGCTGAAAAAGCATTCGCCGAGGTGAAGGCCCTTCAGCCAGGGAAAGCGGGTCCCATGGATTATTTCGAAGAGAAGGAGCAGATCATTTCGGGCTTTAAGAAGATCACCCTGATGGTGCTCAAGGCGGCATCGGACAAGTTCACCCGGTTGCTGGTCCACGAACAGGAGATACTGACCTGGATTTCCGATTGCATCATCCAGCTCTATGCGGCCGAGTCGGTGGTGCTGCGGCTGAAAAAGCTGGTTTCATTCAAAAATGAGGAGGAACTCGGGGTGTACAGGGACATGGTGGATGTGATCGTGTATGATGCTGCGGGCAGGATCGGAAAATATGCCCTGGACGCCACATATTCATTTGCCGACGGAGAGGTGCGTGAACTGCTGGAGAAAGGGATCAGACACTTTACCACGGTGCCGGCAGTCAATGTGAAAGCGGCCAGAAGAAGAATAGCGGATCGCCTGATCGAAGAGAACAGATACTGTTTCTGAAACAAAATATCGTCTTCCTGGGTGCCGGGAGTGTGGCCACCCACCTGGCCCTGAATTTTCAGAAATCAGGGTACGAGGTAACCTGCATCTATTCAAGATCCGAAAATTCGGCAGAGAGACTGGCCGACAGGATGGGGACAATGGGTACCGGGTCAATCAAGGAGGTTCCCCGGGAGGCCGGTTACTACCTGCTCTGCGTCCCCGACACGGTGGTGCCTGAAGTCAGCCGCCAGTTTGCAGGATACCGGGGGATCTGGCTGCACTGTGCGGGTGCGCTTCCCCTGGACGTACTGTCGGACCATGAACGGTACGGAGTGCTCTATCCCCTCCAGACATTCAGCCGCGATCATGCACCTTCTCTTTCCGAAACACCTTTCCTGGTGGAGGGTTGCTCGGGGGAAGTGACCGGAATGATCCGGCAGCTGGCCGGCTCGGTCTCCGCTTCGGTCTACCTGATGGATACCCCCTCCCGCCTGGCGGTCCATCTGGCAGGGGTATTTGCCAACAACTTCACCAACCATATGGTCCATATCGCCCAGCAAATTCTTGAAGATCAAGGAATTGATCGGCAACTGATCACCCCCATCCTGAATGAGACCTTTCAAAAGCTTTCCCGCATGAAAGCAGCCGAGGCCCAGACGGGTCCCGCAACCAGGAACGACCGGCAGACCATGGACCGGCATCTGGAGATGCTCAAAGTGTATCCCGAATGGGAGAAATTATATACATTTATAAGCCGGGATATCAGGGGAAATCCCAGGGAGAAAAAGGAATAAACAGATCAAGTCACGATGCAGCCGTATGACGAATTTTAAGGAGGGACTACAGCATATAAAAGCATTTATTTTTGACGTGGACGGGGTACTCAGCAGTCCCCGTGTTCTTCTTCAGCCGGACGGGGATCTGATGCGGACCATGAACACGAAGGACGGATATGCCATCCAGCATGCTTCAAGGAGGGGTTATCCGGTTGCCATCATCACAGGAGGACGTTCGGAATCGGTCGGCCTGCGGTTCAAAAGGCTGGGCCTTTCGGATGTGTACCTGGGGTCCTCCGATAAAATGGTTGATTTTGAGAACTTTCTGCAAACCTACGGTTTTGAGCCGGGCGATGTGCTGTATATGGGCGATGACCTTCCCGACTACGAGGTGATGAAAAAGGCGGGTGTGGCATGCTGTCCCTCCGATGCAGTGGAGGAGATCAAAGCGGTTGCACACTATATTTCTCCGCTGGCCGGGGGTATGGGATGCGCGCGGGATGTGATCGAACAGGTGCTCCGTCTTCACGGACGCTGGATGGACGGAGAGCCATTACACTGGTAAACCTTAATTGAACAGGTGGTAAAACATTTTTGGTCCATATTCAGACTGATCAGGTTCCCGAACCTGGTTATTATCGCGGTCACCCAGTATGCCATGCGGTATCTGATCATGGATCCCCTTCTCCCTTCCGATTCATTCACCCTCCAGCTGGGTGATTTTCACTTTGCGCTGCTTGTCCTTTCCACCATTTTCATTGCAGCGGCCGGTTATATCATCAATGATTATTTTGACACCCGTACCGATCTGATCAACAAACCGGCACGCGTGGTGGTAGGCATCCGGATCGAAAGAAGGATGGCCATGACCCTGCACGCCATGTGCAACATCATCGGGGTGGGACTCGGCATTTACCTCAGTTTTTATATCGGACTGCCTTCCCTTTCCCTGGTCTTTTTTCTTGCTGCCGGTTTGCTCTGGTTCTACTCCACCAATTATAAGCGACAGTTCCTGCTGGGCAATCTGTCCGTGGCCATTCTCACGGGACTTGTCCCCCTGATGGTGGTGCTGTTCGAGATCCCGCTGCTGAACCGCGCCTACGGGCCGGTTATGCTCCGGTACGAAAGCAATTTTGATTATATCGTTGCCTGGGTGGGAGGATTCAGTTTCTTCGCGTTCCTCACCACCCTGATCCGTGAGATACTGAAGGATACCGAGGACTTTGAGGGGGATATGGCCTACGGCATGAAAACCCTGCCCATCGTACTGGGTATCCTCTGGACCAAAGTACTGGTGGCGGGACTCATCCTGTTCACCTTCTGTTTGCTTCTTTACCTGCTTGTGAAATATATTTTCTTCTCCGTGCCGCAGCATGATACTGTGTCGCTGGTCTATTTCACGCTATTCCTCCTGATTCCCCTGCTGGTCCTCATGGTACTGGTCCTGCTGGCAAAAAACAAGAAGGATTTTCACCGGGCAAGCATGATGATCAAGTGGATCATGCTGTCAGGAGTTCTCTATTCGGTGGTGGTATTTTACCTGATCCGGTTCAGGTACGGTTGATGAAACAGGATCTGTTGTCATATGAAATACTGCTGGCTTCCGGTTCTCCCAGGCGGGCCGGATTGCTGAGGGAGCTGGGGATCCCCTTCAGGGTGGTGGAAGCGGGTCATGTGCATGAACATTACCCGTCACACCTGAAAGGAAGAGCCATTGCCGCGTTCCTGGCGGAACAAAAGGCAACCGCATACCAAACACCGCTGGGGGACCGGGAAATCCTGCTTACGGCAGACACCGTGGTATGGCACCGGGGGAAAGAACTGGGTAAGCCCGCCGGACATGAGGAAGCCGTTGAGATGATCCGCAGCCTTGCCGGATATACCCACCAGGTATATACCGGTGTATGCCTGAGATCCCCGGGCAAAAAAAAAACATTTGTTGTGGCTACCGATGTGACCTTTGCAAATCTGACTTTGCAGGAGATAGAAACCTATGTGAATCGGTGCAGCCCTTTTGACAAGGCAGGCGGGTACGGGATCCAGGAGTGGATCGGATTGATTGGAGTGGAGCGTATCCGCGGCAGTTATTTCAACGTGATCGGTCTCCCCGTCCAGCGCGTCTACACAGAATTAAAAAAAATGATACATACCTGAAAATATGAGAATTTCCGAAACGAGAAGAAAAATGTGTGTCAAACTGATCATACCGGGTGTGCGGGGACTGATGCTGGGGATCCTGCTATCGGGATCCATGGTGATGAAGGCGGATGAGGGAATGTGGATCCCCATGCTGCTGGAACGTTATAAAATTGAACAACTGCAGGCAGCAGGACTGATGCTGGATGCTGAGGATATTTACAGCATCAACCAGGAATGCCTGAAGGATGCCATTGTAATTTTCGACGGGGGCTGTACCGGGGAGATGATATCCGGCAGCGGACTGCTCCTTACCAATCACCACTGCGGAGAGGGGGCTATCCAGTCCCACAGTTCGGTGGAGCAAGATTACCTCACCGACGGATTCTGGGCCATGAGCCGGGAGGAGGAACTTCCGTGCGAGGGACTCACGGCGACCTACCTGAGGTACATGGAAGAGGTGACGGAAGCGGTCAGCCGGGGGGTTGACGGGGGACAGGACCCGGAGGAGCAGCAACGTCTCAGGGACCGGAACATCAGCAGGCTCGTCGAGGAGGCTACGGCGGACAATCACTATGATGCGGTAGTCAGGCCGTTCTATCAGGGAAATGCTTATTACCTGTTTGTATATGAGACTTTCAGGGACGTAAGGCTTGTCGGGGCGCCTCCCGTTTCCATCGGTAATTTCGGGGGAGATACGGATAACTGGGTTTGGCCCAGGCATACAGGCGATTTTTCATTGTTCCGGGTGTATGCGGATCAGAAGAACAGGCCCATCCCCTATGATCCGGCGAATGTCCCCTATACCCCACGCAATCATCTCGAGATCTATGCAGGGGGTGTGCAGCAGGGTGATTTTACCATGGTCATGGGCTACCCGGGATCCACGACACAGTACCTTTACTCCGAAGGAGTCCGGATCATGGTGGAGGATGAGCTTCCGGCCAGGATCAGGCTCAGGACCGCAAGGATGGAGATCATGGAAAAGTACATGAAGGAATCCGACAGGGTGAGGATCCAGTATACCAGCAAGCACAGCGGGGTGACCAATGCCTGGAAGAAATGGCAGGGGACGATCCTGGGCCTGGAACGGATGGATGTGACCGGAATGAAGAAAGATTTTGAGACGCAGTTTGCACGGTGGGTGGAGGCCGACGGTGAACGGACCATGAAGTATGACAGGCTGCTTCCTGATTTTGCCCGGGTATACAGGGATATGGCAAGGTACAGCATGGCGGTAGTATTCAGGAGTGAGGCCATCATGCCGGTGGAACTGTTCAGGCAGATTTCGGAGATCAGGAGCATGATGGACCAGGGATTGGATACGGCAATGATCCGGTCACGGGTGGACCGTTTTTACAAGGATTTTCACATGCCGGTGGACCGGGATATCTTTGCCGCCATGATGGAGGCGTACGGGGAAGGCATGGACCGGGATCTGCAGCCCAGTTTTTTTTCAGAGATCCGGGGGAAGTACCGGGGCGACTATGCCCGGTTTGCCGCGGAAGCCTACCGGAAATCTATGTTCAGTGACCGGGATGAGGTTTTGAAGCTCCTGGACCGGTACGCCAAAAACCAGGAACGCGCCCGCAGGATGATCGATCAGGATCCCCTGGCGGTTTGCCTGGACCAGTTCAGCGAACTGTACGCCACCCGGATCGAACCGGTTTACGGAAAGCTGCAACAACAACTGCAGCATTTATACGGGAAATACATGGCGGCGCTTCTGGAGATGTCCGGCGACCGCAGGCTCTATCCAGACGCCAATTTTACCATGCGGGTGACCCACGGGAAAGTGGAAGGTTATGAACCATGGGACGGGATCCGGTACCAGTATTCCACCACCCTTTCCGGAGTCATGGAAAAATCCAGGGAAGGAACGGAGGATTACAGGGTGCCGCAGAAGCTGATTTCGCTTTACGAAACAGGAGATTTCGGGCGCTACGGGGTGAACGGGACCATGCCGGTATGTTTCATTGCCAGCAACCACACCTCCGGCGGGAATTCGGGAAGTCCCGTGCTGGACGCCTGCGGCCGCCTGATCGGGATCAATTTCGACCGGAACTGGGAAGGGACCATGAGCGATGTGTATTACGATCCTGCACTTTGTCGCAATATAGCTGTCGATATCCGGTATGTACTGTTCATCATGGACAAGTTCGCAGGTGCGGGTTACCTGCTTGAAGAAATGGATATAAGCTGGTAGATGGAAAGATCGGTTCAGATCATCGTGCATGGCCGGGGAAATGCATGGCCTGTGCTGCTGGGGGAGACGCATCCCTTTTATGACCGGACAGATCCGCGGGATCTGGCAAATGCCTCCTTTTCCCTGCTGGCTTCCCGATCGGGGAGCGTTATCACGGATATCCTCATTGATGCGGGACACGGAACCATCCAGAGCCTGATCACGGGAATGAACCGGATCCCCGATACCATCTGCCTGACCCACGGGCACATGGACCATACCCTGGGGGTGGACTGGGTGGTACAGAGTTTCCGGAAAAAATACGGGGACACCGCAGCCTATCCCATCCATGCCACACTGCCCGTATTCCGGTTCCTTGTGAGCTCCTACCCGCAACTGGCGGGCCTGACCGAACTCAGGGAACTGGAACCAGGAATTTCGCGGACCGTGGGGAATGATGATAGTTTCACCCTTACCGCTTACCCGGTATATCATGGCATGAGTGCACAGGGAGCTTCCATGCTGCTGTTCGAGTCAGCAGATCACCGCCTGCTTTTCACGGGTGACCTGATCACGCCCCTGCTCCGACCTTCCGATTATAAGAACCTGAAAAATACGGATCTGATGGTGGTGGACACCAACAACCGTTTCCCTTACCCCGGAGCCAATCACTGGAGCTTTTCGGGGAAGCCCGGGGATCCCATGGCCCGCGGGGAATACCTGGATCAATATCTCCGGTGGCTGTCCCCCGTGGACCTGGCGGGGATCCATCAGCCCGAAAACGCCGGCAGAGCCGTCCGTTCCTACTTCGGCACCTTCCTGCAAGCGTTTGACCCCGCGAAACAACCCTTCACCATCCTGGAGCTTATCAGGAAAATAACTCCCCGCAAAGTGGTCCTGGTCCATTACAGCGGAGCGGAAGATCTGAAATATTACCGCGAACCCATCCTGACGGCGGGGGAATTAAGCGCATGGGCAAACCGGACAGCGAGGGCAGCTGGGATCCGGTCCGAATTCCTCGTCCCCTCGCCGGGCCAGCTCATTCAAGTATGACCTGTATCCATGGGCATTGACAACCGAAAAGGACTGCTCTATGCCATCTTCGCGGCCATGTTGTGGGGATTTCTGGCCATTGCCCTGAAGGTGGCTGTGGCAGACCTCTCACCCGTCACGGTGGTCTGGTTCCGGTTCTTCACGGCTTTTACGATCCTTTCCCTGTGGACCCTCATCTTTCGCCGGCATGATTTCCGGATTTTCCGGAAGCCCCCGGTCCTGCTGTTCCTGGCAGCTGTCTGCCTCGGGTGTAACTACCTGGGATTCATATCCGGGATCCGGTATGTGTCCCCCTCCAGTTCCCAGGTTTTCATCCAGGCCGGACCCGTCGGTTTCGCCCTTTCAGGCATACTCATCTTCAGGGAGCAGGTGAACTGGAAACACATTACCGGTTTCATCCTGGTTATTTCCGGGATCATCCTGTTTTATTCCGAGCAGATCGGGGAGCTTGCAGGTGCGGATGAGCCCTTCACCCTGGGGATGTTTCTGGTGCTCGGAGGCGGGATCTCATGGGCTGTCTTTGCCACCCTGCAAAAAGGACTGGTAACCAGGTATCCGCCCAACCAGCTCAACCTTTTCATTTACGGATTCTGTGCCCTGATGCTGGCACCCTTCGCACAGTTCTCCAGATTAACGGAAATGCCGGGATGGAGCTGGGCCCTGTTGTGCTTTCTGGGACTCAACACGGTGCTGGCCTATGGTTCACTGGGACTGGCCATCAAATATACCGAGGCGACCCGGGTAAGCGTGATCATTACCCTCAACCCGGTCATCACCTTCGTCGCCATGGCGATCCTTTCCAGGATAGAGGTGGCATGGATTGCACCCGAAGCATTTTCCATCCTCAGCATCATTGGCGCGCTTACGGTACTTTCCGGCGCCATCATGGTCATTTCCGCAGGATGGAAACGGAGACTATAACTGATCCCCCAGCTTCTTCTTCCTGACAAGTGTGGACGTAAGCAGCATAAAAGCGCCAAAGGCTATCATGAATGCTCCCGACCAGAGGTTGATGTTGTGCCCCAGGGATTTCTCGTATATCTCCGGATCCCCGTGTGTGACAATCCCAAGGATGGTGAGAATGATCCCCAGGATACTGAACATGAGTCCGATCGGTATTTTTATATCTAAGCCCATTGTTTCGTTGTTTTGTTTTTATCTTGTTTGTACAGCTGTTCGGCCGGAACAGGATAGTATGTATTACCAGAATATGATACTAAGCGCCAGCGCGATGATTCCCACAACCACCGCCATGAATCCGGGCCGCTGGTACCAGTGCTTTGAATCATCCACCACCTTCGGGGTCAGTGAGTAAACCAGTCCCCGCAGCTGGTCATCGGTCTTGATTTTTCTGGTCAGCATGGTGATCACCAGCGTAATGACCAGTCCGACGGAAAAGGCGAAGATCGCGGTCCAGAAGTTCTGCGCCATTTCACTGGGATAGTTGTGCACGATACCGATGTACCCTCCTTTCACGCCCGGTGAGGCGTTTGCGGGCAGGGTCAGCCCGTGGTGCAATGCAGCAGCCACAGTCCCCCCGATCAGTCCCCAGAAAGCACCGTGACCGGTGGTCCGTTTCCAGAACATGCCCAGGAGGAAAGCTGCAAAGAGCGGTGCATTGATGAAGGCAAAGATCAACTGAAGGAAGTCCATCACGTTGTTGAACGATCTGGCCACGTAGGCGGTCAGGATACTGATCAGAACCCCGAACACGGTGGTCCACCGTCCCACTTTCAGGTAGTGCAGGTCCGGCTTGTCGGGGACGAGGTAATTCTGGTAAATATCATAGGTGAATACCGTGTTGAAGGCGGATACGTTCCCCGCCATGCCCGACATGAAGGAAGCCATCAGCGCGGTGAGGCCCAGTCCCAATACTCCCACGGGCATATAGGTCATCAGGAGGACCGGGATCACCTTGTCGTAATCCGTGTTCATGGTACCCTCTTTCAGGGGAAGGGTCAGTTCACCCATGTTGGTCAGCGCGATGGCGATCATTCCCGGGATGATCACCAGGAAGGGGAGGAACATTTTGGGAAGGGCCCCCACCAGCGGCGTCTTGCGGGCGGCACTCATGGATCCCGCGGCCATGGCCCGCTGCACCACCAGGAAATTGGTGCACCAGTACCCGAACGAGAGTACGAACCCGAGCCCCATGATCACGCCGAACCATTCCACACCCATGGGATTGGCTTCCGTGCTGCCGGTTACTTTCCAGGTATGGATCATATTTTCAGGTAACTGCGACTTGAGTCCCTCCCATCCCCCGAGATCCACCAGGCCGATGATCACCAGGGGCAGAAATCCGATCACGATGAGAAAGAACTGGAGTACCTCGTTGTAGATGGCCGAGGTGAGACCGCCGAGTACCATATATACCAGCACAATGATGGCTGAGATCAGCAGGTAGAAATCGAATTCGCCGACCGGGATGCCCAGGATGTTCCAGTCGATGTTCAGCGGGAGGATCACTTCTGCCAGCAGGGCCAGGGCGTACATGGAAATCCCGGAAGAAAAGACGGTCATGATGGCAAAGGCAAAGGCATTGAATCCCCTTGTTTTTTCATCGAACCTCAGCTTCAGGTATTCCGGGACCGATCTTGCCTTGGACCCGTAGTAGAAGGGCATCATGAAGATGGCCAGAAAGATCATCGCCGGAATGGCCCCGATCCAGTAAAAATGGACGGTCATCATCCCGTACTTGGCTCCCGAAGCGGCCATCCCGATCACTTCAAGCGCTCCCAGGTTTGCGGAAATAAAAGCCAGACCGGTGACCCAGGCGGGCAGAGACCTGCCGGCTTCAAGAAATGCTGTGGCATTTTTCATGTACTTTCTCAATGCCCAGCCGATGCCAAGCACAAAGACAAAGTAGATCAGGATGATCACCCAGTCTATGGTGCCCAGCGCGAATGTGGTTTGCATACGATACAGATTTGGTGAGTGATGTGATGGAAAAATCCGCTTAAATGTATAAACTAAATTGAATCGGACAAAATTACCGGGAGCGGAATAGCAGGGAAACAAAAGTCAGCCGCACGTCAATATTATTTAAAAAGGGTCTAAATAAGCCAGGCCTGTTGACCATCTGTGTTTTAAGCGTTAATATTACACTTAAATTGGTGAAAAGGATATCATTCAATGACCGCAATGGCAGTACAC
>DSEO01000255.1 GCA_011056635.1 Bacteroides sp.
CATCTGTTATATGCAAGCTTCAGAAGAAGAATTACGCACAAAAAGACATGTTGTACACGCCCTCCACTTACATTTGGTCTTTGTGACGAAATACCGAAAAAAGGTCTTTTCGGAGAAGATGTATGAGAGGCTGCGATTTCACTTTGACAGGGTATGTGATGATTTTGGATGCAGGCTTGTGGAATGCGATGGAGAGCAGGATCATGTTCACCTGCTGGTAAAGCCACTTCCCCAGACTACACCATCGCGGCTGGTCAATAGTCTGAAGGGGGTCTCATCCAGGTTATTGAGAAAAGAATTCCCTGAATTAGAGAATTACTATTGGAAAGGAGGGCTATGGTCACCGAGTTATTTCATAGCCTCTTGCGGTGGCTCTCCACTGGAGAATGTTAAAAAATATATCCGGAACCAGTAACAATGTGCTTATATCCCGTCCCTGAAGCGAACGGGTTTTACGCACCTATAGGATAAAAAAAACCGGATCATCGGGATAAAATCCGCGATGATCCGGTATCAGTGCAGGACCTTCGGTTCAGGAAGGTGCCTTTTCCATGAACTTCTGAAGAGATCAGCTCATTCCACCTGAAGCCAGAGGGTATCCAGCAGGGTGATCTCACCGGCCGTTACTTCCAGATCCCACAGGGTGGTATCGGCAAAACCGGTATCCGGATGAAATTGCAGATCATAGTAACCTGCAGCAAGCCCTCTGATCATGAACTTACCGGAAACGGTATCCGTAAATATGGTTGTCGTATCCTCATTTCGACCGATCGCCATCACAGTCGGTCCTGCCTCAGGAGGTTGCACGGTACCTTCAATTGAGCCCGTGACCGCTTCCGTGTATACCCGGATGAGTGGCTTCAGCACATAGTGTTTATTCCCCGTTTCCACAACCGACCTCGCCGCATCGAAGTCAACCACATAAGTGTAGCTGGTTCCGGGTAATATGTCCTGGTGTACATTAAATTTCAAACCCGACTCTTGGGCACTGGGGGTTTTCATCCCGTAAATCATATCGTCTACCGTCACCGAGTTGTTTTCCCCCAGGACCAGCCTCACCTGGCTGAGCATTCCGGATGGTACCTCGTCACTGACAAGCAGGGTGTCCTCCCCGTTCACGAAATCCAGCAGATTGTAGACACCCTGATTGGTCTTCAGGTCGATGATGGAATCATTGATGATGACTTGCACTGCAAGGACATCCACATTCACCTCCTGGTAATCACCGGGGGCATCCGTCAGGAAGACCCTGATTGTCGCGGTTTCACTATTTCGGTTATTATCTACCATATTGCAGGAGATAAGCGCAAATGGGGCAATGAAAAGTGCGGCTAAAATTTTGTTTGTTCTCATGGTTCGCATTTTATAAATTTCATTTCTGGTTCTTGCCTGAAAAAAGTTGTGGTACTACTTCACAACTTCCACCACAGCATATTTTGAAATTTTCCAGAACCTGTCGGGATCCTTGATTTCAATGTAGGCGATTCTCTTTTCGTCCTCCTGAACCAGCTCATAGGAGTCCGCGGGATGCTCGGTGATCAGCTTGACCTTTTTCGAATCCACGGGGATGCTCTTCACTTCCGTCACATCAACCTCCCGGAAAACGCTGTCGGCAAAATCCTCGACCAGGCTTTCTTTCCTGCCCAATCCGAGAAATCCCCCCTCCTTAACTACCAGTCCCATCGCTTCCAGATCCTCGAAAGTCCCGTAAGCCAGGAAACCTTTGTTCATTTCATTGATCTGCTCATGGATCATCTCATCTTTCTGGACAAGGGTCATGTGCAGGTCTTCCATCCTCTCATTGAGCTGTCCAATCTCGAAATCCTTGTCCACCAGTGCCAGTTTCAGATTGTTGATTTCATTCTCCCTTTCCTTGATAGTCCCTTCAAGATCAGCGATCTTCTCCTGCAATCCCTGGATGGAGCCACCTGATTTCTGCAACTGGGCATTCAGTGCGGCGATCTTCTTCTTGTTCAGATCCAGCATTGAATTGATATACTGAATGTCATCCAGGATCTTTTGCTTCCTGTCCGTTGAAATCTCCACATCCGATGATTCCAATGAGATCATGTTCTCCCGCTGGGCAATTTTTTCCAGGTCTTCCTCAATCTGGTTAAATGTCAGCACCCACTGGTTGGTCACCGAATCGCGTTCCCGAAACATCTGTGTAAATGTCTGTTCCTGGCTCTTCAGTTCATTATGCTGCCTGGCCTGTTCGCGGTTAAACAGATTATATACGTACACACCGGCTCCGATCATCAGACTGAGGCTGATCAGACCCGTGATAAGGACACCTCTGGTAATGCCATGTCTCCTGGCATCCCTTTCATTCTCCCATGGTGATGCATTCTCACTCTCATTTGTTTTCATGATCTTTTTTTTTGGTTTAAAAATTATCTTTCTGATGACCCGGGGTCATCACATGGGCCCCTGGTTCAAATACCGTGCTGGAATTGTCTTGATTTCCTAATATGCTTTCGATGAGGTATTTAAGAATGGGGAGAAAATCAGGATATTTCATTTTGAGAAAATCCTTCTCGATTTGAGAAAAAAAGCATCAATGATCCTTTTCTTCCTTCAGCTTCCGGTATATGGTCGATACCCCGATTTTCAGTTGATCGGCAGCGAGACTGATGTCGCCGTGATACTTCTTCAGTGTGGCCTTGATAATCTTCAGTTCGTATTCCTGCATGGTCATGCTGTCACCGGCAACCAGAGAGAGGGGATCATCCTGATCAAGCACGAGATCAGATGGCTCGATCAGATCGCTTCCCGCAAGGGTAACAGCAAGTTCAATCACCGATTTTAATTCCCTGATATTCCCCGGGAAATGATAACCCATCAGATGTTTTTGCGAGGCCTCTGACAGTCTCTTGAGCGGGATACCATTTTCGTTGCAGAATCTGTCGATAAAATACCGGGCCAGGATCAATATGTCATTTTCCCTCTCCCGAAGGGGAGGCAGTTCAATCGGAAGGCCCAGCAGCCTGTAGTACAGATCCTCCCTGAAATTTTTCTGCTTCACCTCCTCTTTCAGGTTCTTATGGGTTGCCACGATGATACGGCAGTCGATTTTGATTCTATTGTTGCTCCCTACCCGCTCAATTTCCTTCTCCTGCAAGGCCCGCAATATCTTTGCCTGCATATTCAGCGGCATTTCTCCGATCTCATCCAGGAAAAGTGTGCCTCCGTTCGCTTCCTCAAAACGGCCCACCCTTCTGGAAGCTGCACCGGTGAAGGCCCCCTTTTCGTGCCCGAACAATTCGCTTTCAATCAACTCGGAAGGGATTGCCGCAATATTCACCGCCACGAAAGGTTTGTCCTTTCGCCCGGAATTGTAATGTATGGCCTTTGCCACCAGCTCTTTCCCTGTTCCGGTCTCTCCGGATATGGTGACAGTAATGTTGGTACCCAGCGCCTTGTCGATGAGTCCGAATATATCTTTGATGGCCCTGCTTTCACCAATGATGCTCTGGCTGAAACTGTATTTCTTCTGAATTTCCTTTCGAAGGGTATGGATCTCCCTTTTCAGTCCTATTCCGTTCCTGATATTCTGGACCGTGTTAAGAAGGCGGTCCCTGATATCGTTTGTCTTGGTGATATAATCATATGCTCCCTGCTTCAGCAGGGTAACCGCCATGTCGATATCTTCCTGTTCGGAGATAAGAATCACCTGAATATCGCTGTTCTCCTCCCGGATCCTTCTGAGTGTTTCCAGTCCGGATATGTCAGGTAAGCGATAATCCAGGGTGACAATGTCAGGCGATTCGTGCAGGCAGTTCAATAAATCCCTGGCATTGAAAAAACTCTTCACCTCGTAGTCGGGATTCAATGTAAGTGTATGGACCAAAAGCCTGTTATACCATTCGTTGTCCTCAACGACAAAAATCTTCAAATGCTTATCGGCCATAAGGAAGGACAATAGATCTCTGTTGTCAGTATCACAAAGATAGCAAAGTTTGAGAATGCAGCAGGACCCCCGGAAGGGTTACCGTGTCAGATTCGTCGTTGCACCACCCATTTTCACGATCTCTTCATTGATGCACATGCAGATGGTGCCAAATTCCATGAAGGCCTCGGTGGTGAGTGATTCCAGGGCACCCGCATCAACACTGCCCTGCGCCTGGTCCTCGATTCTCCGAAGGATATCTACCAGGTCGGTTGCACCCAGATGGCGGCACGGGGGCATGATCTTATGAGCCTGGTCTGCAACCAATTTCCACTGCCCCGATTCGATTGCCTCCTGCATCGATTTCAATCCTTGGTCTGTGGTATCCATAAAGGTAATGAGCATCTGTTTCACGAATTGTTCATCCCCTGCTGATAGACGATACAAACTTTGCAGATCAATCTTACCCTGAGAAGCAGGTTTATTTTTCCCTTTACCATCACTGTCTGACATTGCATCCGAAGATAACCCGGGTCCGGATAGCGACAGGATCGTATCCAGTAACATTTTCTCCGTGAATGGTTTTGGAAGAAATGTATTCATGCCTGCCCGCTCGTATTTCGGCCAGTCTTTTTTTACCGAAGCGGCTGAGATACATACTACGGGCATCTCTGATTTCCCTATTTTCAATTCATTGCGGATGAAACGTGTCACCTTTAATCCGTCTATGCCGGGCATCCTCACATCCATGAAAAGCAAGTCATACCTGTTATGTTTCACCGCATCCAGGGCCTCCACCCCGTTCACGGCTTCATGGTATTCCATTTCCAGCCTGTTCAGTATCGTCTTAAACAGCAAGCGGTTATATTTTTCATCATCCACAACGAGGATCTTCAGCTTCCTGATTTCCTCAGGTACCCTGAAATCCGGCATGACATTTTCTGTAACCTGGTTCTCATCTCCTTTCATATAAGGCAGGCGGCATGTTATCGTAGTACCCTCATTTTTCCTGCTCTGACAATCAATGCTGCCCTGATGCAGCTCCACCAGTTTTTTTACGATGGACAGTCCCAGTCCCGTTCCCCCGTATCTGCGGGTGGTGCTCACATCACCCTGGGTGAAATCCTCAAAGACAGATTTTATCTGGCTTTCGTCAATCCCTATTCCCGTATCGGTGAATTCCATCACCAGGTCAATGGCTCCCGATGGGTTCTCAACGCTTTCAACCGAGAAACGGACCTTGCCGTCCCTGGTAAATTTGACCGAATTGCCGACCAGGTTGAACATAATCTGCTTCAGGCGGTACGGATCACCCAGGAGCACCCGTGGCGTACCCGGACTCAATACGTAATCCAATTCAGTATGATGCTGGGCTGCCTTCTTTTCAAACAGTGCATATACATCCCGGAGGATATCTTCGATGCGGAAGTGGACTTTTTCCAGTTCCAGTTTCTCACTATCCAGCCTGGAAAAATCAAGTATATCGTCGATGACCCTGACCAGGTGATCGGAAGAGGATTTGATGATCCTGACGATCCGGGATATCTCTTTATTCAGTGGTTCATGCATCAGTTGCTCCGTAAACCCCGAGATGGCAGTGACCGGTGTCCGGATCTCGTGACTCATGTTGGCCATGAAAATTTCCTTCGTCCTGGCCAGCTTTTCAGCTTCGGCTTTGGAATGAACCAGGGCGGCCTGGTAGGCATGGGTCTTGCGCACATACCGGGCAATGATAAACAAAACCAGGATGGCCAGGAGAGTGCCCGACAGTGAGAACATGGCCAGCCAGCGGTAGGTTTTACCGGCTAAATTACTGGCAGCTGTTGCGTTGGCATCGATGAGCCCGGATATTTCCCCTTCGATTTTTGTGATCAGGTCATAGAACTTTTCCCTGATCTTACCGCCCGTGATGGCTAACTGATACTCCCGGTTGATCTTTCTTTCCTGCATGATGCGATCCATCTCTTCAATCATCTGAACGTCGCTGATCAGTCCCTCGCTGTCCATCTGACTCCGGCTGCTGCGACTGAAAACACGCCTGAGAATACCCCCTTCCGCTTTCTGGGCTTCCTCAGTAGCAATGAGCCGGTCAGATAACTGCCTTAAATAATCACTCACGGTGTCGTTGTAACTGATATACAGCAGTTCGTTCCAGATAAGTATATTTTCTTCGATCAGGTTGCTGATGGTATCTACCTGGACAAGTATCAGTGAATCATTGATTAATACCTGGCGTAATTGATTTACTTTTTCATCAATACCGGAAATGACGTTGTAATAGGGTTGCAGATCTTTCCTCCTGTTGGTGATCATGTATGTTCTGATGCTGTTTTCTGCTTTTTCAAGATCCGTTGAAATTTCCCGGATATTCAGCAGGGCAAGTTCGGGCGTATAATCGATCCGGATCGAAGAAACCACCGCTGACAGATTCCGGTAAGACAGATATCCGGTAGCAAGCAACAAAAATACCGCCAGCATCATCAACAATCCAATCTTCAACTGAATCGAAGTTCTTTTCACGGGTTCATCGTGTGGATGAATAAGGCGTAAGTTACATCATTTTATTTTCTAAGAATTGCTCCAGGTGCAGAAGACAGACTGAAGGGGCTGTATAATCCTTAACAACAAAATAATCATGATGGTTCAGACTGGATTTTCCGTCCACAAACTTTGACTGGGAAATCAGGATTGCGGTGGCATTTTTGTTATGTGATTTAAGAAGCTTGATGACATGACCCCCATTGATTCCATTTCCCAGATAATAATCCACGAATGCAATGGTGTCAAAGTGCGAAAGCTCACCGGATTTAATTTTCCGGATGCACTTCCGGTAATCGGTGTAGGAATACAGTGCAAGCTGGTAAGTCAAATCTCCCCCCCGGGATCTGATACTGCTTTTCAGAACCCTGGTAAGCAGATCATTGTAATATTTATTGTCCTCCAGAAGAAGGACAACCAGTGTTTTTTTCATCGTGTTACCGTTTTTTTCATCAGGGTTCATCCCAAACAATGTACCAGGAATTCCCTCTCACTCGTAGCTGGATCCCTAACTGATTCTGATGCAGTGACATATTTGACCGCGGAAATTTACCCTGAGATCCCCCGGTTTGCAGATCTTCTCAAAATTAGAATTCTGTTTGCCGCGTTTGCCCTGACAGGACGAAAAAAATAACCAACCATGCCGGTTGGCCGTATAAAAGAGAAACAGGGATCAGATAACCGGAATGAGCTGCCAGGAACCAGATAAGAAAGGATTTTTCAGGATATTGACCTATCCTTTCAAATACCATATATCGGTGATCAAGACACTGTATTTCAACCTGAACTACTTCCCGCTCAGGATCGCCGCCAGGCTTCCTGTCATCATCTACAGGGGAGTCCGGTTTGAAAGCATGAAAGGCAGGGTCGAACTGGATTTCTCACCCGTCCGGGCGGGAGCTGTCCAGATCGGGAAAAAGAGGTATGGCTTTCACACGAAACACCATACCACGATCTGGGAACAGCGGGGGGGTACGGTTATTTTCGGTAACAAGATCCTGATCGGGAAGGGTACTTTTCTGATGACGGGTGAGGATGCTGTACTTCGGTTCGGGCACGATGTGGGTTTCGGTGGTAATGACAGGGTGATATGCAGAAAATCAGTGGTGATCGGTTCCCATACGGTTGCGGCCTGGGATGTGCAGATCTCCGACACAGATTTCCATCCCACCATCAATACGGTCTTTAATACGGTGAACTGCGCGGAAAAACCGATTGTGATCGGGGATCATAACTGGCTCGGATTCGGAAGTACCATTCTGAAGGGATCGGTCACTCCCAACCATTGCATCGTGGCGGCAAACACCACCATCAGGCACGATCATTCATCGGACGGGGAGAATATTGTACTCGGACATGAGCCGGATGCGAAGGTCACCGCCAAGTACGTGCGGTTTGACATGACCCCTGTCAGTGACGATAAAGGAAAGCAGCGGCCGGATCCCGGGATAGACCTGCAAGAGAAACGCTCCCGGAAATCCCGGAAGTATGGCTGAGCGGAAAGCGTTCAGAATGGCGGAGTTAATTCGGGACAATCGTTCCCTCCAGCCAGTATATGGCGCTGCCTCCTCCGGCCTGGTTCCGTGAAGTGACCAATACCACCGTACTGTCATCCTTGAGGAATATAGAGGATAGGATGGCCCCCTGATCCACAGGCAGGTTGCCCCAGGGGGTTGTCAGTTCGCCGAAATTCCTTGCGTCATTGTCCCCGATCATCACGTGCATATTGCTCTGCTTCCAGTCTCCCCCCCTGTATACATGAAACGAGATCAAAGTCTCCCCGGTGGGCAGCTGGATCATGTAGGGTGCGCCTCCGTGACCCGTGAAGCCGGTGACTGCCCAGCGGGTATCCCCTTCATCCAAGATCGGATCCGGCAGGTCCCACTCCCCGGCCAGTTCCCGGTGAACGATGTACGGGGAGCGCCAGTGCAGTACGGTTTCAATAATGAATGCCACCCCCCTGTTTCCCTGCAGGAGCACAGGCACCGGCATCCCGTCACGTTTCTCCGGATAATAGGCGGCAATGGTTGGGTAGGACCATGTCAGGCCCCGATCGGTGGAACGGATGGCATGGATCTCCTGGTACCTTTCCACCTCGGCCACTGGCCACCATTTTGCTTCGCTTGAATAGAACATCTCCAGCTCCCCGCCCGGGAGTTGCACGATGGATGGTTCCCAGGACCTCCCGGTTACGATGGCATTGGGGCCTTCCCATGTCTGCCCCCGGTCCTTGCTGGTCAGGATATGCACATAACAATTGTCGTTGGTCTCGGGTTTTCCGTTGGCGGTGTAGGGCAGCAGGATCCAGCCATTGTCCAGCTCGATCAGTTCGGGATTGCAGAACCTCCAGAAATCGGTGGAATAATCATTGATGTTCATGAGGATCTCCTGCGGGGTCCAGGTTTCTCCGTTATCGACACTCCTTCGCAGACAGATGTTCACCCAGTCACCCGTATTCGGTCCCCCGTGATAAACCAGCAGCAGACTGTCCGATGTTCCCAGCCTGATTACCCGGCCGTATTCTGAATAATAACCATCCTGAGATATCTTCCTTGCCGTGGAAGGATCATTCCAGACAATCTGATTGGCCTTTTCAAAAGGCCCATTGTCAACCGGGTAAGTACTGTAATCGGTAAACGTTCTGAAGGTTTTCACGTCGGAATAATGGTACATCCCGTCCCTGATCATATAGGCAACTGCATAATAGGTTGTTACCGGATCAAGGGCGGTCAATTCAGCAGAAAATCCGCCATCCGCGGCTTCTCCCGCTACGCTGGCTGAAGAGGAATCGGGCTCCGGTACCGTACTGTACAAGATTCCATGTTCCCCGGGTTCCGGCGTGCTGCTGATAGCATAGAACAACCGGGCCGAACGGGAAGCGATATTGATGCGGTCGTCCAGGGTGATGCTGAGGGTGGAAAATGACAGCACGTTGCCCGGGATGAACAATCCGTCAGCCGTCCGGATATAAACCCTTGCATAATACGTAACACCTGTCTCCAGGCTGTCAAGCTTCAGTGAAAAAACGGCATCGCCGGTGGTGTCCGGTTCCAGGTAGGAGGTTTCACCCGGATAAGGCCTGGTGTCGTAAGCCACCCCCTGTTCAATGATGTCAAAATCGCCGGCATTCACCACGCAGCTGATGCGCGCCTGCTGCGCGGTGACACTGTCCACCGATACAGTGGTAATATCCGCCACTTCCAACCGGGTTATTTTTGAGTATACCGGATCACAGGTCCCGGATGAGATCTCTGCCCTGAAAAAGGATGAGGATTGAGCCGTAAAGAGGTAGTCTTCCGTAGCGGCCTCCTGGATATCACTCCATGTTGTCCCGTCGGAAGATGACTGCCACTGGATATCACCGTGATTGATACTGAACCAGAGAAGGTTCAGATTGATTTCCTGGCCTTTCCCTGCAATCCGGAAAATGCTGTCGGTATACACCTGGGCATGCAGGGATGCCCAACTGATGATAAACAGGATGCAGGAGGTAGAAAGCCTGTATATTTTTTTATGCTTCATCTGGATAATTATTCTATCACCAGTGTGTGTAGAACGGTATGCTGCCCGTCAGATATCCTGACCAGGTACATACCCGGAGGAATATGGCCGATCTCAAGAGGAACCGGGTCAGGCCCCGTTTTTTCGATTTTCTTCTGAAACACCACCGAACCGGTTGTTGCAGTGATTTCCAGGGTGATTTGCCCCGACAAACCTTCAGGCGGAATGGAAACCATCCCATTTGCCGGATTGGGATACAGCGGATGCTGGTCCGGGGTGCGCATGGATGCGGTGACCGCGTCAATGACAGTAATTGCATCGGCATCGGTACACCGGTTTGCATCGGTAACGGTCAGGATATAATCTCCGTACCCGGAGACAGTGATGAGCTCCCCGGTCCAGGTATTGCCGGATCCATCTTCCCATCGATAAATGAAATCGGGGGTTCCGCCGGTAACGACCACTTCTTCTCCCAGTGTAACCTCTCCACCGGTATAATCCCGGACATCCGGACCGGCCTCCACTTCCAGGAGCCTCGGCTGGGAAAGGGGTACATTGATGTTGATCTCCTGTCCCCTTGCCATGGCAAAGACCAGGATCAGCACCAGGGTCGGAATGTACTTCTCAGCAGGATGTCTCATCAGGTCGATACAAGGTCGTTTCAAAAGTCAGGTATACCCCTGCGGAAGCCATCAAATACTTGTTTTACAAGGGTTTTCAGCAACGACGGGGTATACCTGACCGATCAAAGAAGCATATTAGTGGATCATCACTTTACCCAGCTGTACATGGTTGTCAACGCTGACTTTAACCACATACACTCCCTGGGGAAGTGTCCTGGTGAAGTAGGCATCCACATTTTCAGATACCACTTTCTGTCCCACAAGGTTATAGACCTCAACCGACGCCCTGTCGTACTTCTTGCTTCTCACCACCAGCATTTCATCATATGCATAGATGTCCGCCAGCGCCGGGATCCTGACATCTTCCACCGATACACCGCTGATCTTGAAGGTGCCCGTGGCAAATGCAGAACCTGCATAGGAAGCATCAATGGCCTGTACGCCCCATGTATAATCGCCGGGGTCCAGGCTTCTCAGCTTGAGGAAAGTGTTCAGGCAGGCATTCCCCATTTTCATGATCTTCCTCTGCCCGTCGTTGTCACCTCCCACGAAGGATGCCGGTGCAATCAGATAATTGCCTGCGCCGTCCTGCAGGAAGTACTCATAGCTCAGGGCAGCCGGGGGGGTCAGGTCATCCGTGGCCGCATCCCAGGTGAGTTCCACATTCGCGTCTGTGACTTCCGCGGCCAGATTTCCCGGAGCTGAAGGGGGCGCATTGGTCGTAGCGGTGTTGGTATTGAAGTAGACCGCAGCGGTCCTTCCCACTTCTTCGGGATCGGCATACCACATTGCATCCCAGGAATGTCCTGAAACCAGATAATCATAGAGCCCGTCTCCGTTCCAGTCGCTGAAAAGCAGGACTGTCTCCGAGGCTCCCGGAACACGTCCCACCTCCGAGAAATTCCCCGCGCCATCGCCGTGGTAGAGGTAGCCGGCCTGGGTATTGACCGTGGGGGGATTCCAGCCGGTCATGACCAGGTCATAATGACCGTCAATGTTCCAGTCGATGACGCCGGTTCC
Source organism: Bacteroides sp. (assembly GCA_011056635.1). Taxonomy (GTDB): domain Bacteria; phylum Bacteroidota; class Bacteroidia; order Bacteroidales. The sequence continues at coordinate 11,572 of DSEO01000255.1, forward strand.
CACGCCGCTGCTGCCGAGCGGACGCAGGTCAGGCTGGAAAGCCGTCTGGGCCTTATCCGTAAAGGTCCCGTCCTTGGCATTCAGATAGATATGGGTAACGCATTTCCATTCGTCTTCCCCCGCGGCGGGTTCGCCTGTCCCCGCTCCGCCTTCTCCATTGAGTGCCAGGTCAATCCACCCGTCGCTGTTGAAATCCGCAAAATCAACACCGCCATTGGCCTTCATCCTGATGGAGCCTGAAGGATTGTTCTCCGTGATACCCAGGTACGCACGGTAAAAATTCCCCGGTTCTTCGTTATAGTTGATAAATACATCGGCGATCACCCTGGCATTGTCCGCTGCGGACTTATCCTCATTGTCCACATTGGCACACATGAAGAAGTCCATGAAACCATCGTTGTTGTAGTCGATTACTTCCACATATCCAAGTCCGAAGAAGAGTCCGTCAAATACATCCACGTTGGTTTTTTCGAAGGTATTGTCGCCATTGTTAATCATCACGCATGAATTATCCGCTGCGTTGCTGATGCAGACATAATCCATCCAGCCGTCATTGTTAAAATCGGCAAACGCCGCTGCATGCGTACGGTCCGGAATGGGCCAGTCAAGCAGGGTGAATGTTCCATCCCCATTGTTCTTGTACACCCCGCCATGATAGGTATCAAAGCTGTGTTCCGTGCCAAGCACATCCACGTACCCGTCGCCGTCGATGTCGGCCCAGTCCAGGTTGGCCCGCTCGATCACTTCCAGGTCGGTCCCCACACTGTCATATTCACCGGTGGCATCATTGTAAAAGAGCATCTGGTTCCATCTCGTTTCCTCACCAGCGGGATTTTTACGACCGGTGATGTAGAGGTCCATATCGCCGTCGTTGTCCACGTCGACAACAGACCCTCCTCCCCATGCCTGTCCATATTCGGGATAGACTTCATGGGTCTGGGAAAAGGCCCCAAGACTTATCAGGGCCAGAACAATCATGTAAAAAGTTCTTTTCATAACATTTGGTTTTTAGTGAATAATGATAGAACTGCAACTATTTATTGGTTAAAAAATGGTGCCTGCTGCTCCTGCATACCCGGTCCGGTCCCCCGGTTTATTTCCGGCCAGCCGTTCTTCCAGTCAATCCGGTCGATAAACAGGGGCCGCCGGGTGGCCCCACCGGGAAGCAACGGATTTGATTTCAGAATGGCATGGTAAATGAACCAGTCATCTCCCCTGTCATCGGTGACGATCTGTGCATTGTGGCCCGGACCGGCCACGGGATCATTGCTTTTGATGATCACCCCGTCAATGTTGTCCACCGCCGGGGCCCACCACATGTCGTTATAATCCATCAGGTCAGATCCGTTCTTTGTGAGGTAGGGGCCTTCCAGATTTTCACTTCTTCCCACGACCACCCTGTAGGTACTGCTGGCCCCGTCACAGCACGAACCGGTTGAAAGGAAGATGTAATAGGTGTCATCCCGCTGATGGATATATACACCCTCAAATGAGTTTCCGGCCACCTGGAACTTCTCTCCGGTGATCCGCTTACCATCGGAGCTCAGGGGGATACCGTATATGCCTCCACCCAGGCTTCCCCAGAAAAGAAAGTGTTCACCATTCTCATTGAACAGGTACGGATCGATGGAATTGATCACCCCCGTGCTTCTGGTATCCAGCAACATGCCCCTGTCCGTGAAAGGACCTTCCGGGTTTTCCGCAAGGGCCAGTCCGATCCCGGGATTCTCATCCCCCCATGTTGAATTTGAATAATACAGATAATAAAGACCGTCCAGGCGATGGATGCTGGGGGCCCAGATGTAACCCGGTTTCCAGTTGGGTTTGACGGTGAATGCCTGACCCACATATTGCCAGTTTACAAGGTCTTTTGATTTGATGATCGGCGTGACCCTGTGTCCCTCGGGCCATGTGTTCTCCGTCCCGTATGCATAGAACCATCCGTCCTCTGCCCTGATCAGGGTCGGATCTGCCAGATCAGGCTCAAAAACCGGGTTTGCATAGGTGGCCAGTTTCGTATCCATGGAAGCAGTGAAGGTGCTGTCCCCGTTATTCATCAGCATGTCACTTCCCCCCTGGCCCGTGATCAGGATATCCGGCAGACCACTGCCATTGATATCCCCCACGGCAATATCGGCATGCTGGACCTCAGGCCCCAGATCAATGGTGTACCCCTGCGCCCGGATCCATGGATCAGCGAGCATAAGCAGCAGGGCACACAGGCTGTATATATAGATTTTATTCATTTTGCATGTGTTTATTCAATGAGTATCCTTCGGGAACGGGATTCCCCGGAGGGCCCTGAGACACGTATCAAATACAGGCCGGCTTTCAGG
>DSEO01000256.1 GCA_011056635.1 Bacteroides sp.
CCTTCCCTACTGGGCACATAAAAGGGGCATCAGGGCAGCGGATGGCCTCTATATTCCGTCTCCCGCGAATCCTGTCCCCGATGCATATACGGGTCCCACTCCCGGAAAAAGCTTTGTCCTGCACACAAGACTGGACAGCAATACGCCGAAGCGGTTTTTTGTGCTGTTTGAGATCAACCAGACGTAGGACTGGAACGAATACTGGACCAACAACAAATATCCCGATGATGATGCGTACAAGACTTCCTGCCAGCCGGCCCTGGTCTATTCAACTTTTGTGGACCTGGATGATCTCCGGCGGGAATATACCATGGAACTGATCGGCCGGAGCCATCATTCGGGAGCAGATGGAAAGCTTTATGACGATCTGCATACGATGACCACCGCGCTTCACATTGCAGAAAAGATATTGGTGAGGGTTCCCGGGAAAGAAGGATCTTAGGAATCCGCCCGGTGACAGTGTACGGAATGTACGATAACGTACACTTACGTCTCGAAAGTGAACACTTTACGAAGTAACTGCTTATATTTATATGATTATTTTACTGTACTTTATATGTTTTGGCATGTGTATTGTTTTTCAACTGCCATCATGAACAAAAAACCATTCTGATGATCAAAACTGTTGACCTTGTAAAAGTTTTTCGTACCGATGAAGTCGAAACCACCGCATTGAACAATGTAAACATTGAAGTCAAGGACGGAGAGTTCGTGGCAATAATGGGTCCATCGGGCTGCGGGAAATCCACTTTGCTGAATATCCTCGGATTGCTTGACAATCCCACGGGTGGTTCTTATATGTTCAACGGCACCGAGGTGGCCAATTTAAAAGAAAAGGGAAGAACGAACCTCAGAAAAGGGAACATCGGTTTCGTATTCCAGAGCTTTAACCTGATCGACGAACTGACCGTCTTTGAGAACATTGAACTGCCACTTCTGTACCTCCGCATGAGCGGGTCGGACAGGAAAAAGAAGGTGGAAACTGTCATGGAACGGATGAAGATCACACACCGCAGGAACCATTTTCCCCAGCAACTTTCCGGAGGTCAGCAGCAACGTGTGGCCATCGCCCGAGCGGTGGTCTCCAGCCCGAAGCTTATCCTGGCTGACGAACCGACCGGTAACCTGGACTCGGCCAATGGCGCTGAGGTAATGGCCCTACTCACCGAGCTCAATGAAGACGGGACCACCATTGTCATGGTGACCCACTCCCCCAACGATGCGGAAAAGGCCCACAGGATCATCCAGCTGTTCGACGGTCACGTGGTGACGGAGAACATTCACAAAAAACTATAGTCAGTAGTTTCATTCCATATATTTCATCCTGCAGCTACAGGATCCCCCAACAAAAGCACCACGAGGCCGTCTTATCAAAGATGGCCTCTTCCTTATGCTGACAAATCCATTAACGGCCACCATGCACTTTCCTGCGGTCATATGAGAAAACTCATGTTTTTTCCGGACAATTTCATGCAAATTTGCAGTTACATTTAGGTTAACAATAGGGTTAGATTTAGGGCTTGAAAAGCTGTCCGCCAGGGCAGCTTTTCTTATTTTAGCTGCCAGGTACTGACAACGCAACCATATATAAACCCGGCATATGAAATTTCTCGGCAACCTGATCTGGCTGATTTTCGGTGGTCTGCCTACAGCGATCGGCTACTTTTACGGCGGACTGGCCATGATGGTCACCATCATAGGGATCCCTTTCGGGTTTCAAATGATCAAGATCGGATCACTCTGTCTGTGGCCGTTCGGAAGGACTTTCCATGTGGATCGTGGTGATCTGCCCGGATGCCTTTTCACCCTGTTGAACATCATCTGGTTCTTTATCGCCGGACTCTGGATTGCGGTCATTCACCTGGTTTTCGGGATCCTTTTGTCGATTACGATTATAGGAATTCCCTGGGGGATGCAGCATTTCAAGCTGGCCGGTTTCGCTATTCACCCTTTTGGCCGCCGTGTGGACATCATCGTATAATACACGTTTCGCGGGAACCGTTGCAGTCCTTGCGCAGGAATATCACGGGACCATGATTGTTGCGGATCAGGGTGACAGATTAACTCTCGGTTTATACCAATATTTAAACATTCATTGGCATGATGCTTCATAATTTACGATCTTTGATATAGTCAGTAATAACGAATTTAAACATGCTAAATAAACCTTCACTAAAACTATTGCGATGAAAAATAGTTCTTCTATCGAAAAATCAACTCGCCTGTTGCTGATCTGCGTGATCGCATTTTTCACGGTCTTCGCGGTGAATGCACAGGTGCGGGAAGTATCCGGAGTGGTTACAGATGCTGAAACAGGAGAACCGTTGATAGGAGTGAACGTGGCGGTGACGGGCACCACCACGGGAACGATCACTTCGGCGGACGGCTCCTATTCGATCAATGTTCCCTCCGGGCAGACCCTGCACTTTTCATATGTGGGGTATGAATCACAGAATGTGACCATTACTGATCAAACCCGGGTCAATGTTTCCCTCGTAATGAGTACGGAGGAGATTGATGAGGTGGTGGTGATCGGTTACGGTACCATGAAACGAAGCGACCTGACCGGTGCTGTTTCTTCCATCAGTGAGGAAGATATTGCCACCACCAAATCCTCCAATGTGATCGAAGCCCTGCAGGGCAAGGTCGCAGGGGTAGACATGGTGAGAAGCAGCGGGGAAGCAGGATCGGGCTACAGCATCCTGCTCAGGGGCGCCCGTTCGCTGACGGCTTCCAACTCGCCCATCTACATTGTGGACGGGATTGATTACGGCAGCAACATCAATATCAACCCCAACGACATTGCCTCCATGGAGGTGCTGAAAGATGCCTCCTCCACGGCCATTTACGGTTCCAGGGGTGCCAACGGGGTCATCCTGATCACCACCAAGAAAGGACAGGCGGGGAAGCCTGTGATCTCCTTCAATACCTATTACGGGATTACCACACCGCTGGGAAGCGTTCCGCTGGGAGATGCCGATTACTTCCTCAGGATGACCCGCGATTTCCTGAGAACCACCCGGGCGGAATACGACTGGGACACCCCGGACGACGAGATCGATGTGGGACCGGGACTTTCTGCCAGGGAAAATGAAGGGTACGCCGCCGGAACCGACTTTGACTGGGTGGATGCCCAGATGGAGGATTACGGGACCCAGCAGGATTACCACCTTTCCGTCACGGGAGGCAACGAAACCACCAATTATGCGGTTTCCCTGAACCATATGCTGGAAGATAACTTTATCCCCAATGATTATTATAAGCGGTATTCCATCAAATCAAGCCTTGAATCCAGTGTCACCGATTGGCTGAGGCTTGGGAACTCCACTTTTATTGCCTATTCAAACAGGGTGGACGGGGAAGGCATCAACTACAACATGAATCCCCTTACTTCGGCCTATGACTCGCTTGGGTATCTCGTACCCGAACCCAATGACAGGGTGCCCTTCGAGAATCCGCTGATTAACCAGGACCCCAAGAACTACTTCAATGAGATCATCCAAACCGATCTTTTTTCCACGTTCTATGCAGAGTTGAATCTGCTGGAGGGACTGACCTTCAGGTCCTCGTTCAATATCGACCTGGGATTCAACCGGAACGGGTTCTTCGAAGGTGAATATGAAGGGATTGACCGGCTGAGTACGGCAAGCAGTGCCATGTCCTCCGGGTATAAATGGACCTGGCAGAATGTGCTGACCTATGACAGAACCTTCGATGACCACCATGTGATCCTGACCGGTGCCACCGAAACCATGTACAATAAGACCGAAAGGTCCTATCAGGGAGCCACCGATCTGCTGCTGGGGAACTCCTGGTGGTGGGCACTGACTTCCGGACAACAGGACCTGCTCATTGCTCCGGCCGGAGATGAGGGATTCCTCCAGCTCGTGGAAAACCAGCTGGTATCTTTCATCGGAAGGGTGCACTACGGTTTCCGGAACAAATACCTGGTGACCTTCACCGGGCGGTACGACGGCGCCTCACAGCTGGCCGACAAGTGGGATTTCTTCCCGTCAGCCTCGGTTGCCTGGAGGGTAAGCGAAGAGAGCTTCATGGACAATGTGGAAGCCATTTCCAATCTGAAGATCCGGCTGGGATACGGGCAAACCGGCAACCAGTCGGTCAGTCCCTATGCCGCCCTGGGTTCCATTATCCGGACACCGCTCTATTATGAATTCGGGACAGATCCCTACCTGGGATACCGTACCGGCTACCTGGATAACCCGGACCTGACCTGGGAAACAACCACCGCCACAAACGTGGGATTGGATTTCGGATTGTTCAAAAACCGGATCAGCGGTGCGTTGGAACTGTATCAAACACATACGAGCGACCTGCTGCAGAACCGCACGCTGCCTCCCACATCCGCGGTTCCTGAAATTACCCAGAACGTGGGAGAGACCATGAACAGGGGTATTGAGCTCTCTCTGCGGTCGGTGAATGTCAGTACCAGTGATTTCAACTGGACCACGGATGTTACTTTTTCAGCCAACCGGGAAGAGATCACCTTCCTGGTGGGAGGCGTGGAACAGGATATCGGGAACGGCTGGTTTGTGGGTCACCCCATCAGCGTGTTCTACGACTATGAAAAAATCGGGATCTGGCAGCTGGGTGAAGAGGAAGAGGCTGCCCTCTATGGCAGGGTGCCCGGGATGCTCAAGTTGAATGACGTGAATAACGACTCCCTAATCAACGACGAAGACAGGGTGATCCTGGGTACCCCAAGGCCCAAATGGACCGCCGGAATCAACTCGGTGATGCGTTACAAGAACTTTGACCTGACCATTTTTGCCTATGCACGGATCGGGCACACGGTCAGTGACGGGATCATCGGGCAATGGTCGCCCGACAGAAGGGAAAATTCCATGGAAAGGGATTACTGGACACCCAACAATCCCACCAATGAATATCCCAGGCTCGACCCGGGGCTCACACGCAGCGGCTGGTCGGAAGCCACCGCTTTGCGGTATAAGGATGGTTCTTACGTGAAAATCAGGGACATTACCCTGGGATATACCCTCCCGATGGATGTCACCATGCGGGCCAATATCACCTCCATCCGGCTCTATGCAACCCTCAAGAATTATTTTGCATTCGGCAAATATTACAGTCAGGGAAGATATGACCCGGAATACAGGGGAGCCATGGGCAAACCGATTCCAAAAATGGTTGCCATCGGGGCCAACTTCACCTTTTAATGATATAACTCTATAAAAACAGAAAGTGTGATGAAAACAATAAAAATTATATTACTGGTTGTGCTTTCCCTGGGTGCTTTCTCATGCAGTGATTTCCTTGAAGAGGAATACCTGGCGGGGGCCAACACAGAACAGTACTATACCTCTGCCGCAGGGATGGAGAGCCTGATTGCTTCGGCCTATGTCACCAACAAGATATGGTGGGCCCAGGAAGAGGGATATGACTTCAGTACCGCGGGGACCGACATCTATGATTACGGACAGCAGCATCCCCAGCAGTACCAATACACTTTTACCACCGATTTCGACCCCACCAACTCCAGGCTGGTCATTCTCTGGGTGGAGTTCTACCGTGGGATCAATGCCTGTAACGATGCCATCGACATCCTTTCGGATCCTGAGAGGACTCCGTTCACCGAGCCAAAGACCAAGGTCAGGCTTGCGGAGGTCCGATTCCTGAGAGCGCTTTATAACTGGTTGATTGTGGAGACCTGGGGTGGTGTTCACCTGAGTACCGAACCGGTCAAAGGGGTGGTGCTCGAAGCAAACCGAACACCCGTGGAGGATTTTTACAGCCTCATTTTAGAGGATCTGGACTTTGCCGTGGAAAACCTGAATGCCGGCGACAATACCGGTTCTTCCGATTTTGGCAGGGTTACCAAAATGGCCGCACTGGGCTTCCGGTCCCGCATGAACCTCACCTGGGGATACTATTCGGGTGATAACAGTTTTTTCACGGCGGCGGCCAATGATGCTCAGTCAGTGATCAACAGCGGGAATTTTGACCTCTGGGACAATTATGCAGATCTGTGGGAGCTGGAGAACAATGACAACAATCCGGAGAATGTCTGGGCCATCAACTATTCACGCACCGAATATGCGGCCATGAACGTGGATCCCGACACATACCAGTCCTATCAACGTGCAGGGGATAAGCCCTGGGATGACCGCGAAGGAGGGCATCTGGGCCACCTGATGTTCGGGATGCAGTATGACATCATTCCCGGGATGACAAGAGATGTGGAGAACGGGAGGCCCTTCAGGCGTTACAATCCCACTATGTACCTGATCGATGCATTCCATGAAGATGTGGACGAACGGTTCTATGGTTCCTTTAAGACAACATGGATCGCCAATGACCCGGATACAACCAGACTGAAGTGGCCCAGGGCAGGCTGGCACAGTGACGAAAATGATCCGCTGAACGGCAAACCCGTGGTCGTTCCGGGGGATACATGCATTTTCTTCTACAAGGGAGTATTCCCGGAAGATGATACGCTCATCGAGAATGATGTGCTGCAGAATTACATCTGGCATTACGAACGCAATTTCTGGACCCTGGACCATTCTTACATGTTCAATCCGGACGGTACCATTCGCGGTGAAAAGACGAATGACAGGAACCTCTGTTTTGAATTGAGCAAATTTCTCGACCCGGGCAGGCCCGCTGCCAACGGCACCGGTTCCCAGCGTGGGATCAGGGATTGCTATGTGGTCAGGTATGCGGAAATGTTCCTGAATGCAGCCGAGGCGCTCTGGAAAGCAGGTGATGGTCCCGGTGCATACAACCTCCTGCTCCCCCTTGCCAACAAACGGTCCTACGACGGGGATGGGGCAGCCCTGCTTGCCTCATACGGGATCAACGGCGGAGCGGACCTGACCCTGGAGTTTTTCCTGGATGAGCGGGCCCGTGAATTCTGCGGAGAGCAGATGCGCTGGTTTGACCTGAAACGGACGGGAACACTGGTGGACCGCATGAAGCAGTATGCGGGGAATCCATCCGCCAGGGCAAATTTCAGTGAAAAGTTCACACTGAGACCGGTTCCCCAGATCCAGATCGATGCCACCGGGGATCCTTCCTACCAGAACCCCGGATATTAGACGGGCCAGAAGAGATCGGATCTCTGATCATCATTCACGGAGGATGGATACCATGCTATCCTCCGTGTATTTTTATTAAAATTGCTACTGAATACTGGAAATTTAAAATCATTACAGTGATATGGCGATAATAAAAAGGCAATACAATTCGGTATTCGGGTGGATGACATATTTTTCTCTGTTGATCCTGCCATGGATGGCCGGAGCACAGGTCCCCGCTTTTCCGGGAGCGGAAGGATTCGGAGCAATGACCACGGGAGGCCGGGGCGGAAGTGTCATTGAAGTAACCAACCTGAATGACTCCGGGGCCGGAAGCCTGAGGGCAGCCATCGAGGCTTATGGTACCAGGACCGTTGTGTTCAGGATCTCCGGGACCATCGCCCTGCAGTCCGAGCTCAGGATCCAGAATGACAATATCACCATTGCCGGGCAGACAGCTCCCGGAGGAGGTATCTGCCTGAAGAATTTCCCGCTTGCGGTGGATGCAAATAATGTGATCATCCGGTTCATCCGTTGCAGGCACGGTGATCAGACCGGCAGTCAGAATGACGCCATGTGGGGGAGGAACCAGGAAAATGTAATCATCGATCATTGTTCCATGTCCTGGAGTGTGGATGAGTGCGGCTCTTTCTATGACAACAAAAACTTTACCCTCCAGTACTGCATCCTGAGCGAAAGCATGTACCGCTCCATCCACGATAAAGGGGATCATGGATACGGCGGAATATGGGGGGGACAGGGAGTCACATTCCACCATAACCTGCTGGCCCACCATACCAGCAGGACCCCACGTTTCTGCGGAAGCCGCTACACGGGTCAGCCGGACCTGGAACTGGTGGACCACCGCAACAATGTGATCTTCAACTGGGGATTTAACAGCTGTTACGGAGGAGAGGCCGGGAATCACAACATGGTGGCCAATTATTATAAATACGGCCCGGCCACCTCGGTCAGTATCAGGGACCGCATCATTGATCCGGATTCCAACGAGAACGGTTTCGGCACATATTACATTGCTGACAATGTAACCCATGGCTATCCGGCCACCACCGAAGATAACTGGTTGGGAGTGGATGGTGTCTCCACCTCAACCAAGGAGGAGATCAGGTTGGATGAGCCCCTTGAAGCCCCGGAGCTTACGCCGCACACAGCATATGAAGCCTTCGAGCATGTGGTGGCCAGAGCCGGTGCCATTCTTCCGGAGAGGGATGTCATTGATACCCGGATCGTATTGGAGACGGTAACAGGAACCGCACAGTTCGGCGGCGCCTACGGAGATGCAATGGGAATCATTGATTCCCAGGAGACCGTTGGCGGATGGCCGGAACTGGAAAGTGTCGCAGCTCCTGCCGATACGGATCACGATGGCATGCCTGATGACTGGGAGGATGCCATGGGATTGGACAAGAATGATCCGGGCGACCGGAACGGGGACCTGGACGGGAACGGGTATACCAACCTGGAAGCGTACCTGAACGGATTGGTGGAAGCCTATGAATATATTCTCAGGCCCATTCACTTTGCAGTGGATACGGTGATCGAATATGCCGTGAGTCTTAGCTGGGAGGATATTTCGGACAATGAGACGGGATTCGTTATTGAGAGGTATGAAGGAGGTAACTGGAATGAGCTCACCACCACTGCGGCAAATGCAACCAGTTTCACGGATCATACCATTGCAGCCAACGGCGTCTATTCCTACCGGCTGAAATCCGTGAATGAAGCCATGGAATCCTTTTATACGGATAGCGTTACGGTAAACCTGAACCTGGGAACGGATGTATCCGGGGACGATGCGATGCAGCCGGAGGTTTACCCCAATCCTTTTTCCGGTACTGCCAGGCTGGAATATACCCTTCCCGGGCAATCCAGGGTTTCCATTACCCTGCACGATGCCACGGGAAAAGAGATCAGGCGGCTGGAAGATAGTTTGTTGTCACCCGGCAGGCACAGCTGCACCATTGACGGCAGCCGGCTGTCCGGTGGTCTTTATTTCATCAAGCTCTGTTCCGGACAATCACTCACATTCAAAAAAGTGCTTGTTACGAAATAAACCCTAACGGTCATTCTACTTTTATTTATTCCGGATATGCTCAAACACACTTCATTCAGCATCCTGTGGCTTTTCCTGCTCAACTCATGGATACAGGCGCAGCAGGGCGGGTCGCTTCATGCGGATCTGTTGCCTGAGATTGATATGGTGGTGGCACAAGACGGGACCGGTGATTATCTCACCGTGCAGTCAGCCATCAACGCGGTTCCCGACTACCAGGGTGCGCGCACGGTTTTGTTCATTAAAAAAGGTACCTACAGGGAAAAGGTGACGATCCCTTCATCCAAACGGAACCTGACCATGATCGGCGAGGATGCGGACAGTACCGTGATCGTGTGGGATGACTATGCCGGGAGAATTGTGGACGGCATTGAGCTCAATACCTTTACGTCCCAGACCATCCAGATCGAAGCGGATGATTTCAAAGCCATGAACATCACCTTCGAGAACGACGCGCGGCCCGGCGGAACGGGCGATGGCCAGAATGTGGCCGTTGCTGCCTACGGGAAACGAAATGTATTCCTGCATTGCAGAATGATCGCCTGGCAGGATACCTATTATTCCGGTTCGGATGACCGGCACTACCTGAAGGATTGCTTCATCGAGGGAGCGGTGGATTATATTTTCGGTCACACCACGGTAATCTTTGACAGCTGCCAGATCCACACCGTGCGGAGCTCCGGGTACATCACCGCAGCTTCCACGAAAGAGAATTACCGTTTCGGGTATGTGTTCTTCAACAGCAGGCTCACCGCCCCGCCGGGTGTGGTTAGCGTATATCTGGGAAGGCCCTGGAAAACTTATGCGCAGACCGTTTTCTTCGAATGCATTGAATATGAGAATATCAACCCGCTGGGATGGCATGTATGGGGCGGACGGGAAGAAACCTGCTTTTATGCGGAATATCAATGTACCGGACCGGGTTCCGACACGACTGCCCGGGTGGACTGGTCCCACCAGCTTACTTCCGTCCAGGCAGCTGAATACACCCTGGAGAACATTTTTTCTGCCGCATCCAGCACGGCCTTTGCAGAAGACTGGGATCCCGCTGTGCATGACGATCCCCTGTACGGTATCGTGAAAAAACACACCACCCTGTTCATGGACCCGGTCAACCTGGATGCCGGGATCGAAACTTTGTATCTGGACGGTGCGCCCCTGTCCGGTTGGGATCCAGGGACCTATGAATATTCCATAGAAATGCCGTCAGCTGATGCTGAAATCCCGGTGATCACGGCTACTGCAGGTAATCCGCTTTCCACGGTACTCATTGCATACCCTGAATCATTACCGGGCTGGGCCGAGATCACCGTGCTGGGCAATGACGGTGCTACCCATTCGACCTACAGGATTTATTTCTCGGTGAACGGATCCTATTCGGATACCAGGCTAGACAGCATTGTCGTGGCGGGTGATCCCATTCCGGATTTTGACCCTGGTACTTTTGAGTACGATGTGATTTTGCCAGCGGGTACATCGAAGTATTTCGGGCTGACAGGGTATCCGCATGTGCCCGAAGCCCGGGTGGTCACCACCAAACCGGCTTCTTTTCCCGGTGCAGCCACCATAGAGGTCACCGCGGTTGACGGCGTCTCCACCTCCACCTATCTCCTGAACTTATCCCTGGCAACCGGACTGGAAGGTGCTTTTCCAGGAAGCCCGGTCATCCGCCCGGTCAACCCGGTCACTGCGGATGGGATCACTTTCCTCATTGATCCTCCCGGAACATCACCGGTACACGTGCGCATTTACGACATTACCGGAAAGCTCATGGCTGACCGGGTATTCGGGGATCCCGGCCCTGTAGCAAAATCCCTGCGCATGAACTGCAGCTTGAAAAGCGGGATCTACTTTTACCATATGCATTCAGGCAACCTGCAGCACAGCGGGAAACTGGTCAAGCACTGATACCCATTTTAATCAATGTTTCATGAATTTCTTCGTGAACACATGCTGATCGGCATCGCTTGCCCGCATGATATAGGCGCCATCGGGCAGCCCGGACAGATCCATGGTCTGGTTTCCATACACAAATGATTCCCTGACCACCCGGCCTGTCAGATCGTGGATGCTAACATGGCTGACTTCTCCCTCAATGACAAGCCCGATACCGGCTGCATAGTAGGCATCGATTTCTGCACTTTTCGCTTCGTCAATACCGGTTTCACGCCATCCGGGCACGCCCCAGATCTTGATGTTATGAATTCTGGAATTCTGGGATACACCGTCATAGTCCACCCCCGATGTAAATTTCAGGATGACATTGTCCCGGTTGATATCCAGTTCCACCATTTCGCCCAGTTTTGTATCGGAACCGATGATCTCGCCCACACCGGGTCCGTCTTCCGTCCAGGGTCCTTCCCAGGTCTCCCCGCCGTCGGTGGATGTATAAACACGGATGCCCCTGTCCGAACTGGTGCATGAATACCCGAATTCAATCCCGGTGATATTTGAAAGCTCGGGGAAATACATCTGTCCGATTGTATCCCCTTCTTCCGATGTTTTGGTCAGGCCGATGAACCCCGTGGTCACATCAATGGCATTGGTGGCCGATTCTCCCTGGTTTACCCGCTTGGTATTGCACTCGGGGCTGATCAGGTACTTGATCAGGGTAACCTGGCCCGATCCTCCGGTTACATAATCAATGTCATAAAGGTCCGGACCGGCAATATGGTTGAACTGCTCACAATCCGCAGGCGGATCTGACACCACGCCTTCGGTGGCCGGCCAATCCTGGAAGTCTTCATCGATAATGAGTTCTGCGCTCTGCGAGTACCCCGCGAGGGTGAATCCGAGAACTAAAATTGCGATCATGAATGGTGCTTTCTTCATAGTTCATTCTGATTTGAGTTTCACATCTGATTGGAAATCACTTTAAGATAACGAATTTTTCAGTATAATGTCCCTGATCTGTATCCAGGGTTAACACATACATTCCATTGTTCAGTTCGGGTATATCCAACCTTATACGGTTCATTTTCAGCCCTTCCAACGTCATAACCCTGGTGCCGTCCATGGAATGGATGGACAGCCGGGTGATGGTTTCAATGATGTCTTCGAACTGAATATGAAGATAATTACCGGCAGGTACCGGGAACAGGGTGAACCTGTCGCCTGCAGATGCCCGGGGCATGCGCTCATCCATATGTGTCGGGATCCATGAGCAGGACACACTGTTTACACTCACCTCACCGGTCAGGGAAAGGATCTTCATATAATCGATGTTGGCCAGTCCCGATCCCATAGCGGCCTCCAGGGCAATCTTCTTGATCCCTGCCTTCACACCGGTTGCGGTCAGTGAAACCTCATCCCAGTTTGTCCAGTCGCCCGTATTGGCGAAGTCCACCGTCCCAATCAGGGTATCGTTGATATAAAGCCTGGCCGGTCTTGCCTCTGTGGCGGCATAACGCCATGTGAATGAATAATCCCCGTCCTCAATGACATTCACCGCCCAGATGATCCGGACACCGGATATGTTCTCCGAATTGGCAAAACCTGAGCCGGTATGGCCGGGATGATTGTTGTCAATGCTTCCTGACCCGTTTTCAAAACCGCAGAAGCCGGTAGTCGATTCCTGGAAAATGCGGATGGCTCCCACCTCCACCTCAATTACTTCCGATTCGGTCTCATGCAGGTCATTGTCGTAGGCAACGGCATAGATTTCATACAGACCGATAGCCGGTGTATCAAACGTAATGGAGTAAGGACCCTGGTCAAGGGTGGTGTACCTGGATCCGTTGATAAAGAAAGCCACACTATCCACGGAACCATCGGTATCATAGGCTTCCACATGGATGGGGATCGATTCCCCGGGTCCGAAGATGGCCCGGTCTTCCGGGCTTGTTATCGTAATGTGCGGGTATCCTTCATCCACTGTGAAAAGAACCGGTTGAGACACCATCAGGTTTCCTTCCGTATCGAAGGCTGAAGCCGTCAGAGAATGTGCCCCGCTGGTTAACCCGGAAACTGCAGTCACATAGGGCGGGGCAAATAGGGTATCCAGAACGGTCGTATCATTGTCAAATAAGACGACCATCTGGCTGGTGTCGGAAATCCCGAACGCGTGCACGATGACATTCAGGTCAAGTCCCAGGTTCAACTCGAAGCCGTTGGCGGGCGACAGGATCTGAATGAAAGGCGTGTTGTTCGGTTCCAGCACCCGGATATCGGGAACGGGAGGTTCCGGCATACCGTGACCGAGAAAAAAGCCCGGGTGCGGCGGCTGGTTATAGGCTACATTCTGCCAGGCAAGGGCCAGCCTGTACTGGGGATCC
>DSEO01000257.1 GCA_011056635.1 Bacteroides sp.
CCACCATGGTTTCGATCCGTTTTTTGGCCTCATCGGTTAATTTGTACCCGGTCATCAAAATGCAGTAGGACTGGTCGGCCCCCCGGCCCACCCGTCCGCGCAGCTGGTGAAGCTGGGACAGTCCGAACCGTTCGGCGCTCTCGATGATCATCACCGTGGCATTGGGCACATCCACCCCCACCTCGATCACGGTGGTGGCCACCATGATGTGGGTGCGCCCCGCCACGAAATGCCGCATGGAGATCTCCTTCTCCTCCGGTTTCATCCGTCCGTGCACCACGCTGACCTGGTAATCCGGGGGAGGGAAGGCCCGGGAGATGCTCTCGTACCCGTCCTCCAGGTCTTTGTAATCCATGGTCTCAGACTCCTTGATCAGCGGGTAGACGATGTAGGCCTGTCTCCCTTCGGCCAGTTTTTTTCTCAGGAAACCGAACACCTGCAGCCGCTTTGAATCGTAGGAGTGCCGGGTAATGACGGGCCTGCGGCCCGGGGGCAGCTCGTCGATCACCGATACGTCCAGGTCCCCGTACAACGTCATGGCCAGGGTCCGGGGGATGGGGGTTGCCGTCATCACCAGCACGTGCGGAAGTACGTCCGCTTTCTCCCAGAGCCTGGCCCGCTGGGCCACCCCGAACCGGTGCTGCTCATCGATGACCACCAGTCCCAGGTTCCTGAAGCGGACCGACTCTTCGATGAGCGCATGGGTGCCGATCAGAATGGGGAGGGTTCCTTCAAGCAGTCCCCGGTGAATGACTTCCCGTTCGCTCTTTTTGGTGGATCCGGTCAGCAGCCGCACCTCCAGTTCCATGCCCTCGAGAAAGGCCGTGATACTCCGGAAGTGCTGCTGTGCCAGGATCTCGGTGGGGGCCATGATGCAGGCCTGGAATCCGTTGTCGATGGCAATGAGCATGGACATGAGCGCCACCAGGGTCTTGCCGCTTCCCACATCCCCCTGGAGCAACCGGTTCATCTGCCGGCCGGATCCCATGTCCCTGCGGATCTCCTTCATCACCCGCTTCTGTGCGCCGGTCAGTTCAAAGGGCAGGCAATCCCTGTAAAAGGTGTTGAAAATTTCTCCCACCTTCTGAAATACATTTCCCCTGAAGCGCCTGGTGCGAAGGGTTTTGTTCTGCAGGATGTTGAGCTGGATGTAGAACAGTTCTTCGAACTTCAGCCGCAGTTCTGCTTTTTTATACTGGGCGGGTGAATCCGGGAAATGGATCTGACGCAGGGCGGTGTCCAGGTTCACCAGGTTCAGCTTCTGCAGGAGCCAGGCGGGAAGGGTTTCCTCGAAACGCTCTGGCAGGTTTTTGATCAGGTTGGCCTGCAGCTTGCTGATGGCCTTCGAGGTGAGGTAGTTGTCCTTGAGCTTTTCCGTGGTCGGGTAAACTGCCTGGAGCTTGGAAGTGAGCGACTGCTTTTTATCCGGATCTTCAATTTCGGGATGCACCACATTGATCCTCCGCTGGTAATAGGAAGGCTTGCCGAACACCACCACCTCCTTTCCGACCGGATAGGTCTCCGGGATCCATTTGATGCCCCTGAACCATACCAGTTCAAGGCGACCGGTGCCATCCGTGAATTCGGCTACCAGCCGTTTCCTGTTCCCTTTTCCGATGGCGGAATACCCGGTGATCTTCCCGCGGATCTGGATGTGGGGCATATCGGTGGTCACTTCCGAGACGCGGTAGAACTTGCTCCGGTCCACGTACCTGAAAGGGAAATGGGTGATCAGATCCTCGAAGGTGCGGACATTCAGTTCTTCTTTCAGCAATTCGGCACGCCTGGGACCCACCCCCTGAAGAAACTGTATGTCCTGTTGCAAATATTGTTGCATGCGTGACGCATTTTATGTAAAATTAGCATTTTACCGAAAAGATGTGCTGGATGATCCGGCGAATCATCAAATACACGGGACATCAGTTCCACCTCCGTCACCGGCGAGGCAGGGGGATCCATTCTCCCTGCATGTTCGAATTGGTCCACAATGTGCTGTTCAATGCACAAGGGATCAGGGTTCCCGAGGAGATCCGCCGCATTCACCGGGAACTTCGGAGAGACCGGACCGTGATCCCGGAAGAGAGGCTGCTGTACCGTGCTGCTGTAAGCAAGGCAGGTTCGGGGGAAGCATGCCGGGCAGAAGCGGACGCGAACAGGACCCGGGGCAGGCGGGACAGGCAAACGGATCCCGGGGCCGGCTCCAGGGTGGACCGGTCGGCGGAGAGGACGGTCCGTTCTTTTGTCCGGGGATCATCTGTCCCGATGCGTTACGGGGCGCTGTTGTACAGGATTGCCCGGTGGTTTCATCCGGACATGGTATTGGAACTGGGAACGGGACTGGGCATCAGCACGCTGTATCTTGCCTCCGGAGCACCCGGCGCACCAATGCACAGCGTGGAAGGTCATACCGAACGGGCAGCCTATGCGGCATCACTGTTGTGCCGGTGCGGACTGGAGCAGGTTTCCATTCACTGGGGTGAGATGGACCGGAAGCTGGAGGATCTGCTGCCCCAGATACCGGGGCGTTTCCTGGCATTTATCGATGCCAACCATCATGATGAACCCACGCTCAGGTATGTACGTTTGCTCCTTTCCCGGGCAGGGGAGGAAGCAGTGATTGTCCTGCATGACATCTACTGGTCGCCCGAAATGGAAAAGGCCTGGAAGGAAATCATCTCCTGGCCGGAGATCCGCGCAAGCCTGGATCTGTTCCACCTCGGGATCCTGTTCTTAAGAAAAGATCTGCAAAAAATGCACTTCAAAATAAACTATTGAGCTTGAAAAGAATCTAATTCATAATGATTACTTTCGTGAACAATTTCAGATCATATGGATACAGTCATCAGCCTGGATAAGATTGTCAAAAATTATTACATCGGCTCCATCGTTGTGGAGGCCCTCCGCTCGGTGGATATTGAAATTAAAAGGAATGAATATGTGGCCATTATGGGCCCGTCCGGATCGGGAAAATCCACCCTCATGAACCTGGTGGGCTGTCTGGATACCCCCACAAGCGGTACCTATATACTGAACGGGACCGATGTAAGCAAGATGGAGGATAACCAGCTGGCCGAGATCCGGAACCGGGAGATCGGTTTCATCTTTCAGACCTTTAACCTGCTTCCCCGATACACGGCGCTGGAAAATGTGACACTTCCCCTGATTTATGCGGGCGCACATAAAACAGAACGGGTGCAGCGTGCAAAGGAGACCCTCACCAGCGTGGGACTGTCTGACCGGATGGACCACAAGCCCAACGAACTGTCGGGCGGACAACGGCAACGGGTTGCTGTGGCCAGGGCCCTTGTCAATCATCCGTCCCTCATCCTGGCCGATGAACCTACCGGAAACCTGGATTCCAAGACTTCCCTGGATATCATGCGACTGTTCGGTCAGATCCACGAACTGGGAAATACCATCATCATTGTCACCCACGAGGATTTCATAGCCCGTTATGCACACCGGATCATCCATCTGCTGGACGGGAAGGTGGAAAGTGTGGAGGTGAATGAGCACCCGGACAAATAAAGCGGATGGTCAGCAAATCGAATATTTATACAGGTGGGGGAGATAAAGGTGAAACTTCGTTGCTCGGGGGAAAGCGTGTTCCGAAATTCCACAGGAAGATCCAGGCATACGGGTCGGTGGACGAACTGATGGCGCATACTGCCATGTTGAGAGACATGCTGGAAGATGCACCCATAAAAGCGGACCTGCTGACCATTCTGGACATCATGATGGCCACCGCATCCATCCTGGCATCCGACTGTGAGGATTGTCCTGTCACACTTCCCCCATTCGGTGCAGCGGAGGTCCTGTTCCTGGAAAGCAGGATCGATGAAATGGATGCTTCGCTGAAACCCCTGACTTCATTTCTGATCCCGGGCGGTCACCCGGCTGTTTCACAGGCACATGTCGCAAGAACGGTTTGCAGGAGGACCGAGCGGGAGATTTCTCAGCTTGCCCGTGAAGTTCCCACGGACGAAGAGATCATTCGTTTTTACAACCGTTTGTCCGATTATTTTTTTGTGCTTTCCAGGAAAATTGCACACCTTCTGGGCATCGAACAGAAGCCCTGGAATCCGAAGTTGTAGGTTTCGTTTTTTTTTATAAATTTGCCGCACTTAAAAATTACCCATTGTTAAATTGTAAATTCTGCGTCTATGTACTGGACATTGGAATTAGCCTCTAAGCTTGAAGATGCGCCCTGGCCTGCCACCAAGGAGGAACTGATCGATTTTGCGATACGGTCGGGTGCACCCATGGAAGTGATCGAGAATCTTCAGGAGATAGAGGATGAGGGAGATGTCTATGAGAGCATAGAAGATATCTGGCCCGATTATCCCAGTAAAGATGACTTCTTCTTCAATGAAGACGAATACTGATACTGAGAAAGGAGCGAACAGCTCCTTTTTTTATTTCCATCGAAAGACATCCATGTACGTGAGCGGTCTCCATTGTTCCACCCACTTGAAATCGGCCAGGAGGGCTTCCTCCGCGGGGAACATCTCAAGGGGATAGTAGGTCCCGTCCGGTTTCTTCATGTAGTTCACTCTGACGATCTTATTGTTCCTCAGATAAATGACCAGATCGGAGCAGAATGTTTTGTTGGCTCCTACGATGATGCCGCGGTCCTCTGCGTAATAAATGGTCTGTCCGTTCCCGGTCACATCGATCGTTGTAAGCTTATTATCGGTGAAGTAACCCGTCATTTCTTTTCCCCGCATCTGGTCGAATTTCGTGGAATCCTTCCGGGAAATCACCATCGCCGTTCCCGTGAGGTACATGCGGTAGAGTTGCTGGTCTTTCATGACCACACTGATATGTGTGGCGGTGAGCTGGTTCTCTTCCGACCACAACACCGGTTCTCCGAAAAATTTAAAAACACTGTCAGCCTCCACGTATTCCAGTGAATCGCACATGACCTGGATATCGGGCCGGAATATCTTGACCCTGTAATAGGCCTTGAGGATTCGGCTACCCTCCTCCGTCTCCGGGTTCTGAAGCGAGCGAAGGGTATCGGCATGGACGAACATGGTGTCCGTTCCTTCCACCTGGATCATCAGCGCACTGTCGGTGATCATGGCAAAGTCCTTCTCCCGGTAGTAAAGTCCGAAGTTCCCCTTCAGTATCATATTCTCCGTTGTATCGATCAGTTCCACATTTGATCTGGCCCGTCCGAAACCCTGTTCGGCCTCGTAATAGAGGGTGTCTCCCTTCAGGGTTCTGCCCGCTTCCACCAGGTAGGCATGATCGGTCACCAGTGAGATATCCTGCTGTGTGTCGTACCAGCCGTTCTCGCAGTAGATGTATCTTTCCTCATTGATGATCTCGGTGGGACCGTAGAAGTAGGATATTTCGGTCCGGGTATCATACCTGAGGGTATCTGAATAGATGGTATAATCGGGATTGGTAATTATCACACTGTCTTTGAAAATGAAAATTTCCGTATCCAGGTAAAAATAACCCTTGCCGCTGGTGAGCCTGTTCTCCTCCTGGGTCAGAATGCCCCCGCCCAGGTAATAAGCCAGCTGGGATGTCCGGTCATAGTTGAGGTAGTCCGTCAGCAGCGTGATATCCTTGTTAACCAGTTTCACGTTGTCACGCACCTCGGCCAGTTTTGTATTACCATGATAATGAAGCAGGTCGCCCGTCAGTGTCAGCGTATCTCCCTGGATAACCCTGATGTTGCTGAATGCATCCACCGATCCGGTAGCCGGATAAAAGTAGGCGGAATCACAGGACATTAAGACATCCTCGTGTTTCAGCTGTACATTTCCCAGCAGTTTCCTGGCATCTCTTCCTATCTTCTGGTCAAAAGCAGTAAGCTCCGCGTTCATGATCTCGATGCGGGTGACTTTCTGACTGAGAAGAAACGTACGGGGTACGAGGAACAGCGCTGCCAGCAGGCAACATTGCAGTACCGGGTGACGGCCGACCCTGTTCATCGCTGACTGGTCTCCTGACCGAAGAGGGTGCAGTGTTCGAAGGATTTATCGATCCTGATGTAGGTGGTTTTCTTTTTATCCAGGTACCACTGGTTCATCACCTGCTGGTTCTTTTGCTCCAGCGCCATATTCTGCAGCAGCATGTAATCCTGTTTGAGGTTGGCCCGGTGGGGTTCGGTACGGGATTTCAGCTGAATGATCTTATAACAGGTCTTGTTGTTATGATCTGTCGATTCATAAGGTTCGGATACATCTCCCACATTCATGTTCCGGATGATGTAATAATCCTTGGTATTGAGCTGGTCGAGTTCAAATGTGGCCGCATTGGTCATGGGATTCACGACCAGTCCCCCGTTCACACTGGTCCTTTCATCCTCTGAATACCTTTTGGCTGCCAGATCAAATCTGATGGAATCGCTCTCAATGGCCTGTTTTAGACTGTCGAGCTTGTAAATGGCCTTCTGCCTGGCATTGGCGTCCGCCTTGGGATTCATGAGGATATGCCTGGTATTGGCTCTTTCTCCACGCCGGTCAATGAGCTGGATGATATGGAACCCGAAGGAACTTTCCACAATCTTGGAGACCTGCCCCACCTTAAGGGACCAGGCTTCATCCGCGTAGGCTTTGTCCAGTTCGCTGCGGAGCATGTATCCCAGTTCCCCGCGCCGGGTGGCGGTGGGACCTTCTGAATAAAGGATGGCCAGTGTCCCGAAATCTTCCCCCTCCTGGACCCGCCTTCTCAGATCGAGCAACCGCTCCTTCACCTCGAATACAGCTTCTTCGCTGTAGGCCGGATAGGCTACGATCTGCGCGATCTTCACCTCGGTGTTGATGTAGGGGATGCTGTCCGGATTCAGCGAATTGTAAAAACTTCGCACATCCGAGGGGGTGGTGGTCACATCCTCCACGATGGAAGCCCTGACCTGCTGGGTGATTATCTGTTCCCTGAAGGCCTCCCGCAGGTCATCCCTGATATCATAGATGGATTTGTTGAAATAGTCTTCCATTTCGGCCTCGCTCCCGAACTGACTGATGAAATATTCCAGCCGCGCTTCCATCTGCATCTCCACCTGGTCGGGACCCACCTCCACACTGTCGATCTTGGCCTGGGCCATCAGCAACTTCTGTTCCACGAAATAGTTGAATATATCACACCTGATACCGGGAGGTATTTCCATACCTGACATCTTCATCTGCAGGTACTGCTGTTCGATATCCGACTGGAGAATATGGAAGTCTCCCACCACACCCACCACCCTGTCGATGATAAAAGGTTGTCCCGTTCCCGTTACCGATAATGCAATGCCTGCGATGATCGCGATGATTTTTCTGCTCATTGTCCTACTGATAGATTTCAAACTGGTTTCTGCTCACACCGTCATTGTAAACCCGCTGTTCCAGGTCCCGGAAGAATTCGATCTTCCGCTTGTTCAGGATGATGTTGGTGATGTCCTGGGACACCATCTCCAGCGGGGCCGGCTCGCCTTCGGTCAGGTGGTCACTGATATGGAGAAAATACCTGTAGCGTGAATCGGTGGTTTCAATATTCCGGTTGTATCTCAGGTAGGCCGATGGATTGCTGATCTGCATGGGAAACTGCACCTTGATGGAAGAGAAATAGACCCAGGTGTCGTTGAAGTCACTGAATTTATCGGCATAGCTGAGACAGTATTTCTCCATTTCGGCAAGGGCCTCCCCGTTGTTGGACCTCGACCATGCCCTCAGTTCAGCCATTCTCGGAGCTGAAAGGGACACCTTGACGAAGGTTCCTTTGATCACATCCTGTCCCAGCATGAAATTGTTGAGATTCTCTTCATAATATGACCGGATTTCCGGTTCACTGACCACCGTGTCCAGTTTCTGCTGAAGCAGCTTCTGCCTGTATGAGAAGATCAGCAGGGATTTG
This sequence comes from Bacteroides sp., assembly GCA_011056635.1. GTDB lineage: Bacteria > Bacteroidota > Bacteroidia > Bacteroidales. The sequence goes on from DSEO01000257.1 coordinate 7,855, forward strand.
CGGTACTCGGCGATCTGCTTTTCAAAGTCCTTCTGTTCTTCCGTCAGCGCCTGTTCTGCCCTGTGCAGCATGAGCTGATCCCTTACCCAGGTGTCGATGTACCGGCGGGCAAGAATGGTACTGTCCGGGCTGTTTGTCCCGGGAGGCACCGCATCGCTCAGGTCCGACGGATAGAGGTACTGTTCGAAAACCCTGGCAACCGGGGCTTCCTTTTGATCCTCGTCCAGCAGCGAGCAACCTGTCAGGACCACCATCCATGCAAAGCATACAGTCAGACGCTTGTTCATATTCAGGGTTTTATCCCGGAGAGCAGTTCCCTGTTCACCTCCACCGGATATTTCTGCTTCAGTTCCCTGATCCACTGTTGTTCGAGGTAATTCTGGTAATCAGAGGTGATCTGTCCCCGCGCCTCATTGAGTGCCTTGGGCTGCGGTGGCCTGACTCCCCCGATGATGATGAATTTCCTGTTTCCGTCTTCTTCATAAACGGGACCGGGTCCAGTTCTGCCGTTCAGCGCATCCACCATCTCATGCTCTCCTTCCTCCACCAGCAAATGGGTCAGGGTAATACATGTCACTGAATCCTGTTCACAGTACTTGTCGTTCAGTTTTTCCTGGTCAAATCTTCCCCGGAGGATCTTTTTATACTTCTTCCTGACCCTGTCCATATCGACTTCCTCTGAGCAGCTTACCACGATGGCCTCGGTCCGCTCATCCCACATATAATCATTTCTGTGCTGCCTGTGGAATGCTTCCAGTCCCGCCGTATCAGTCACAGCCTTTGACCATACCTTCTCATCCATGATATCAAACAGTAAAATCCCGTCATGGTATTCTTCATAGATGTACCTGAATTCCGGGTATTTTTCGGGAAGTCTCGATTCCTCGTAATCGACGACGGCATCCCGGGAAAACTGGTCATAAAGCTCCCTGGCATATGCCCGCGGATTTGCTCCCCGCCTGCTGGTCTGTTTGGATTCCAGATAGGAGGCGAATTCCCCCACGGTGGCGGTCCGGTCCCCGATCTTCACCAGGGGTGTCCGGTCATTCTTCAGCCTGCCGGCATTCCAGGATGCCGAAAGCAGCGAAGTGTCCGCGGCTGCCAGCACTTTTTCCAGCGCGCCTTCATATGCATGGTAACCGTATTCCTTCTTCAGCTTGGCCACATATTTCTCCGTTTTATGCTTTCCGCGGTCGCCACGGTCCACCTGTTCCTGCAGCTCCGGCTTCATCTCTTCAAATGTGCCGATCCCTTTCCTGTCCAGCAATTTAATGATGTGCCAGCCGGCCGGGGATTTGACGGGTTGTGTGATATCACCCTTATTTTCAATGGAAAAACAGGCATTCTCGAATTCAGGGATCATCCTGCCCGTACCGAACCAGGGCATCTCCCCGCCATTCCTGGCAGAGGCCGGGTCTTCGGAATATTTTGCAGCCATCCCGGCGAAATCAGTTCCCAGGCGGAGACTGTCATATACCATCCGGATCTTCTCGTAGGCGGCCTCTTTTTCTTCTGTACCCATTCCTTCGGGTGTCCTGATGAATATATGTGCCACCTTTACCTGGCCCCTGGCAGGCCTCCTGTCATGCACCTTCAGAATGTGATAGCCGTAACTGGTCCGGAATGGCATGCTGACCGAATTGACCGGCGTGTTGTAGGCTGCTGTTTCGAAGGGGTAGATCATGGAAAAGACGGTGAAATAGTTCAGGTTACCACCGTTCCTGTTGACCGATGCATCGTCCGAGGTAGCCCTGGCCACCGTTTCAAAATCCTCTCCGTTCACGATCCGTTGCCGGATCTGGGTGATCTTTTCGTAAGCGGCCAGTGTATCCGCCGGGGTTGGATTGGCCGGCAGCCTGATCAGAATGTGGCTGGCATTGATATCTTCTTTGGCCCTTTCGTAAGCCTCCTGCATCATTTCCTCCCTGGTTTCATTGTCAGACAGGTAAGGTTTGGCCAGCTGGGCCCGGTAACCTTCCAGTTCATTTCTGAACTTGGCGGTGGTATCCATCCCCAGAGCTTCAGCTTCCTTCACCTTGAGCCTGAAATTGATGAACAGTTCCAGATACTCCTCCGGTGTCTGGCGGTTGAGGGAGGTGGCATTGTTATTTTTCTTATAGATCCTTTCGAATTCGTCCAGTGTGATCTTTTCATCCGCAATGGTAAGGAGCACCTCCTGTTCCTGGGCGGAGAGGGTGACTGACAATGTAAGGATCAGGGTCATTAGGGAAATCCACTTCTTCATCATCTGAATTACGTTTTCTGGATTAGGTTTCATGTAAAACGGGGTTAAATTACTTATATTATCTGCTGTAATTGGGAGCTTCTCTGGTGATGGTGATATCATGCGGGTGGCTCTCCTGGACGCCTGCATGGGTCACCCTGATAAATCTGGCTTTTTGCAGCGCCGGAATGTCCGGCGCACCGCAGTATCCCATACCCGCACGGAGTCCTCCCACCATCTGGAAGATCACCTCGCTGAGGCTGCCCTTGAATGGCACCCTGGCCACAATCCCCTCCGGTACGAGTTTCTTGATGTCGTCCTCCGTATCCTGGAAGTACCTGTCCCTGGAGCCCTGCTGCATGGCCTCAATGGACCCCATCCCGCGATAGGCCTTGTATTTGCGTCCGTTGTAGATAATGGTCTCGCCCGGCGATTCCTCCACGCCGGCCAGAAGCGACCCGGCCATGATGGAACTGGCGCCAGCAGCGAGGGCTTTCACAATGTCGCCTGAGTACCGGATGCCCCCGTCTGCAATCACCGGGACGCCGCTCCCCCGGATGGCCGTGGCCACGTCATATATGGCCGATAGCTGCGGAATGCCCACTCCTGCAATGACCCGGGTGGTACAGATGGACCCCGGTCCGACACCCACCTTGACGGCATCGGCGCCTGCATCCACAAGCGCCCTGGCAGCTTCACCGGTTCCGATATTGCCCACGACAATGTCCAGGTCCGGAAATGCTGCCCTGACTTTTTTCAGGCTTTCCATCACACCCCTTGAGTGCCCGTGGGCGGTGTCGATGACCACCGCATCGATCCCCGCCTCGGTGAGCGCCGATACGCGATCAATGATGTCCAGGGTCACACCCACTGCGGCAGCGACCCGGAGCCTTCCTTTCCCGTCCTTGCAGGAATTGGGTCTGTCCTTGGATTTTGTGATATCCTTGTAGGTGATCAGGCCGATCAGTTTCCGGTCGCTATCCACTACCGGCAGCTTCTCGATCTTATGTATCTGCAGGATCTGGGCTGCCTCTGCCAGATCTGTTTTTTTTGTGGTGGTGATGATATTCTTGCTGGTCATGATCTCTTTCACGGATCTTTTCATATCCGTCTGAAAGCGAAGATCCCTGTTTGTCACAATGCCGATCAGGGTATTCTCCCCGTCCACAACCGGGATCCCCCCGATCTTATACTCTTTCATCAGGTTCAGGGCGTCAAGGACTGTTCCTTCCTTGCGGATGGTGATGGGTTCGTGGATCATCACACTTTCAGCACGCTTGACCTTCCGCACATGGCTGACCTGTTCTTCCAGCGGCATATTCTTATGGATCACGCCGATCCCGCCCTCACGTGCAATGGTGATCGCCAGCCTGTCCTCTGTTACCGTATCCATTGCGGCCGATACAATGGGGGTGTTCAACATGATATTCCTTGAGAAATTCGATCTGATATCTACCTCCCTGGGCAGCACCTCTGAATACCCCGGGATTAACAGCACATCATCGAATGTGAGTCCCTCGGAGACGATTTTATCCTGGACGAACGACATTGTTGCGATAATTTGGTTAAATTAAATGTGGCAAAATTACAAAAAAATTGGTTCACTGATCTTGGACAATTACAGGGAGATACTGAGCCAGTATTGGGGCTACCCTGATTTCCGCCCCCTGCAGCGCGAAATCATTGAATCCGTAGGCCGCGGAGAGGATACCCTGGCACTGATGCCTACCGGTGGAGGGAAATCAATCACCTTCCAGGTCCCCGCCCTGGCCATGGAGGGAATTTGCATTGTGATCACACCGCTGATCGCCCTGATGAAAGACCAGGTGGATCAGCTGAAAAAAAGGAAAATCAGGGCCATGGCCATTCATTCCGGGCTCACCCACGAAGAGATCAGGATTTCGCTGGACAATTGCATCTACGGTGATTACAAGTTTCTCTATGTATCCCCGGAACGGTTGGGCACCGAACTTTTTCGGACCAGGGTCAGGGAAATGCGGGTGAACCTCATCGCGGTGGATGAGGCGCACTGCATTTCCCAGTGGGGATATGATTTCAGGCCATCTTACCTGCAGATCAGTTCATTGAGGGAGATACTGGAGGGGGTGCCGGTGCTGGCGCTTACGGCCACCGCCACGCCCGAGGTTTGTGATGATATCCAGGAGCGCCTGTTGTTCAAAAAGAAAAACCTGTTTCAAAAGAGCTTTGAAAGAAAGAACCTGGCTTATGTTGTGAGGCATACGGAGGACAAGACCAGGGAACTCATGGGGATCGTCAGAAAACTGGAGGGAAGCGGGATCGTTTATGTACGGAACCGGAAAAAATGCAGGGATCTTTCCGGATTGCTCAGCGGGGAGGGGATCCCGTCCCACTACTACCATGCCGGCCTGAAACATGGGGAGCGCGCTGAAAGACAGCAGGAGTGGACCGCCGACCGGTTCAGGGTCATGGTGGCCACCAATGCATTCGGTATGGGGATCGATAAGCCGGACGTGCGATTTGTGATTCATTACGACCTTCCGGACAATCCCGAGGCTTATTTCCAGGAGGCAGGCCGTGCCGGGAGAGACGGGGAGAAGGCCTATGCCATTCTCCTGTTCAGTCCGGCTGACAAAAAGCTGGCCGAAAAGCGGGTGACCGTCAACTTCCCCGGGATTCCCAGGATCAGGCAGATCTACGCAGCCCTGTGCAATTTCCTCCAGGTGCCCCTGGGCAGCGGGAAAGGACAGCAGTATGATTTCGAGATGGGGGAGTTTTTATCCCGCTACAGGCTGAATGCCCTGGTGGCGCACAGCGCGATCTCCATCCTGAGCCGGGAAGGATATATTACCGTGACAGACGCCATCCACAATCCCTCCAGGGTCATGTTCAGGACCGGGAGGGATGAATTGTACAATTTCCAGGTGAAGCACGCTGATCTGGACGGGTTCATCAAGCTGCTGCTCAGGTCCTACAGCGGACTGTTTTCGCAATACGTGATCATTGACGAGGCTTTTCTGGCCAGGCAGTCCGGGATCCCGGTGCGAAAAGTGCAAAAATTCCTCGGGGATCTGTCGGGGAGACAGGTCATTCATTACATACCCCGGAAGAATGTGCCCGTGGTTACTTTCCTGGAGGAGCGGCTGGACGAGAAAAATCTTCTCATCTCCCCCGAAAGGTACCGCTTCAGGAAGGAGCGGTATGAAAAGCGGATCAGGGAAATCCTCCGGTACGCCGGCTCGGAGACCACCTGCAGAAGTCAGTTCCTGTTAAGTTATTTCGGTCAGATGGATGCACCCAGGTGCGGACAGTGCGATGTTTGCCTGAAAAAAAAAGC
>DSEO01000258.1 GCA_011056635.1 Bacteroides sp.
GTGAAGCCGGACCCCTCTCCCACCCTGGAAACCATGGACTACGTCATATCCGCCGAAATATGGGCGGACGACCTGGAGATCCCCTGGGCCATCGTTTTCCTGGATGCGGACACGGCACTGGTCACCGAAAGGCCCGGGACGCTCAGGTTGGTGGTGAAGGGGAACCTGCTGGAGGATCCCGTGAAGGGGACCCCGGAGGTGCTGCACGAGGGACAGGGCGGATTGCTGGATGTGAACATTGACCCGGGATACCGGGAAAACCGCTGGATCTACCTCTCTTACAGCCATGCCATCGAAAAGGGGAGCGGCGATGAGCGCCCCCCGGCCATGACCCGGATCGTGCGGGGACGGATCAGCAACATGGAGTGGGTGGATGAGCAGGTGATCTACCAGGCACCCCATGACACCTACCGGACCACCCGCCACCATTACGGGAACCGCATCGTATTCGACAAAAAGGGGTACCTCTACTTCAGCATCGGCGACCGCGGTGCACAGGACCAGGCACAGGATCCCAGGAGGCCCAACGGGAAGATCCACCGGATCCGGCCCGACGGGAGCATCCCGGCCGACAATCCCTTCATGAAGGAAGGGCTTCCCACGCTGTACACGCTGGGGAACCGGAACCCGCAGGGGCTCTCGGTCCACCCGGAAACGGACCAGGTATGGGAGGCGGAGCACGGTCCCCTGGGAGGCGACGAGATCAATATCATCCGGAAAGGGGTGAACTACGGCTGGCCGGTCATCAGCTACGGGCGGAACTATGACGGGTCCATCCTGACGGAGCACACCGCCATGGAAGGGTACGCCCAGCCGGTCATGTACTGGAAACCCTCCACCGCCGTATGCGGCATCGAATTCTACCAGGGGGAGGCATTCCCCGCCTGGAAGAATAAATTGCTGGTGGGCGCCCTGAAATACGAGGATGTCCGCCTGCTCACCGTAACGGAGGACAGGGTGATGCACGAGGAGGTGATCCTGAAGAACTTCGGCCGGGTCAGGGACGTGGGCCTGGATCCCGCAGGGAATATCTACGTTGTGGTGAACCAGCCCGACCGCGTGATCCGGCTGTCACCCCTCCGCGAACGCATCGGGCAGTAATTGGAAGCGCCTGCCAGCGGACGGACGCTTCGGACAACGGACGGATACTCCTGCTATCAGCTTACCGGATGACCACCCGGCGGCAGAACACCTGTCCCGAAAGAGAATGGATCACCAGAAAGTATAGACCGGGCGGGGATTCCGGCAGCCGGATCATCTCTTCTGCGGCTCCTGAATGAAGGCGCATTCCCAGCGAATTGAACAGTTCGATCCTTTCAGCCTCCCCGGCCCCGGAGATATGGATGAGATCCTTCGCAGGATTGGGATAGACCAGGAAGTCCGGTTCCTCTGCAGCAACGCCGTACCGAACCCCGGTTCCCGGGGAGACCGGCGCCTCTCCGTTCAGATCGCAGCGAAAGACCCCGGCCCCTGTGGTCGAGGTGTACAGGTGTTGCCCGTCCATGGTGACAGAAAGTGATGTGACGGCACGGTTCAGCAGGCCCCTGTTGATCTTCAGCCAGCTGCCTCCCCGGTCTTCTGAACGGTAAACACCGCTGAGCAGGTCGCATACATACATGGTCGCCGTATCTGCCGGATCGAACAGGATCTCCCTGATGGAAGAATTTGGCTCCAGCCCTGCCACGGAAGCATACCAGGTAACTCCTCCATCCTCCGAATAATAGAGTCCGAACTGATCGATGGCCACAAACAGCGTATGCGGGTTCTGCGGGTTGAATGCAATGGCCCTGATGATGCCCGATTCCGGGAGTCCGGGCGCTCTTTCCCAGCCCGAACCGCCGTCCGTGGAAATGAACAGACCGGCCCCGGTCCCCGCATATACCCTGTTCGCATATTCCGGATCAACGGCCAGCGTAACCACCGCCAACCCGCTGATAACAGGATCGTCTGAAGGGACCCAGGTGGCACCGCCGTTCCTGGAAAAGACCACACCTTTTCCTGTCTGACACCCCTCGTTGTTCAGGCTGCACCCGGTGACCGAGATACCTGCGTAAAGGATTTCCGGATTGGAAGGTGCAACTGCAATATCCGAAATCTCCCCGCCGCCGGAAATGAGCTCGCCGAGTTCATCAAAACCCGGCCAGCGGACAGACCATGTAAATCCACCGTCAAACGATTCAATCAAGTGCCCCCCGGTAGTACCCGCCAGCAGATGGTCCCTGTCCAGCCGGTCCGGCAGGACGGACGCATAATCGCCCAGGAAGTTCGCCGTGTCGGCAGGAAAATGGATCCCATACCAGGTGGTACCGGCATCTTCGCTTTTCCAGATTCCGCTCCGCCCGGTTGCATAGGCGAGAGCGGGATCGGGCGGGGATACCTCCACCTTCCTGAGCTCGGCCCCCGTATAACCGTCGCTGGCATTTGTCCAGGTCATCCCCCCGTCCTCACTGAGAAAATTCCCTCCCCCGTAATTGTTGATGAACAACCGGTCAGGATCCCGGGGGTCGCACTGAATGTCGATGGGGTATCCCGGATCCACGCCCGGAGGACCCCAGTTGACGGAGCCGCTGCTGACCCGGTTCCATGTTCCCCCGGCATCTTCACTCCGGTATACACCCATCCCGCTTGCGGCATAGGCGATATCCGGGTCAAACGTGCTGTATTCCACCGATGAAAAGATTTCACCGATGTTCTTACCCGGTTCATAGACCTGTGTCCATTCGTTTCCCCCGTTGACGGTCCTGTAGATCCCAAAAGGAGAGGGAGTTCCGGACATGACCAGGTTTTCGAGGTACATCACCCCCCTCCCGTTTTCCAGCACGTGACCAGCACAGGTGAGCAGTGTGTCCGGATTCAGGGGGTGCATATAGAGGCTGCCCAGATACAGGCACCGCAACCCGTTGTTTTCATCCTGCACTTCCCAGGTCTCGCCCCCGTCCACCGACTTCAGTATCCCGATGCCTCCGAAGGGATCGGTCAGGAGGTCGCCCTCTCCGACAGCGCCCCGGTCAAATATTCCCGTGGAGACATACAGCACATTCGTATTCCGGGGATCGATCCACATATAGCGCGCAAGGCTCGACGGGATGCCGCCGTCCCAGATCTTGAACCAGTTCTGTCCGCCGTTGGTCGATTTGTAAATGACACCCCCCGTTCCGTTCCCCCAGACATAGGGTCCGCCGAGCGCTTCGGAAGTGATCTCTCCCATGGCGTACATGATATCAGGAGATGCAGGGTCGAAGGTGATGCCCCGGAAGGAGAGGGCATCATGCTCCACGGAAATCCCCTCGTCGCTCTCCGTCCAGGTCAGCCCCAGGTCCACCGATTTGTAGAGGTGTCCCGAGTTCTGGGTCCCTGCCCAGATATGGGCCGGGTTATGCGGGTTCACCGTCAGGCAGAATGCGGGAATGTTGTCGTTGGTGAACCCGGAAAAGGTGGCGATCCCCTGGTTGGCGGGTTCCCAGTGGTAGCCGTTGTCCGTGCTCCGGTGCACCCCTCCGTTGGCATCTGTAACGAACCAGATATGCGGCAGGTCCGGATTATACCGGATGTCATATCCCAGTCCCCCGGGGGGACCCCCGGTCCGGACCCACCGGACCGTATCCTGGGGATGCACCTTTGCCGGCAGGCAGATCATAAACACCAGGCAGGCGGACGAGAGAACGGCTGATGGTTTCATGGGCAGTATATTTGGTTCAAATCTCAATGAGCCTGCCAGCAAGAAGGATGTCCTCATGGTCCCAACCCTTCTGATCGGCAAGCTCGATGAATGCTCTCCGGAAGATCAGGTCAACCCTGATCCGGGCACTTCCACCTGACGGTGGAGCAAAGGAAAAGTCAGCCGTGGCAGTTTCAAAGGCCCTGATACGGTTATCACTGACCTCCATGGTCTGCATCCAGTAGGCTGCGGTGGGTTCCTTTTCGGTCCAGTGCTCCCTGAGTATCCGGGCATACACTACCCCGGGAAGACCCGCGTAGTAACCTTCATCCTGATCGCCTTCCCCGCACCAGCCTGGCAATACAGGCCCGCTGAGCCTCTGCAGGGTATCACCCCGGCTGTCTTCAGCACGGATCACCAGGATCAGGTGCCGGAGGGGGGAATCGGTGGGGATGTGGTGACCGGTATTGTCGTTGGTGATCTCCACATGCACATTGATCCGGCCATTCTCCAATGCAACACCGGCAACCATGGAAACTGCGCTCTGCATGAAGGTTCCGTCCCTGATCCCCAGCATCCGGTGAGTACCGATCCCTGACGGGTCCCTGATGCACCCGCCCGCTTCCGCGGTGGCAAAGCGGTCTGCCGAACCAGCCGGCATATGGCAGTCCTGGCATGTCTTCCCGGTGGGACCTGCACTGTACGGGCTCTCCAGCCATTCCCCGTATGAATTGTAGACCCGTACTCCCCAGAAATCCCCGACATGACAAGGGGCACAGTACCTGCTTTCTTTTTGCAGGGGTGACCAGGTATCTTCGCCCGGTGCCACATCATCAAAAGGGCCGGTGAACAGCTGATGCCCCTCAGGCGGCCTGGCGAAACAGTAAGAAAGGACCCCGGGCATATTCTGACCGGGCCCGGGGGATCCCGGGCCGGACCGTACATCCACGATCTTGTGGCAGAAATCGCAGGAGATCCCCTCGAGTTGCGTTCCTGCCAGCTCGAGGGGGTTCGTGCCATAGGGATTGTCGATGGCGGCCAGGGGTGCGTGACAGGCTGCACAATTCCCGTCCGTTTCCGGGAAGTCGAGTTTGTAGCCCGGTCCGAAATAGGGTACCGTCCGGTCGGGTGCCAGGGGGATGGGACCGTATTCGGGATGGTTCATGTACACCGTGGCCGGACTCCTGTTCCCCTGCACATCGGTCCCGCCATACATGGTAAGAAAGCGGGGATTGACAGCTGAACCGGAATGGGCATCCAGGATCCACTGGTCGAAGGGGAGTCCCGTCCGACTCCCGGGGTCGGAATGGCAGTTTTCGCAGTTCAGGGATTCCCCGGAAACGGAATAGGCACTGACCCACCGGTAGTTTTTGTTGTCCGCCGTGGAAAAAGGTTCAAGGGAGATCAGAATGCCCGTATCTCCGGGCTGGCATGCCAGGCCTCCTCCGATATAATAACCTTCTGCCCAGGCCGTTATTGTCACTGTATCCATGTATGACGGAATATCCAGACAGAATACACCATCCGGGAGGGTAACGGTGGATATCCCGGTGGTCCTGATCCTGACCGTGGCCCCGGGCACGGGGTGACCGGAATAGATCACCCTTCCCTCTATGCGGGATCCTTCCTGCGGTCCGGGTGGCGTGTCATCCTCCTCCTGGCAGCCCCATGCAAGCAGCCCCACCACGATCAGAAGCCCGAGCCCGGAAAGGGTTAGCGTTCCTGAATGCCCGGAATGCACTCCTGCAGGGCCGGGAACCTGCTCCCGGGCACGGAAGGTTTTCATTTCGATGGTGATAGGACATACAATTTAAAAAAAAATCGTTAAAATCGGAAATCCGTTACCTGGCGGCCCGTTTGGGATAGGGCGGCCTGACCGGCTTTTGCGGAGGGTTCTTTCTCAGCTCCTCCATGACCACTTCGATGGCCTTCTCCAGCTGCGGGTCATGACCTTCGATGACCAGCTCTGGGGTCTGCTCCACCTCGATGTCCGGCGGTACGCCCACATTTTCCACCACGAACCCGTCCTCGGTCCATATGGCCAGGTTGGGCGCGGTAATATAGCCGCCGTCCATCAGCGCCGGGAATCCCAGGATCCCCACCAGGCCTCCCCAGGTGCGCTTCCCGATCAGTTGTCCCATGCCGAACTTGCGGAACATCCAGGGCAGCATATCTCCACCCGAGCCTGCCGGTTCATTGATCAGCATCACCATGGGCCCCTGGATGGAAGCACTGGGGGTCTTCAGGTCACTGGTATACCGCATGGCCCAGTGGCTCTGGTATCGCCTGCTCAGGATATCGATGTAGTAATCGGCCAGCGATCCGCCCCCGTTGAAACGCTCATCCACGATGATGGCATCCTTATCGGCCTGGGGGAAGAAGTAGCGCTTGAAATATTCATGGCCCTCTCCTGCCGTGTTGGGCACATACACATAGGCCACCTGTCCGTTCGTGGCCTCATGCACCTTCTTCAGGTTGCCCTCCACCCAGTCCCGGTTCCTCAGGGCATACTCACTGCCCACGGGAACCACCTGGATATCCCTGGATCCGCTTCCGCCTGGATCGGGTCCCACGGTCAGTTCCACGATCTTCCCATCCGTATTCTCCAGGAATTTGTGGATATTCTCCCCGGCGGTCAGTTCCGCTCCGTTCACCGCCAGGATGTATTCACCGGCTTTCACGTTGAGACCGGGTTCGGTGAGCGGTGAGCGCAGTTCCGGGTTCCAGTTCAGTCCCTCGAACACCTTTTTGATCCTGTAGCGGTTGTTCTCGATAGCGAAATCCGCTCCCAGCAGTCCGCCCCCCACCCTCTCGGGCCGGTTCAGGGTTTCTCCCCCTCCTACCCGGTGGTGCCCCACGGCCAGTTCGCTGCACATCCACTGGATCACCCGGTTCAAATCGCTCCTGCATGCCAGGTGGGGAAGGAATTGTGCATATTTTTCCTTCATGGCGGGCCAGTCCGCCCCGTGCATTCCCGGATCGTAGAAATAATCCCGGTTGACCCTCCAGGCCTCGTCGAAGATCTGGGGCCATTCGGCGCGCGGATCGATCTTCACTTCGATGCTCCCGGTATTGAGCTTCCCCTTCGAGGGGTCGGGCTTGGTACCCGCATCGGCGATCCCCCATGCCCCGTTCCTGCGGTAAAGCATTTTTTTACCGTCCGCGGAGATCACATACCCGTCCATCTCGTCGACCTCCTCGTCCTTTTGTTCCCTGATGTCATATTTGTGCATCACCCGCTTCCCTTCCCGGTTCACGATGTACAGGAACTCATCCTCCTTCGCAGAACCCAGCAGGTAATAGTCCCCCGCTTTCAGGGGGACATCCACGATCCTGTGCCGGATGCCATCCAGGTCTATAATAATGTTCTCCTCCTTCTCTTCATCCGCTTCGTTCTTCTTCTTCTCCTTCTTTGCCTTCTTCCCTTCTTCAGCTTCTTCATCTTCTTCATCTTCACCATTTTCTTCGCCGGTCTTCACCTCGTCACTTTCCTTCGCGAAAGGCGAACGGGTCTCCTTCTGCAGGGTCACCAGGTAAATGTTCCGGGTCATTTCCATGTCCGCGCCGGACAGGTCGAACCAGTTAACCACCGGTCCCGCATCTGTGGATGCAAAGAAATACAGGTACTTCCCGCCCGGGTCGAATACCGGTTCCGTGGCATGGCTCATTCCGTCGGTTACCGCGTAAGACTGATTTCCGTCCACCGAATAGAGGAAGACCTGCTGGAACTGGGTCCTGTTCAGCCTGCTGTAGGTGATCCATTTTGAATCGGGGGACCAGTCGCCGAATAATTGCCGGAACGCACCGGGTGCATAGGTTTCATCCGAATCGATCTTCGTGACCGAACCGGATGTCACATCCAGCACGTAGAAGTTCCTGCCGTTGTCCGTGTAGCAGATCTTTTTGCTGTCGGGCGACCATTGCAGGTCGGTATAGAAACCCGTGCCGGTGAGCGGGATGGCCCTTACCTCCCCTTTCCCGTCCTGGGGGATGATGTGGAGCTCGTTCTCCCCGGATGCATCGGAAAGACAGGCCACATGCTTGCCGTCGGGCGACCAGGCCGGGTAGGTTTCGTGTGCTCCCGTGGTTCCGGTGATGTTGCGGGGATCGCCTTTTTCGGCGGGGACCGTGACGATCTCTCCCCGGAAGTCGAAGACAGCCCGCTCGCCGGATGGGGAGATGTGGGCGTTCCGGATGTAATCGTTGCCCTTCACATACCTGGGCCGCAGTTCCAGCAGGTCGGCCGCCACACCCACGGTGATCTTCTCCGTGGAATTGTCCGCCAGGTCGAACCGGTGCAGGTAGCCTTCCCGTTCGAAGATGATCTTCTGTCCGTGGTGGGAAGCGTTGATCATGGGAAAATCCCCGAACGCGGTCAGCCGCGTCACCTGTTTGGAGGACACATCATAGGCGTACAGGTTAAACTCCCCGTCGCGGTCGCTCAAAAAACAGATCCTGTCTCCGATCCACATGGGATCCACATCGTTGCACCCTCCTGCCGGTTTGGGGATCTCCGTAACGGAGTGGTCCCTGAACGAGAAGATCCAGAGGGTGGAGATCCTGCCGCCCCGGTAATTCTTCCATTGCCTGAATGCATCACTGTAAGGGGTATACACCATGTACTCCCCGTTGGGCGAGTAACAGGCGTGGTATGCATTGGGGATCACGAGCTGTTCGGGATAGCCGCCTTCGAGGGGGACCGTGAACAGCTGTGCCATGGCGCCCGTGAACACCAGGCGCTGGGAAAGGAAAAGCACGCTCTTTCCGTCCGGCGTGAAGCCGCGGGCGTAATCGCTCCCGGGATGCCAGGTGAGCCGGGTGGGGATGCCTCCCTCCACCGGGACGACAAACACGTCCGTGTTCCCGTCATATTCGGCGCTGAATGCGATCAGCTTTCCGTCCGGCGAGAAACAGGGATTGGATTCGTTCCCCTCATCCACGGTGAGCCTGCGGGGATGGGACCCGTCCGCTCCGGCCACCCAGAGGTCGTGTGCGTAAATGAATGCAATGTGGTTATCGCTGATGGCCGGATCTTCCAGCAACCGGGTATCGACCGGGTCAATGCCGGAAAGGGCAGAACCTGTCAGGAGAGCAAATACCCCGACCAGCCATGGGAATGTGATTCTTTTCATGTGTGATGATTTTATGTGTTAAGTCATGTTACTTTTCGCCCGGAGAGGATCCGGGATGGCTTTAAAAGTAAGGATAAACCTGTTTCCCGCCAAGTTGATTTGCCAGTTTTGTGCAGTAATCGTACCTTATGGTCCCAATTGTTCCCTGGCGATGCATGAAGCGGAGAAGCAGATGAAACTGTCGGAAGAGGCACTCCGGATCCACCGGGATGCGCTGGTGCTGGACGGGCACAATGACCTGGCGGACAAGATCAGGGACCGGGGTTATTCCACCCTGGAGGGATTCAGCCTGGAGGATCCGCCCTGCGGTTTTCAGACCGACATCCCCCGCCTGCGCAGAGGTGGTTTGAAAGCCCAGGTGTGGGTGGCCTTTGTACCCCCGGAATTCATGTGGAGCGGTGAGGCCGGCCGGGTGTGCTTTGAGCAGATCGACCTGATCCACCGGCTGGTGGAAAAACACCGGGACCACCTGGAACTGGCCCTGACCGCCGGTGATGTGGAACGGATCGCCGGGGAGGGGAAGATCGCCTCCCTGATCGGGGTGGAAGGGGGACACGCCATCGAGGATTCCCCGGGCCGGCTGACGGAGTTTTATAACCTGGGAGCGCGCTACATGACCCTCACCCACAATGACACCACCACCTGGGCCGATTCCAGCTACGACGAGGCCCGGAACGGGGGACTCACCGGTTTCGGGAGGGAGGTGGTACAGGAAATGAACCGGCTGGGCATGCTGGTGGATGTATCCCATGCATCGGACCAGACGGTGTGGGATGCGGTTTACGCCAGCAGGGTACCCGTGATCGCCTCCCACTCATCGTCCCGCGCCCTGTGCGGTGTCCGCCGCAACCTGTCCGATGAACTGATCGAGGCCGTGGCCGATACGGGGGGGATCGTCATGGTGAACTTCTATCCCGTTTTCCTGGCCCCGGAGGGTGTGGAAGTGGAAAACGCGTATTTTGAAAAAAGCATGGAACTGAAGCGGAAGCAACTCTCCCCGGAAGCATTCCGGAAGGCCATGCAAGTGTTCGAGCGGGACCGCCCTCCCCTGCCGCACTGTTCGGTGAAGGACGTGGCGGACCACCTGGAACGGATCATCCGGGTGGCGGGGATCGACCATGCGGGACTGGGCTCCGATTTTGACGGGATCCCCTTCGGGCCCGACCAGGTACCCGACGTATCGGGATTCCCCCATATTACCCAGGCCCTGCTGGACAGGGGCTATGAGGAGGAGGCGATCCGGAAGGTCCTGGGAGGCAACTTCCTGCGGGTCCTGCGGGATGCGGAGACTTTCAGGAAAAAATAGCGTCCACAGTCATATGAAAACCTATCGCATCAGCAGCCTGACCTTTGTGATCGTCACCCTGCTGATCATGGTCCTGCCGGTGTCGCGGAAATGGAGACTGATCCTCCACGGGAAGAAGGCCGCCGGGGTGGTATCGGTATACAAACCGGTGGTGAGAAAGAATGCCGACGACGCCAAAACGCTTGACTACGCCAGCGAGATCCGGTTCCGGGCGGGCGACAGCCTCCATGTGGCCCTGGGGCCATTGGGACTGAAGTATAAGCGGGGCCGCACGGTCGGGGTCCTTTACGATCCGGATGACCCGGGCAGGAACTGCATCCTCACCCTCACGGGACTTTACCTCAGCGATTACTCCGCCCTGCCCCTCCTGCTGCTGATCCTCTGGGGCGCCTTCTACCTTTCTTTCAACAATTATTCGAAGTTCGCCCGGGGCGCGGACCCCGGCACACCCTCCGGATCGCCCCGCCTTCCACCCCGGCGACGACCCTTCTGGTCCCGGTTTATCCGCCGCTGATCGTGTCCGGGTTTCCCTTTCCGGCACCGGAAAAACCACTATCTTTAGGATTGTATGAGAAAACTTCTTCCGCAGTCATCCGGGTACCCGGAGAACCTGCCATGTGCCGGGGTGACAGGCTTGCTGTTGTCGGTCGGGCTGTCCGCCCTGTTCCTTTTTTCGGGGATCCGCGTTCCCCTGCTTGCGGGAACCGTCCCCGTGGATCCTTCCATGGATGTTTCCGCGGTCAGTGTGCTGCTGAATGCTGCGCGGCCGGGGGACACCCTGCTTTTCGCACCCGGAAAGTACCTCGGTCCGTTTACGCTGACCGGGGTGCGGGGGGACCCGGACAACCCGGTTGTGATCCTGGGTGCGGGTGCGGCGCAGGCCGGGGGAGAGATCCTTCCTGAATTGGAAGCGGTAACGCTGATCGACGGGGAGACGGGACCGGGGGAGGAACTGGCACATCATGCTTTCCTGCTGCGGGACTGCGCATGGATCGTCATCGAAAATTTCACCATCCGGAATTGCTGGACCGACCTGATCCGGGCAGAGGAAACCTCCTACCTGACCGTGCGGGGGTGCGGCATGCACGGGGGCAAGCGGGCGCTCTTTGCCACCGGCAGGGGAAGCCACCACTTCCTCATGGAGGCCTGCACCTGGGAACAGGAGGAAAGGGTATGGACCCATGCGGACGGTTATACCTGGGAGGAGCTCCACCACGGGATCCACGGGCACTACAACGGCAGCCTTTACCAGGGGAGCGGGACAAGCGGGGTGTTCGTGCTGCGCGACAACCTGGTCCGGAACACCTTCAATGCGTTCCGGGTCTCGCCGGTGAACGACGGGGTCCCGGACCTGCAGTCCTGCACCAACGGGGAGATCTACAGGAACACGATCGTCAACACCTCCGACAATGTGCTGGAGCCGGAGGTATATACCCTGAACCTTCATTTTTATCACAACCGGATGATCAACGGCCATGCGCTCATCTCCCTGACGGGCGTCACCGGCGGGGAGATCTGCATCTATGGCAATACGGCGGTAAGCCTGACCGCCGCACATGACGGGTGGACGGTGTTCAAGATCTCCAGCGGGGAGCGGGCGCTAACCAGGCCGCTGTATATTTTTAATAACAGCTGGTACGTGGACTTTGACATCATCGGGAGCCCCAGGAACCTGTGGAGGAACAATCACATCAGGCATTTCAACAACGCTGCTTTCATGGTGCAGGGGGACACCTTCGGGATCTACCACCTGGGAACGGATAACCACTTCGATTATGACTGCTCCAACCTGCCCTTCCCGGTGCTGCTCACCGGGGCGGGACACGAAAGGAACGGGATCGTCGCCGATCCCATGTTCAGGGACCCGCTGCGGGGTGATTTCAGACTGGAAGCGGGATCCCCATGTGTGGACGCGGGTACAAAAGCAGGAGAGCTGATCCTGGATTACCGGGGAAGCGCACCGGATATTGGCGCCTTTGACCAGGGGAGACTGATACAGGGGCCCCCGTTCCGGTTCATGGAACCCGGGGAGCAGGTCCCTTACAAAGAACGGCCCCGCATCACCCGGCACCGGATCGACGGGGATACGCTCATGCTGTGGTTCTCTGTTCCCCTGTCGGGGGCATCGGTATCTGCCACCCGTTTCTTTCTGGAAGCAGCGGATGCATCCGTGGAAAATGAGCGGGATCTGGATCCGGAACTGACCGGGGATGGCTGCTGTCTCATGCTTTCCGGGTTCCGGGAGGACATTCCCCGCGGTAAGGAACTGCTCCCCTCCGGATGGCCCGCCGGCCAAATACTGCTGGTATCCCGCTGGCCGGAAGGCAAAAACGACATGCCCGTCACCTCCTGGGCCTCGGCGATCCCCGTGAAGCAAAGTCCCGGGGCACAATCCGGGGATCCCGGGGGAGTCCTGGAAACCACCCGGAAGATCGCGGACAGGGTGATCGCCGATACGGAATTCAGCGACCGGCTGGTTCCCCTGGAGTTCAATGCGAACCTCTCACAGGTGACGATCGGCGGGTACGGGTCCGGCTTGCGGGGAAGCGGGAACGTACACTACGCGTTGGGAAAAATGCACAGCGAAAAAGAGGCTGACGGACTGCTCGGGCTCTCCTTCCGGGGGGATATCCGCCTTTTTCTGAACGGGGAAGAGATCTTCAGCGGCACCTCCCCGGCGGTACAGCTGAAAGAGTATACCTATAACCGTTTCCGGTTCCACCACAAAATCCCGGTGCGATGGAAGCAAGGCGAAAACGAGCTCCTGGTCAGGTTCAGGCAGGGACCGGAACCCTCGCAGGTGTTGCTGCTGCCCCTGGATCCCATGGACGGGCAGGCGGATTTTGTGCAGAGCGTGCCGGTGACCGGCGGGGAGAAA
>DSEO01000253.1 GCA_011056635.1 Bacteroides sp.
CTTGGCGGAGGTGGACAACCCATTCCCACCAATGAGGAGATCCGCAGAAAAAGGGCCGAAGCCATCTACGAGGAGGACATGTCACTGCAATACAGGAAATCTCATGAGAATCCGGAGATAGTATCCATATACAGGGATTTCCTGGGAGAGCCCCTGAGTCATAAATCACACGAATTATTGCATACCCACTATACAGAGCGGGAGCGGTACTAGGGTTTCAGGAAGGGCTTTCAAGGGGTTCGAACAGATCGATGGTTTCCTTCTGCATCAGCACCCAGATGGAGTAGACGCCTTTGGCAGTACCAACGGGAACGTTGAGGCAATTGATCGCCGACACAATGAGCACCAGGATCCTGGCCCAGGATCTGTATGAGAAAAGGCCGATCCCTCCAATGATCCCCAGGCTGCTGAAAAAGATGATGACCAGTGTAATGAAATTGCCAACAAAGGGAATCAGCTGACTGGCAACGGGATCATATTCCACATATCCGATTGCAAAACGGAGAAGCAGATAAATTGCCAGCGCTCCCAGTAATCCCAGTACCCCGAAACCCACATGCAGTGCTCCCACGAAGGATACATGTTGTTTCATGTCTCTTTTTTGCATAATGAAGAATGTTTAGGTTTGTTCATTCGGTAATCCATCAGATCAATATTCCACGGGCTGGTCATAAAAGACCAGGTCCACATTAGTAGTGTCAGCATGACCGGGATGTCCGATCACACCCAGATAGATTCTGTCGGGATGCAACACATTGCTGCCCGTGTTTGAGATAAGCGCGGAATCGGTCCCCGGCGTGCTTCCATGGGGTAACACCACCACACTATGGAGCAGATCATTCAGGGATGTTTCCACGTAACCGGAAACCTGCCTGTATGTTAAATTGGAAACGACCCTTTTTTCTTCAGAGGAGCCTCCGATATAAACATCGAGCGGATCCAGGTAACCGGATGTATGCATGAACCGGATCCTGATCATTCCTGAGCCGGGAGGATCCAGATTTAAAGGATCAAAACTCAAATAGGGATCCTCCTCATTCCCCATGACCGCCACCATGGTGAATTTGTTCTCTTCCAGGCGGTAGTTTCCGGACAGGATCATCTCTCCTGTATCCGGGTGCTTCGTGGTAAAAGTGATGTCACCCGCTGTCGAGTCAAGGTGGACAAATCCCATGATGGATCCGCCATAGGTGTGGGCTGCCGACAGGGTATATCCTTCCACTTCCCACAGCAGATCATAGGACTCCTGGAAGTAATTGTATAGAAGAAAATAAGAACGAATGGGTTCCGGAAGCTGGGAACCGGGGTCCGGATCCAGGCTGCATGCGTGGAAAAAACCTATTGCCAGACAGGAGAGCAAAAACTTTTTCATGTGATTCACAAGCATCTGTATCAAGGTATCTCAGTGCAATTTAAAAAAATTGCTTCAATATTGTCCGGTTACTCCTCATAGAGGTTGATGAACTCGTATGCGTTGCCGCTCCATTCCAGGAATTTCAGGAATGACTGATAGGAAATCACCACGGTAGCCGTATTCTCATTGGGATGAAAGCTGATCCTGGCGGCTGACTTCAACCCGGCGTCCAGAAAAAGGTGAACGTGATTTTCCCTGTCGTTGATCAACCCGAACAGGGAGACAGAGCCTCCGGTCACACCGAGATAACGTTCCATTCTCCGGGGTGAGGCAAAAGTGATCTTTCCCTGCCTGAGCCTTTGTTCCAGATCACGGATATTTAATTTTCTGTCATGCCTTAAAATGACCAGGTAGTGCCGGTTCCCTTTATGGTTCCTGAAAAAGAGGTTCTTACAGTGGGTCGCTTCGATCTTTTGCCAGTAGGGAAGGGCTTCTTCCACGGTGGCCACAGCAGGGTGTACATGGATTTCATAGGGAATATCCAGATCTTCCAGCAGTTTCAGTACTTTTTCTTTTCTGGTCTGCATGGGCTTCATGTGGACCGGATCAGGTTGGTGAGCTGCACCCGGTTCCTGACGCCGGTTTTTACAAAAATACGGTGAATATGATCTTTGACGGTCTGGAGGGAGATGAACAGGGATTCGCTGATCTCCTGGTTGGACATACCCCTGCATATGAGCTGTATTACTTCCTTTTCCCTGTTCGATATTTCATATTTCCCGCTGAATACTTCCAGCCTGGTATCGAAATCCTCCTGGAGAATGGATCCGGGGGCATGTTGCTTTCCCAGATAGAGGTTGAGGAAAAGAATGGGGATCAGGTGGTATGCCAGCAAAAAGAAAACAAACAAAAAAGGAAGGATGGGATGCAGCGAAAGAAATAAAAAACTGATGCAGCAGAGGACCATGTAAAGCAGGTAGAACGCCACAAACCTCCTGATAAACTTTTTCTCATACGCTCCTGTAATTTTTTGGGAATCAAGCAGGGTCAGTATCCATACCAGGAGATACATGAAAACCAGGGAGCCTGTGAACACCCATCTCTGAAACGTGATCAGCCACGTAAAATCGCCCTGATTAAAACGGGTGAACCGAATGACAAATACACCGTACAGTACCAGGACCGCTACGCCCAGAATAAAATAGGTAACCGTAAAGGAAGGGGCGATATTTTTCTGGAAGTATTCCTTAAAGGTCTTCAGCAGCATATACTTGGATAAAGCCAGGAATGGGATCCCCAGCAAGACCATGATGAGTCTGGCGGACTGGATGGTCCTGTCGTCCACCTCCATTCTGGTAAACAGGTGTGCGAGGACCCCGGATCCGATCAGTCCGTATACTCCGAAAATATAGAGAAAGACCAGGTAGTAAAAATAACTGTTCACAAAAGGAAGCGGATACCGCTTCATGAGCTGGAAAGAAAAGAAAATAGCAATGGCCCCGGCCACAACGGTGATCAGTAGCAAAATGAGCTGCAGTGCTTCTCCCATGATTCTTGAATGGACGGGTTAAGATACAACAATTGAATGTTTTGATGGCGCGTGACCGGTAAATTCCTACTAAAGTAGCACCCCTTCGCCGTTCCTACTTAAGTTGGAAAAAAACGGATCACTACTTAAGTCTGAAGGAATGCGGAAAAAGCGATGCTATTTTTGATTAGGAATTCTAAAATCAAAAAAAATGGAAACAATTCAGGATGGTGAACGGTATAATTTCTATCCCGAAGCGGGAAGAAGCTACAGTATCGGATGGAAAGTACTCTGGGTGTATTTCGTGGAATTGCTCGTGGTTTCCATCGTCTATATGATCCTTGCGGGACCGGTCAGCTTTTTCCAGTGGAAAACGGACCATTTTGAGTGGTTCCTCGTCCCACTTGTTTTTTTTGGCATCATCTACGGAATATTTGTGGCGGGTCCCATCGGCTATAGTGTGAAATGGGTGTTCCTCAAAGCGGTCAGGGGAGAGAGAATAGAAATCAGGGATATGTTTGTGGTATTCCAGAAAAATTACTGGAATGCAGTGGTGGCAAATATTGTGGTGGGCGTGATTGTCGGACTGGGTATTGTGATGCTGATCGTACCTGGGATCATTTTTGCCTGTCGCCTTGCTTTCGTACCCTATCTGGTCATCGATGAGGAAATGGATGTGATGGATGCCCTCCGGACCAGCTGGGACATGACCCGGGGTTACGGGTGGCAGATTTTCTTCATGGGATTTTTGGCCATATTCATTGTCCTGGCCGGACTGATCGCCTTATTCGTGGGCGTGATCATTTCGGTGATGTGGATCTCCGCAGCCTTCGCGGCCATCTATTACGCAGTCGTACTTCAGAATGGCATCCCGGGAGATCAGGTCTCCGATTTCAAGAGAGACAATTTCAGAACTCAAGGGTAAGGCCGAAGCAAAATAACGATTACCTGCCGTATTCGTTGTTCCTGTCATACCTGAACTTGAGCACCCAGGCGTGGTCACATGGCCTTGCAGCGGGATTGCCCAGCATTTCCGGAGGGACCCTGGCGGATAATCCCCATTTATCCCTCCCCACATCCACCCATTCGAGGGGTTCATCATACCCGAGCATGGTCACCCGGCTCCCCCAGACGATATTCGCACCGGGGCAGATAAAAGTCTCGCTTTTGGGCCAGTCCAGCACAATGGCATATCCGTACAGGCTGTCCTTGCTCATGGTATACCAGACCGGCTGCCCGAGCTGTGTGTTATCGCATATCACCTCATAGGGTCTTGTCCCGTAAATGGCTTCACCGTTTACCGAAAGCCAGCGGCCCAGTTCACCTAACAGTTTGAGCTGGATCCCGGGGACCTTTCCGGACCCGTCCGGGTTGACCACCAGGTTCAGGTTTCCCCCCTTGGCCACGATCCTGACCAGCATCTCCACCAGTTCATCTGCAGTCAGGTAATTCCCGAGGGAATCGGACCGGTTGAAGCCGTATGATTCTGACATGGACCGGTTCTCCTCCCAGGGTTCATCCAGCCGCTCCACCACCTCGTCGGTCTCGCTGGTGTAAAAATCTCCGTGACCCTTTCTGGTCTCCATTCCAAGCCTGTCGTTGGAGGCCACCTCCTTACGGCCTTCGGCCCGGTTGTAGAAATAGGCCACGATCTCCGGGGTATGGTAATAGCCGGCCGGACGGGACCACTCCCCGTCGAACCAAAGGATATCGGGATCATACTTATCGATGAATTCCCTGGCCTGCGGGACGATCAGCTGGCGGATAAAATCTTTTACCGGGATCTTTCCCGAGAGCATCCGGTTATGCAGTTCACTGTGGAATGCACCCAGGATCTCGCCATCCCTGCCCCGGGTCCGGGCAGTGTCCGGAGCCATTCCTTCCGACCAGTACCGGACCACCAGTGAGTCGTCCCGGCCGATCAGGGGGTATTCGTACTCCTCCACGGAGAAATAGAATCCATGAGGTATCCCCTCCTTCCTGCATGCTTCAACGAGTTCAGCGGTCAGGTCCCTGTGGGGGTTCATGTCCACCGCATCCCGCATGGTATAATCCGAATCCCAGAGGCAGAATCCGTCATGATGTTTGTTGAACGGCACGATATACCGGGCGCCGCTCATTTTCACCAGTTCGACGATCTCCTCTGCATGGAAATTCTCTGCATTGAACAGCGGGATGAAGTCATCCCTGTGGAAATCCTCTCCCCAGGCGGCCTGATGGTACGCGGCATATTCATGGTACATGCGGTTCAGGTACCAGTCAGGATACCGGGCACGGTTCCACCCTTTCTCCCCGTAACCGCCAATGGAATAGGGTCCCCAGTCATAAAAGATCCCCAGCCGGGCATCCCTGTACCATTCCGGGGTGGGATGCCTTCCGATGGATTCCAGGGTACCCCGGTAAGTCCCGTTGCGGTTGACCATTTCCAGTTCCTCCAGGTCAAGCCCGGCACGGGTCATCAGCTCCCCGGAGAATTCATCCTGTAATTGTTCGATGGTATACCGGTACCGGAACTCCCTGGTTTCCTGATATGTTTCCGGCGGCTGACAGGCGAAGAGCACGATCCAGAATCCGGAAATCAACAAGCGGATCTTCATGACATAAAGTTACCAGAAAAACAGGTAACCGCAAGGTCATTCTGTTTATGCAGGTTTGCGAAGACAAATAAAAAAAGCAGTCACAAGATCCGTTTCTCGCAACTGCTTCATGTTCCATGTGGGATGTACTGGAATCGAACCAGTGACCTCATGCCTGTCAAGCATGCGCTCTGAACCAACTGAGCTAACACCCCGGTTCCCCTGCGGGCAGACAAAGGTAATCATTCATACAATACCTGGCAATAGTCCCAGCAGGGGGATCCGCAATATCAGCCACTGATGGCTTTCTGCTCCAGAGGGATGCCGTATCCTTACGGAGCAGCCGGTGCCGGTGTTCCCGACCTGAAAGTCAATCCGGTAAGAGCGATTGTGTATTCCCCAGGACGGGTCGAGTAAAGTATCCTGTATTTCGTCGGATACCATCCATCCCGCTGGTAGGCGGCAGGCAACCTCAGGTCCACTTCTTCATCCGGTTGCGACAGCAGATAATCAAGTGTACACATGGGTTCCCAGAAAATGAACTCCCCGTCGTAAGAGCCCCAGATAAATGTCCTGGTAAACACACCGCCATTAAATTCGGGTGCCAGAAGATCTATCCAGTGTGCCCCCATCCCAGGGATCCCTCCGGGGGTTTGCAAATAAGCGGGCGGAACATAGATGGGATGGGGGGCATTTGCGAACGCATCCTGATCGTCAGGGCCAATTGCCGCCCGGTCCTCTTCTGAAATAATGTAGAAATGAATATCAAAATGCGGCAGATCATAGGTTCCGGGAGGTTCATGTCCCGCAGGATTCCAGTCCAGCGTCGCATGGGTGTAGAAATCGCTGCCGGCCTGACGCGGCAGATCAAGCACAAATTCGGCCATATGTTCCGGAAGTCTTTCCAGGACCTTTTCAGAAAGTGTCACTCCCACAGCAGAGGGTGTTCCGTCTTTTTCCTGCATGACCCATGCCCTGGCCACCCCGTTTCCAATGGGCACGGTCGGTCCGAAGAAAGTCTGGGAAGTCTTGCTCTTCAGTGGGGACGAACTTGATTCAGGGAGATCGGAAAGAAATTCTTCAATCGCCGCTTCCGGATCACAGGCCTGCAAAGCCATGATTGCAGCAGCTAACGAAAGCACCTGCAAAAATCTGAAATGTTGTTTCATTGGATGTATCACATTTAAGTTAAAATCAATCAAAATAAGATATCAGGATCTTAAAATCCTAATAATTTAAATTTTTTGTGATAATGGCATGGATTTTTAACAAAGGAAGGAACCTTCAATCAGCAAGCAGAAGATGTGCATTAAAGTGACAGGGCACTCTTTTCATCATTCTTTTCCATCCATTTATTGACGAGCTTCCGGTTCACCACGAAGGAAAGGGAGATGTACCAGATCCGGCTGCTGTCATACTGGGAATAATCCACCGCTTCCCCGAAATCGGTCCCCGAAAAGCCGGAATTCAGGAAATCCTCCAGGTAATATTTGAATTTCAGGTTCAGTCCCGCAGGGAACTGGATGCCGGCGAAAAGGGAAGGGATCCATGAATTGACCCGGTCGCTGGTCCACTCCCTGAATTTATGTTTCTCTCCATCGATAAACAGTTTCTGCTTGTAATGGAACATCCACTCGTATTCATATCCCCCGTAGAGAAAGAAATGATCCTTGAAGGATCCCAGTTTCAGTGCAATGGGGAATCCCAGCGAATAGCTGCGCCTTTTGATTTTGACATTCTTGTTGAAATCGGGGTGGGCCCTGTCCACATTCAGAAATCCTATATGCTGGTACTGATCCTCCTGGATCAACCCGATGTTCCTGAGCCCGAATCCGGTGAAAAGGCCGATATGATTGGTCAGGTCCAGGTTCACGTGGTGCTGGGAAAGCAAAAAAATGGTGAACCGTGTGTTGGTGTTGACGCTCCTCAGGTTGTAATTCACATCAGCGCCGGAAAAAATGATCTCGCCGCCGCTGGAATGATAGATCCTTTTTTCCTGGGCGGCCAGTGAAACGGAAATGGCCAGTAAAAGTGCGGGTAACAGTGGTCTCATTTGCATCTGGACTTGTTTTAAGGATTATATGATGATGTAACATGCAGCAGTTGTAGTTGTTTATGACGCAGGACGAAGGGTCTCAGCCGGGAGCTTCCAGGTTTGTTTGTATGACATATTCAAATCTTTGCATCAGCAGGGAAAGAAGGGGATGTCCAACACTGAAAAGCACACTGTCCAATTGCCTGACAGGGAGTATTCTGGGAGAAGTACCCGAAAGAAAACAGGCTGTCATCCCGTTAAGCTCATCCACATGCACCAGTCGCTCGGCCACCTTGATCCCTTCTTCATGACAGATCTGAAGCACATATTTTCTGGTGATCCCGGGAAGTACGGCATGCCCGGGTGCGGTAACCAGCCGGTCCTGCCTGTCGATGAAAAAAATATTTGAACGGCTGCCTTCGGTGACCTGCTTTTCCCTGTTCATCAATACCGCTTCGTAAATGCCCTGATCACGGATAAAATTGCCCACCGAAACCCTGAATTTGTCATCCCACTTCTTGATTCCGGGATTGGGACGAACATGCGGGAAGGTGAGCAGTTTCACTCCTTCGGTATACATGGTTGCTTCAGGATAAAAATAGGAAATAAAATAGCAGGAGGTGTGGGTTTTTCCACCGGGCTTACCCTGGATGCAGATCCTGATGTTCCCGTTATAAAGGTCATTGTGGTGCAGCAGCAGCATCAGGTACTTCCTGATGTTCACGTCGCCGGGATATTCCGTTCCTGACCCGGATAGGGAATGTTTCAGCCGGTCCAGGTGATCCTGCAGGAACAGGAACCTGCCGTCGATCAGCCGGACCACCTCGTAATAGGTGTCGGCGGACATATCGGGTCGAAAACCCGGCACATCTGCCATGGTCCCGTCAATGATTATTTTCTCTCCCAGTATCCTGAATATGCTCATTCAACCCTGATCGAAGCAGCCGGATTCATTCTGGAGGCTTTCAGTGATTGCCAGGTCACGGTGATCACGGCCACGGTTAACGACAGCAGCAAAGATAAGATAAAGGTCCAGAATGGGAATTCGATCCGGTAGGAGAAATTCTGCAGCCAGTTTTTGAGGATGAAATAAGCGGCTGGCCATGCAATCAGGTTGGCGATGACCACCCATTTGGAAAACTGTGTCAGGAACAGGGCCAGGATCTGGTTCTGTGATGCACCCATGACCCTTCTGATCCCTGTCTCCCGCTTCCTCTTCGCGGTCATGAAGGCCGACAGGCCCAGCAACCCGAGGGCGGCAATGAAGATGATCAGCACGGTAAAGGAGATCACAAGGGCAAATATGATCTTTTCTTCCTTGTACAAAGCATCCAGTTCGTCGCTTAGGTAGCTGTACTGGATGGGGTAGGAAGGATTGAATGTGTTTCGCTGTGTGTTGATCCAGTCAAGGACTTCCTGCATGTGTCCTTCTTGTACCCTGACCGAGAGCGTCCGCATGAATTGTACGTTGTCCCTGCACATGAGCACCAGGGATTGTACGGGATTATGCAGTGTTCCGTAATTGAAGTCCTTGACCACTCCGATGATCTCGGCAACTGGAATATTGGCTCCCAGGATATTCACCCCGATGATGAACTGTTTCCCCAGGGCACTGTCCCCCCATTGCATTTCCCTTGTAAGCGCTTCATTCACCACTACCGAATTGGTCTCATCCGATCCGAAATTCCTGTCATAGAATCTCCCTTTTACCAGGGACAGTCCCATTACATCCAGGTATTCATGGTTGACCACACAGCTGTTGAATGCTTTTTCCTGCATCTGTCCGTTACGGTCTTCTGCTGTCATGACCTGTTTCCCGTAAAACCTGCCAGGAGCGGTTGTGGAAAGCGCAGTTCCTTCCACAGCGGGATGTCTTTCAATCTCTTCCCTGAAAGCACTTACGTTGTTGATCACGGCAGTGTCGTTCAGAGAAAGCATCAGGATGTTTTCCCTGTCGAACCCCAGGTCCTTATGCTGGACATAACGTAGCTGGAGCGATACGATGATCGAACCGATGATCATGACCGAGGAGATTAAAAACTGGGCGATAACCAGTCCTTTTCGCAGCCATCCCCGGTCATTGGCATTGATCCCGTTTCCCTTCAGGATCTTGACCGGATTGAAGGAAGCCAGGTATGCAGAGGGATAGACCCCCGACAGGAATCCGGTCAGGATGGAAATGCCCAGAATAAACAGCAGGATCGCAGGGGTAAGGATAATATGCCAGTCAAACTGTTTGGATGCCAGGATATTGAATAACGGTAAAGCGAACAGCGTGAGAAAAGCTGACAGGATCCCCGCAAAAAGAGCCATGATCAGAGATTCACCCAGGAACTGTCTTCGCAGTACCTTTTTATCTGCACCTCCCACTTTTCTGATCCCGATTTCCTTTGCCCGGCTGGTAGCCCTGGCCGTGGTGAGATTGGTATAATTGATGCTGGCGATCACAATCAGCAATAAGGCGATAATCCCCATGATGAACACATAATTCATATTCCCCTTGGGAAGGTCCCAGGTAAGTTCATCTTTCTGGAAATGCACATCGGAAAGTGGCGTGATCCGCAAATCGAACGATGCATTGATCTGGTCACCCAGTTCGGCCATGTATTTATCGTAGAATTCAGGAAATTTGGAAAGGATCATTCCCGGCGTTGTATTGTCCGCCAGCAACACATAGGCGTAAGTGTTCACGTTCCAGAAGGAACCGGCACTTCGGTCGTTGAATCGCTCGCTGCCGATCTGCTCCTCGATGGTGGTGGCAGAGAGCAATCCGTTGAACCTCAGATGGGTGTTCTGCGGAAGATCCTGAAATACACCCGAAATGGTATAATGGGAGCCATCCAGCGCTTTCATGCTTTTCCCGACCACATCCCATGTTCCGAAATATTTCCTGGCCAGTGACTCGCTCATGACCATGGTATATGGTTCAGACAGAGCCGATGAAGGATCCCCGGCAATAAGAGGGAGGGTAAAAACTTTAAAAACGGTAGAATCGGCCCACATGACACTGTCTTCCTTGAAGGTGTCCTCTCCGTGTTCGAAATAGAGGTCCCTCTGGGGAAGGATCCTTGTGAATGCTTCAATTTCAGGGTATTCATCATGAAGGGTGGGAGCCAGGGGGATCTGTACGATGGCGGTCAGGTCCCGTTTTTCGTTGATGAAGAAATCGCCTTCCAGCCTGTAGATCCTTTCGAAATGCTCATTGTGGGTATCATAGGTAACCTGGTCCTTGATATAAATAAAGATCAGAATGGATGCCGTGATCCCCACGGCAAGTCCCAGCAGGTTCAGTATAAAGAAAAATTTATCCCTGGTCGCGTAACGGAAAAGGGATAAGAAATAATTTTTAATCAACGACATGGAAGTATAGGTATATCATGAAAATTTGCATAGCATCCGTCCGGCAGACTGCTCTCAATCTTGGTGCCAAACGGATCAAAATACATACAATCAAATCTTTATTCCCCTTGGTAATTCACTGAAAATGTCCATTTTCGTATCAACAGTGTTCGAAATCGTACAGCAGTGTCCGAAACGGGGCGTGTCCGGCCGGGAGGCAACAGGGTTCAAAATATTTTGCTACTTTTACATAACTCATTTCACCGGGGGCATTATTTTTATGCGATGAGCAAGTTGATTTTCTTCATTGATGATGATAAGATCATTCTCAATCTGCTGGAGTACACCTTCCAGAGCAGGAAAGACTATCATGTGGTTACCTTTTACACCGGTGAGGATTGTCTGGCAAACCTGCACCAGGACCCCAGCCTGATCGTTCTTGATCATATACTGGCCGGCCCTGACGAAGAGAGGTTGAACGGGCTGGAAACACTGAAAGAAATCAGAAAAGTTAACCGGGAAGTCCCGGTGGTGATCCTGACCGGACAGGGCGATGACCTGCTGCTTACCGAATTCATGGAAAACGGAGCGAGCAGGTACCTGACGAAGGATGATTTTTTCATCGATTCGCTGATCGAGATCATCCAGCAGATGATCGGTTGATTCTCCCCAAGAATGAATGGCCCGGAATTGTTTTTTTATACAAGATAAATTTATACTTTTGCACACCCAATTTGAAGAACTGTGGGCAGGAGCGATTCATACGTGGTGCGGATTTCAGGACTGGGCGAAGGGGAACATGGTTTTTCATTTGACCTGGGACAGAAGTTCTTTGCTTCATTTGATGAATCCGAAATTGAACACGGGAAAGTAAATGCCCGCGTGATCCTGGAAAAGAGGCAGGGGATCATGGTACTGCATTTTCATCTGAAAGGGGATGTGGAAGTAACATGCGACCGCTGCCTGGATCTGTTCATGACAAAGGTGCAGTGTGACCAGCAGTTGATAGTAAAGCGGGGTGATATACCCGGCGAAGCGGAGGATGATGTGATTGTGATCGGAAAAGAGGATCATGAGATCGACATCCGGCAGTACCTGTATGAATTTGTGATACTGGCATTGCCCTGTAAACGGATTCATTCCCCGGATAAGCATGGATTGTCCACCTGCAATCCGGCAATGATCGAGATACTGGAGGCTCATCAGGAAAACCGCAATAACCGGCGGGAAGGGACGGACCCCAGATGGAATGCATTAAAAGAAATCACAGGAAATAATAAATAGCAATGGCACATCCAAAAAGAAAAACTTCGAAAACCAGAAGAGACAAGAGAAGGACCCATTATAAAGCCACAGAACCCACACTGTCCACCTGTGCTACAACAGGCACCGTGCATGAACGTCACCATGCCTATTATGTGGACGGGAACCTGTATTACAAGGGCAAGCTGGTCATTGATTCTGAGGCCGAACTGGGCTAAGTGCTCCGGTTACCGGTTCTAATAAAGCACTGGATCAATGAATAACATTGCGGCAGGTATCACAGGTGTCCATGGTTGGGTGCCGGAATACAGGCTCACCAACGAAGAGCTGAGCACCATGGTCGAAACCACCGATGAGTGGATCATGCAACGGATCGGGATCAGGGAAAGAAGGATCCTGAAGGAAGGGGCCACTTCGGACATGGGAGCGGCAGCGGTGAATGGATTGCTGAAAAAGACAGGAACAAAACCGGAGGAAATAGAACTTCTTATCTGTGCCACGGTCACGGCCGATTACCATTTTCCTTCCACTGCCAACCTGATCAGTGAGAAGGCTAAACTGACCAATGCCTATAGCTTCGATCTCGCAGCAGCCTGTTCGGGATTCCTGTTTGCGCTGCAGACTGGGGTGCAGTTCATCCGATCGGGAACCCACCGTAAAGTTGTGGTGGTGGGGTCCGATATGATGTCAGCCATTACCGATTACACCGACCGGACCACCTGTCCCCTGTTCGGTGATGCAGCCGGAGCTGTATTGATGGAACCTGTGGAAGAGGGCCTGGGAGTGATGGATGCAATTTTGGGCGTGGA
>DSEO01000252.1 GCA_011056635.1 Bacteroides sp.
GGACAGTCGGAAGAGATATAACCTTTGCCCGGGTTTTCAAGGAATAGGGCTTCATAAGCCCTGGAAACCCGATCGGCACCCATTCCCACTTCATAAACCCGGCTGAATCCAAGGTTGATCAGCATGCCCACCAGGACCCTGCTGTCGGGGATCTCTCCGAATTCGGCCACATAGCTGGGTGCCAGCAATGCGTATACATCCTCCTCTTTATCCATAAGCTGCATGACAAAGTCGGCCGAACGCATATACACTTTTGCTCCTTGCTTACAAACGCGTGTGCAATTACCACAGGCAATACAGCGTTCCTGCACTACCTCGGCCTGTCCGTCTACGATCTTGATCGCTTTCACCGGGCATTCCCTCACACAGGTGTAGCAGACCCTGCAAAGATCCCTCACGGTATAAACGAGTCCGCTTGTACGTTTTTTCTCCATGGATCAATTGTCCTTTCGGCCGGTAAAAGCGGTTTGAAACAGGCTTCTGCTTGTCTCTCCGCCGGATTGTCCCAGATAATCCTTGTACAATCTGTTCACATCCGGGTTGTGATGGGCGGTCCTGATCTCCGCACCGTTATCCAAATCGAAAATGGCCTTTGTCCTGGCACGGAGCGTCTGCTCTCGGGCCCTCAGGGGCTGGCCCCCGCCATTGATGCAGCCATCGGGACAGGCCATTACCTCCAGCAGGTCCAGTTGGGTCCTGCCCGCCCTGATCTCCTCCAGAAGCCTCACCGCTTCAGCAAGTCCGTTTACCGCACCGATCCGGAGAGAACCTTTCCCGGTTTTCACCGTGGCTTCGCGGTACGATTTATGGATCCGGAATCTCTGAAGCTTGGACGGATCCATTTCGCTGCCGGTCTCCTGGCGGTAGATGCTCCGGGTCAGGCACTCCGCCTCACCACCCGCGGCAGCAGTCAGTTTACCTGCATATCCGTGAATCATAACGGGAGCTTCGGTCTCTCCGGATTGTAGCTTTTCCAGGTCAAGCCCGCTTAACCTGATCATCTTTGCCAGTTCCCTTGTGGTGAGTACAAAATCAATGACCGGGATCCCCTGCGGTGTCATTTCCCCGGATTTTGCCTCCCGCTTGGCTGCCGTGCACGAAGTGACCAGAACGGAGATGACCCTTTTCTTCCCGTGCATCAGTTGCCCGGCGAATCTTTCCTTCATCAGGATGCCGGTAATTTGTGCGGGCGACCTGAGCGGCGATAAAAAAGGGAGGAGCTCCGGAAAGTTCATTTCACAGAATTGTACCCATGCCGGACAGGAACTTGTTATCAGCGGATATGGCTTCTCCTGGCCTTTCCTTTCCTGAAAGATGGCTGCCTGTTCCATGATCATCACATCGGCTCCGAGGGAACTCTCCACAACGAAATCGAACCCGAGTCTCCGCAGCAGGACAGGAATGGTCTTTCCCAGATCCGTTCCTGGCCTGTAACCAAGCAGCTCTCCCAGGGAGACGGCCACAGCCGGGGTATACTGGACCATTACGAGGGCCTTCGGATCACTGAGATGCGGTTCCAGTCCGGGGAACTGGATATTTTCGGTCAGTGCACCGGTGGGACACACATTCAGGCATTGACCGCATGCCGTACAATTGGATTCATCAAGCGTTTTTGCAAGTGAGGTGGAAATCTTTAATTCATTCCCCCTTCCGGCAAAATCCAGGGTCGAGGTGGCCATGATCTCCCCGCAAACGCGCACACACCTGCCACACAGGATACATTTGGCAGGGTCCAGAACGATGGCCGGACTCGTCCGGTCGATCCCCCCGGAGCGTTTTTTCCCGGGGATGCGCCGTTCCCTGATATGCAGGTGTTCGGCGAGTGACTGCAGTTCGCAGGATAAGTTCCTCTCGCAGTAGAGACAATCGTCGGGGTGGTTGGAAAGCAGCAATTCCACGTTGGTCTTCCTGGCACGGAGGACCCTGGACGAGTGGGTTTTGATTTTCAGCTCCCCTTCAACGGGGAACGAACATGCAGGGACAAGGTTTTCCAGCCCTTCCACCTCCACCACGCACATGCGGCAGGCCCCCGTGGGAGAGAGCTCCTTCAGGTTGCAGATGGTGGGAACATGCATCCCGTGGCGGCTGAGCGCACTCAGAATGGTCTCACCTTTCTCTGCGATGATCTCCCTGCCGTTTACCTCCAGACGGATCCCCATGCTTTTATACTATTTATAGTAGACAGCTGAAAATTTGCATACTTCGTAACAGATCCCGCAGCCGATACATTTTTCCTGGACAATAAAATATGGATGCCTTGGCGTTCCGATGATCGCCTCGGCGGGACACCTTTTCGCACAGATGGAACATCCCGTGCAAAGGTCCACATCAATAAACCAGCTCCTCAACTGGGTACAGATATTTGAGGGACATACCCGGTCGAAGACATGTGCTTCGTATTCCTCCCTGAAGTATTTGAGTGAACTCATTACCGGATTGGGCGCATTCTGCCCCAGACCACACAGCGATGTATCCTTCATCACTCCGGACAGGCTCTCCATCTCCAGAACACCCCTGAAACGGTCCAGCGCGGACTGATCGGGTTCATCCGCGGGTCTGCTGCAGATGCGCTCCATCACCTCCGCCATCCGCCTGGTCCCCTCCCTGCAGGGGATACATTTGCCGCAGCTTTGCTTATCCACATAGGCCGTGAAATATCTGACCATATTGACCACACAGGTCCGGTCATCCAACACCAGGATGCCTCCCGAACCCATTCCCAGCTGATGTTTTTTCAGGTTTTCATAGGTGATTTCCAGATCCATCAAAGCCGGGGGGATCATATAACCCAGCGGTCCGCCCACGTGGACCGCCTTCAGCTCCCTGCCCCGCTCCACTCCTCCTGTGATTTTGTTAACAATTACATCGAATGTGGTTCCCATGGGCACTTCCACCAGCCCGGTAATCCTGGACCGGCCCGAAATGCTGAATATTTTTGTGCCGGGACAATCCTTTTGCCCGATGCTCCGGAACCAGTCCGGCCCTTTCCGGATGATTCCCGGAAGGTTGGATAGGGTCTCCACATTGTTAACAACCGTAGGCCTTCCCAGGTACCCCGTGGCGGTGGGATAGGGAGGCTTGGGGGCAGGCATCCCCCTTCTTCCTTCCAGGCTCGCAATGAGTGCGGTTTCTTCGCCGCACACAAAGGCGCCCGGACCCTTGCGAAGTGAGATCTGCAGGTTATAACCGCTATCGAGGATATTGTCACCGAGCAGGCCAAAATTCCTCAGCTCCCTGATGGCATGGTCGATTCTCTTTACGGAATCCTTCAATTCACTCCGGATGTATATGTATGCCCTGTTTGACCCGATGGCGTAAGCAGCAATGGCGATCCCCTCCAGCAACTGGAAAGGATTCCCTTCCATGAGATATCGATCCGTAAATGCACCTGGATCACTTTCTTCTGCATTGCAGATCAGATACTTCTGATCAGATGGTGTATCGGCGGCCGTTTTCCATTTCAGCCCCGTGGGGAACCCTCCCCCTGATCTTCCTCTCAATCCGCTGCGGATCACCAGGTTACAAACCTCACTGAAGGTATACCTGCGGATCACACTGAGAAAAGCGCTGTATCCCCCCCTTCCCACATATTCAGCCAGTGAAAATGGATCAATGATGCCGCAGTGTTCCAGTACGATCCTGCTCTGAAGGGCAAAAAACGGGATGTTATCCAGGTTGCGGATGTCACTCCAGGTTTCCTGCCTGTTCCCGGGCAATTGTCCGATCACCAACTCCGCAGGGATCACCATGTGGAAGATGTCATCCAGGAGCGCAGGGACCCTGTCTGCTGTCACTCTCCTGAAAAACAGCCTGGTACGGCCTGGCAGCTGGACCGATAACACCGGTTCTTCTGACAGAAGCCCGATACTGCCGGTCTCCCTGATTTCCGCACCGATATTTCTTTCCTCCAGGTAATGCTCGACAGCCCGCCATGTCTCTCCCGCACCGGCCACCATGCCCGAGGTGGTACTGTTCACCATGATCAGGGGTTGTTCCAACACCTGGCGGCTGAGCAGCGCCAGGTGCTCCCTTTCTTCCCTTCCCAGCCCGGAGGGATCCGTCTGAGCCAGTCTGAGCAGTAATTCCTTATCGGGATCCATCCTCCAGGTATTGATTGATAATTTCTCTCAGCCGCTTCACAGTGATTCCTGAAAAATAGGTGCCGTTGATGGCCATGACGGGTGACTGACCGCAGGCGCCCAGGCAGGACTGAACCTCCAGGCTGAACAATCGGTCCCTGGTCGTCTCGCCGTCGCCGATATCCAGGATTTTTTTTATTTCCTCCACCAGTCTGCCCGCACCATCCAGATGACAGGCCGAACCGTTGCAAACCGTGATATGGTATTTGCCTCCCGGACTGAAAGTGAACTGGTTATAAAAAGTGGCCAGACCATATACCTTGCTGGAGGGAAGGGAAAGATGGGACCCGATCCTGACAATGGCCTCTTCCGAGATATAACCCAATTCGTCCTGTACAGCCTGCAGAAGGGGGATCAGTGAATTCCTCCTGACATGCGGGAACCGCGCAATGATGTCGCCGATACGATCAGG
Organism: Bacteroides sp.; assembly: GCA_011056635.1. Classification (GTDB taxonomy): domain Bacteria; phylum Bacteroidota; class Bacteroidia; order Bacteroidales. The sequence continues at coordinate 4,552 of DSEO01000252.1, forward strand.
ATGGGCTGGCATAAAATCGTTCAGTGTCAAATGATCTGTCTGAAAAAATAACAATTATCACACTACTCACAAAGATATTGATTATGTTTGTTATTTGAAAAACAGAACGCTATTTGAACGGGGTATAAATTAGCGGGACAATGGACCGAAATTGTTATCTTTAACGATATTAGACGGTATGGCACTGATCAGAAAAGAGATCAGGATCTGTATGGGCAGTTCCTGTTTCAGCAGGGGGAACCGTCACACCCTCCATCTGCTGCAGAAATACCTGACGGATCATCAACTGGAGCGTGATGTGATCCTGAAAGGCAATCATTGTTTCAACGAATGCAGCAAGGGTCCCATTCTGAAAATAGACACAAGGGTATACGAAGAAGTGAACAAGGACAATATCATAGAGATCCTGGAACAGGAACTGGGAGATCTTTAACCGATCATAGATGGAAGCCCTTCTGAAGATCAACGACGAAAAATGTATTGCCTGCTATGCGTGCGTCAGGGCATGCCCTGTGAAGGCTATCCGGGTGAGCAGCGAGAAAGAGAAACCCGAGATCATCCCCGAACGTTGCATAGGATGCGGCAGCTGCGTAGCAGCCTGTGGTCCAGGGGCCATCGATATCAGGGATTCCAGGGAAGCGCTGAAAAAGCTGCTGAAAAACAAGCAGCGGGTGGCCGCACTGGTGGATCCCTCCATTGCAGGTGAGTTCCCGGATATCACCGATTACAGGAAATTTGTGCAGATGCTCAGGACGCTGGGGTTTGACCTGGTTCATGAAGTGTCTTTCGGAGCAGACCTGGTGGCCAGGGCTTACAGCGCGCTTTTTGACCAGAGCAGGGGGAAGTTTTACATCATGACAAACGACCCGGTTACTGTAGATTATATAAGGAAATACAAACCTTCGCTCCTGCCCAACCTGGCGCCTCTTCTGCCGCCTGCAGCAGCGACTGCAGGCGTGGTGCGGAAAATCAGCGGGAATGATACCCGGATGGTATATATCAGTCCGCTGATTGCCAGTAAAAACGAGATCCTTGGTTTCGAGGGTGAAAGCAGCATTGATCTGGCCATCACTTTCGTTGAGTTGCGGGACCTGTTCAGCGAAGCGGGCATCCATGAAACGGACCTGGAATACAGCGATTTTGATGAGCCGCTCGGCTACAAGGGTTCCTTTTTCCCGCTGGCCAACGGTATCATCCAGGCTGCCGGGATCAGCGAGGAATTGCCGGATTCGAAAGTGATCACCATCGAGGGAAAGGGCATCATCGAAGGTATCGATGAATTCGAGGAGTCTGTCAGCACCATCAAATGTCACTTCAACCTTTATTACAAGGAATTCCTGATGGGAAGGGGAACCAGCCTGGGAGGCAAGCGATACCTGCGGCGAAGCCATCTCATCAAGTATGTGAACAAGCGATTCAAAACCCTGGACATGGATTCCTGGAGATCGGCCATGGAGCGCTTCAGCGAAATGGATTTGTCGAGGGACTTCAAAGCCGATGACCAGTCCCTGACCCTGCCACCCCCGGAGAGAATACAGCAGATCCTGAAAGAGCTGGACAAGGAGGGGGAAAGTAACCTGGGTTGCGGCGCCTGCGGTTATGCAAGCTGCAGGGATTTTGCCACAGCCATCGCCCAGGGGCTCGCCATCCCGGAAATGTGTAACACATTCGCCATCCGCAACCGCCAGGATCATATCAGATCACTGAAGATCAGCAATGAGAAACTGGCCCAGACCCAGGAAGCGCTCAGGAAATCGGAACGGATCGCACAACGGGAGAAAGAAGCTGCCAGGGAAGCCACCGAGATCGTCAGGCGTATGCTTCATAAACTGCCATCCATGGTGGTGATCTGTGACCAGAACCTGAAGATCCTTCAGACCAATCACAGTTTCATCGAACTGCTGGGAGAGGAAGCCAGTGAGATCAATGAAGTTGTTCCGGGTCTGGCCGGGGCCGATCTGAAAACCCTTCTGCCCTATCATTTTTATAATCTTTTCACCTATGTACTGACCCACAACGAATCGATCACGAACCGGGATATCAATTTTGAGGACAAGATTCTGAATGTAAGCATTTTCGTGATTGAGAAAGAGAAAATCGTCGGAGCCGTGATCCGGGACATGTCCGCCCCGGAAGTACAGAAAGAGGAAGTGGTTAAGCGGCTCACCGAAGTCATCGACAAGAACCTGGGCCTGGTGCAGCAGATCGGATTCATACTCGGGGAAGGAGCATCCGAAACGGAGCGCATGCTCAATTCGATCATTGAATCCTACAAATCCCGCAGGGACTTGAAAGAGGAATGAACGAAAAATTCTATATAGAGGTCGCACTTGAGCAGCGGAACTGCGGGAGCGAGCGGATTTGCGGGGACGTGTTCATCAGCCGGAAGATCAAGGAAGAAAACCGCACCCTTGCAGTCCTTTCTGACGGTATGGGACACGGGGTGAAAGCCAATGTCCTGGCAACGCTCACAGCCACCATGGCTGTCAACTTCACCAGGGAACACAAATCGGTGGAAAAGATCGCCGAAATGATCATGAATACCCTCCCTGTCTGCAGCGAACGCCACATGAGCTATTCGACCTTCACCATCGTGGATATCGAACACGACGGGCTGACAACCATCCTGGAATATGATAACCCGCAGAGTATCATTCTCAGAAACAACAAACCTTTTCATCCCAACTGGAACTGCCTGATCCTGCACAGTGAAAAAAATGCGGGGAAAGAAATACTTTCCTGCCAGTTCCGGCCCATGAAGGAAGACCGCATCATCTTCTGCAGCGACGGGGTAGCCCAGTCAGGGCTGGGAACCGAAAAATACCCCCTGGGATGGGGAAGGGATAAGATCGAAGCATATGCCATCCGTCTCATCGGGAACAGCCCCAGGATCTCCGCTGCCAGACTCGCAACCAAGATCGTCCAGATGGCTCACAGGAATGATGATTTTCATCCCGGGGATGATATCAGCTGTGCTGTAATCTATTTCAGGCAGCCGAGACAACTCATGATCGTCACCGGTCCCCCGTATGAGAAGGAACATGACAGGGAACTCGCTGAAGCCGTGAAGGGCTTCCGTGGAAAGAAGGTGATCTGCGGAGCAACCACTGCGGATATTATCGCACGCGAGCTGAATGCGGAGATTGAAGATTCCCTGGAATTTGAAGATCCCGAATTGCCTCCCCTTTCCCGCATGGAAGGAATTGACCTGGTAACCGAAGGGATCCTGACCCTTACCAAGGTGACCCGGCTTCTGAAGGAGCACTCCCCTTCCTATGTACCCGGAAAGGGACCTGCAGACCGCATCGTCAGGCTGGTCAAAGAAAGTGACGAGATTCATTTCATCATCGGCACCAGGATCAACATTGCCCACCAGGATCCCAATCTCCCCGTGGAACTGGAAATGCGCAGAACGGTTGTGAAAAGAATGGCCAGGTTGCTGGAGGAAAAATTCCTCAAGGAGGTCGCGATACGTTACATTTAGAACAAACTGTGGATCTTGTACGTATTATACTTGGCACGTTTATTGACACTACTGTACCACGCTTGCTGTCCGGTGTGAACTGACAGAATGGCTGAAAATATATGAATGAGAGGAGGATTTATTGAATGGATGGTTTTATGAACAGTATCGGCAACCTGATGATACCCATTGAGGAGGAGACAGAATATATTCCGTTGCTTTCTGAAGAAGAGGAAGAGGATCTGAAGAAGATGAATATTCCGGACGTGCTTCCGATTCTGCCCCTCAGAAATACAGTGCTTTTCCCGGGGGTGGTGATCCCCATTACCGTGGGAAGGGACAAGTCACTCCGGCTCGTACAGGAAGTATACCGGAAAAGCAAGATCCTGGGGGCGGTGGCACAGAAGGACAGTTCCATCGAAGACCCTGATTTCGAGGATATGTACAAAGTGGGCACGGTAGCCCAGATCCTGAAAATTCTCGAGATGCCCGACGGGACCACCTCCGTGATCATACAGGGAAGAAAGCGTTTTCAGATGGATGACCTGCTGACCAACAAGCCGTACCACGCTGCCAAAATCACTTCGCTGGAAGATTCCGACGTTGAACCCGACGGTGAAGCCAGGGCTGTGGCTGCAGCGCTTAAAGAGCTGGCCATTAAGATTATCAGACTTTCATCAAACATACCGACAGAGGCGACCTTTGCCGTGAAAAACATTGAGAGTCCCTCTTTTCTCATCAATTTCCTGGCATCCAACAGTGAATTGTCACTGAAGGAAAAACAGATGCTGCTTGAGAACAACAGTATTTCGAAACGGGGTTTCATCCTGCTGGAACACCTTTCCAAGGAAGCACAGATGCTGGAACTGAAGAATGATATCCAGACCAAGGTCAAAAGCGACCTGGACCAGCAGCAGCGCGAGTATCTGCTGCACCAGCAGATGAAAACCATCCAGGACGAACTGGGGGGATCACCCCAGGACCAGGAAGTGCAGGAATACAGGACAAAAGCAAAGAAGAAAAAATGGAGCAAGGAGGTATCCGCCGCATTTGAGAAGGAACTTGAAAAGTTCGCAAGGCTCAACCCGGCCACCGGAGAATATTCCGTACAGGCCAATTATCTCCAGACCCTGATCGAACTTCCCTGGAACGAATACACGAAGGATAATTTCAACATGACCAGGGCCAGCAGGATCCTGGAAAAGGATCATTTCGGACTGGAGAAAGTCAAGGACCGGATCCTGGAGCATCTGGCCGTACTGAAGCTCAAAGGTGACCTGAAATCTCCCATCCTCTGTCTGGTAGGCCCCCCGGGAGTGGGGAAAACATCCCTGGGGAAATCCGTCGCAGCAGCGCTGAACAGGAGGTATGTCAGAATGTCACTGGGAGGGTTGCACGACGAAGCAGAGATCAGGGGTCACAGGAAAACATACATTGGCGCCATGCCGGGGAGGATCATCCAGAATCTGAAAAAAGCGAAATCATCCAATCCGGTGTTTGTTCTGGATGAAATCGATAAGGTGGGAAGGGATGCACAGGGCAATCCTGCCTCGGCCCTGCTGGAAGTCCTGGACCCCGAACAGAACAGCACGTTCCATGACAACTTCCTGGAACTGGATTATGACCTGTCCAGGGTCATGTTCATTGCCACAGCCAATACAACCTCTGGCATTCATCCGGCACTGCTGGACCGCATGGAGGTGATCAACCTGTCAGGTTACATCGTGGAGGAGAAGATCGAAATTGCCAGAAGGCATTTGATCCCAAAGCAAATTGAGTATCACGGCCTCAAGTCCAGTCAAATCTCTCTTCCCAGGAGAACCCTTGAATTTATCATTGAAAGTTATACCCGTGAATCGGGCGTCAGGCAGCTTGACAAGCAGATTGCCAAGCTGGTCAGGGTGGTGGCCAGACACATTGCATTTGATGACGCATATGAGAAATCCATTACCAAAAAGAAAGTGCTTGAGGTCCTGGGTCAGCCACGTTTTATCAAGGAGAAATATGACGGGACCAGGTATGCTGGTGTGGTCACCGGTCTGGCATGGACTGCCACCGGCGGAGAGATCCTTTTTGTGGAAACTTCGCTCAGCCAGGGTGAGGGAAAACTTACCCTAACGGGGAATCTGGGTGATGTCATGAAAGAATCTGCGGTCATTGCGCTGGAATATCTGAAATCGCATGCACCGTCCCTGTCCCTCGACCCCAAATTATTTCAGAAATATAATGTGCATGTGCATGTCCCCGAGGGAGCCATTCCGAAAGACGGTCCCTCTGCAGGTGTGGCCATGATGACTTCAATCACATCTGCCTTTACCCGGCGCATGGTGAGAAACCATACGGCAATGACCGGCGAGATCACCCTGAGGGGCAAAATCCTCCCCGTCGGGGGTATCAAAGAGAAGATTCTGGCTGCAAAAAGGGCAGGGATCACCGACATCGTGATCTCTGCGGAGAACCGCAAGGATGTGGAGGACATCAAAGAGATCTACCGCGAAGGATTGCGGTTTGTTTATGTGCATGAAATTTCCGAACTGATCGAATTTGCGCTCCTGCAGGAAAAGGTGGAGTCGCCGACGCCCATCAGCTAACAGATCAGCAGTTTCGCGGTCTCCACTCCGTTCGGACTGTTGATCCTAACGAAATAGATGCCGCAGGGAAATCCTTTCCCCTGAAGGTCGGAAATGGTGAATGATTCATCTACCCGGGTCCGGTGTTTGTATACCGGCATACCTTCCAGGTTAAATACTTCGATCATGGGAGTACAGGTTTAGGTTTAGCTAGCGGTTTGTAAGGGGCTAATTTAGGCAGCGCCATAATCAAAGTAAAGGAAAAAAGCACTTATTGTATAAAGGAGATTCCCTGCCATATGAAACCGTCAAATCTCTGTATGAAGAACAGGGATCTGTTAAAAACCGGCCTCCAGCAACCGGATCTTCTGGGCGGGGATCTTGAGGGTATGGGAAATGCCTGAATATTCCAGCGTACAGCTGCAATTCTTACGGTTCACGCGGGATAGGTATTTCAGATTGACCAGGTAGGACCTGCTGGCCCTGAAAAAACCGTCCGAACGTATCAATTCTTCGATGGTTCCCAGGTTATGGGTGATCAGTTCTCTTTTTCCGTTCAGCAGCTGCACGTAAGTATAATTTCCATCTGCTTCGCAATAGATCACTTCTGAAGGATTTACCAGGATATATCCCGACCGGGTGTTCAGCTTGACTTTCCCCGGACCTGATGGCCGCAGTGCTTCCAAAAATTGTTTGATATCCTGTGTCCTGTCAGACTGAATCTTGTTCCTGTACCGGTGTATTGCCGCAACCAGTTCTTCCCTGCGAACCGGTTTCAGAATATAATCGAAGGCAGAGGTCCGTATGGCCCGGATGGCAAAATTTTCATATGCCGTAACGAAGATGATCCCGGGAGTATACCCCTCAAGTCCGATCTGTTCAATGAAACTGAAACCATCTTTGCCCGGCATCTGGATGTCCAGGATGACCAGATCGGGATTCTCCTTTCTTGTGATCCGGATCGCTTCATCCACGTTTTCCGCAAAACCGACCAGCTTCAATTCTTCCTCTTCCTGAAGCATGTACTGCAGTAAAATGCGTGCTTCCGGTTCATCATCCACCACGAGTATTTTCAACGGGTAACTCATGCTTCGGTTCATTGGGCGAATTCCTGCATCAGGGTAATACCCGGGGCCAAGTTATAAAATTCCACAGGCCCGCAGATAAGCCCTTTCGATTTTTTTTCAGCTTCACTGCTATGCGCACACAAGGGGATGGCCGGTTTTCATTCTCACAGAAGCGTCCGTTGATAAAGAAAAAAATCAAGTAAAACGTTACCTTTATAAAAAAAATTGATGAGGAAAATAGCTGTATTTCCCGGTTCCTTTGATCCTTTCACACTCGGTCACGAATCGATCGTCCTGCGTTCACTGGACCTGTTTGACCAGATCATCGTGGCCATCGGGGTGCATTCGGGTAAAAAACCCTTGTTGAAAATAGCATCCCGGGTTCAAATGGTCAATGAGGTCTTCAGCTCCGTCGACAAGGTTACTGCCGAATCCTTTGAAGGACTTACAGTGGATTTCTGTATCAAGGTACATGCCACCCATATGCTCAGGGGGATCCGGACGGCAGCCGATTTTGAATATGAACGGGCAATCGCGCAGATCAATAAAAGGATGCTGCCCGGGGTGGAATCCATTTTCCTGCTCACCTCACCCGAACACACGCCCATTAACTCAACCATAATCAGGGACATCATCCGCAACGGCGGGGATGCCTCCCAGTTCCTTCCGGAAAAAATTGACATCAAAAAATACCTCTGATGCCGCTCCGCTGGATCATTGTGCTTTGCTTCCTGGTCCGGGCAGCTGTCCCTGTTGCTGCCGGACCGACCGTTATTCACGGTTCGGAACCGGGATACGGCGGAAAACTGATCCATGTTTTTATCCAGGGCAATCCTTTCCTTCCCATAACGCAGTATTCCGATACGGTCCGCTGTGCCGAAGACGGCAGTTTTCATATTTCCATTGACCTGAAGGAGGGGACTTTCGTGTACCTTGAAACAGGGGTATATGAAGGGTCCATTTATGCCGAACCGGAATTCATTTACAGGATCGAGCTTCCTCCCTACAGAAAAAAAACTTATGCCGATCTGGTCTCTCCCTTCTTCACACCAATCCGGTTCCATGTGGAGGTGTCGTCAAGGACCGCAGGCGACGGATCCGGTTCTATCAGCGGACCGGAGGAGCTCAACCACCGGTTATTCCGGTTTGATACCCTGATCGATTCTGTAAACCAGGAAGTGATCATGAACAGGCGCAGGGAACTGGCTGGCAATCTGGATTCGGTGATCAGGGCTATGGAAGCCTCC
>DSEO01000007.1 GCA_011056635.1 Bacteroides sp.
GCTGATAAAAAAGGCAACGATCATACGATCGGAGGCAGTCCGGATCTCTTTGAATGTCAATTTCGCCTGTGTGGCGGAAGTGAGGAATAAAAGCCCGGATAAGGCAAGAATGGTTATTTTTTTTATCATGCTATTTTTTTATTTCGGGAATTTTTACCCCAATGTAACGAGTTAATTTGAATGTCCAACCGGTAAACCGGGGCCTCCCCGGATCTAAAGCCACTTCTTCCGCCTGAAATAAATCAAAAGGCCGATCCCCACACACACCACAGCGATCCAGAATATCAGGTAACCGTACCTGTATTCCAGTTCCGGCATGTATTTGAAGTTCATGCCGTAGATCCCGGCCAGAAAAGTCAGCGGGATGAAGATAGAGGCAAAGATGGTCAGCACCTTCATCACTGCATTGGTGCGGTTGCTCACGTTCGTACCGTATATGCTCAGATGGTCCGATATCATACCGTTGTAAAGCTCAATGGCTTCGGCGGACCGGGTAACCAGGTCATTCAGGTCCCGGAGAAAATGATTGTGCTTTTCCAGGAAGAAAGAGCTGTCCGACTTGAGGACCTGGAACATGATGTCCTTCACGGGCCTGACCGATTTCCTGAGGAAGGACAGCTCTGTCTTGAGCCGGTAGATCTCTTCCACCACCCGCTTGTCCGGATCACCGAACAGCCTGCCTTCCAGCTCCTCTACCTCTCTTCCAATGGATTCAATCACGATCATGTAGTTATCCACAATGGTGTCCAGCAGGGCATAGGCCAGATAATCATTGTCATTCAGTCTGATCCTGCGCTTATTCTGCCGGATCCTTTCCCTGACCGGGTTGAATACGTCCCCGGGCTGCTCCTGCAATGTGAGCACAAAGTGTTGCCCCAGTATCAGCGTGAATTGCTCCGAAAATATGCTTTTTGTCTCCTGATCATATCTCAGCATCTTCATGATCAGGGCATTATAAGTATCCCCATCCTCGTATTTGGGACGCTGATCGGTATCCAGCAAGTCCTCCATAAGCAGCGGATGAAGTCCGAATATCTCCCCCAGCCGCTGTATCAGCTCCATATCATGAAGCCCGTACACATTGATCCATGACACCTTCTCCGTCTCCATGCATGGGATGGCATCCTCGATGGACTCCAGTTCCTTTTCAACCAGCTCGTCCTTGTCATATTCCATCAGCCTGATCACCGGGTGATCCATCTTCTGTTCACCGATCAGTATCAGGGAACCGGGGACCTGCCCTTTGGAGGCGGTCCGGTCTTTCATAAATCGCGCCATGATATTCAGGGTTTAATTTCCGTTCCCTTTATCCTTTTTGTACCTCCCCTGGGCAGAATGATCCCGGTGATCACTCCCACGGTAAAACAGACAAAGATCAAAAGGGCCAGCGGGATGTTGATCCCCCAGAACAAAAGTTTCACATGTATAACCTCGGTGTTCTGCAGGGCAAAGACGATCAGGAGGATCGACAACAACAGGATGAAGATCGTTTTTGTTTTCATGGGATAGGTCATTTTATCCCAAAGATAGGATTACCCGGGCTTTTTCGCAATTCCCTTATCCGGTGACTATCTAACGATCACGGGTATCGTATGCGGTATTTGATCCACGGTGACCCGGAGGAAATACGGTCCCGGTGCAAGATCATGAACCGGAATATTTTTTTCTGTGAATCCCGTCCGGTCAAGATCTTCCCTGTATACCAGTGCATTCACCACCGTGTATATCTCCAGGATGATCTCCCGTTCATCCGCCAGATCCAGCACCAGGTGCAGGATATCCGCTACCGGATTGGGGAAGACCCGGATCTGACCCCATCGTGTGATCATTTCACCGTCACTGACCGGAAAATCGATATGGACCGAATCTCTCGCTGTACAGCCGAATTCGTTCGAGACCTCCACCCAGTGCAATCCGTATCCGGTCACCTCCAGCGTGCTCTGAAAAGAATTGTCCTCCCAGAGGTATGAAGCATAGCCGGTCCCCGCATCCAGTGTGTAGGGCAAACCGGTCCGGATGGTGTCCTGTCCGCCTCCAATCTCCACTTCCGGATACCCCCATACACTTACTTCGCTTTCAATGGTGTTGTTGAACAGTACCTCATCCCGTGAATAGATCAGGCTGGAGCCCAGGTTATAGGTCCGGATACCAGAAAAATCATAAGTCGTGCTGAATGACATCACCCTGGTCTGACCCGGAGGCAGAATAGTGGCCAGGTGGAATACCTCAAGGACCGATGAGCCTCCGTCCACCGAATAGGTCAGGGCCAGCGTATCTTCAGGTGCGATCCTGTAATAGCCGTTATTGATTATTTCCACAGCCACATGCTGGTCCGCGGAAAGCTCGCAGTCAGAGACAGGCGATGCGATCCGGGTAATGGCGAGGTCCGGCAGGTCATAGGCAACGTAAACGCTGTCAGCCGTGGCACACCCGTTGTCAGCGGTAACCACAACAGCATACAGTCCCGCACCGGGTTCAGTAATCTGATAATCTGTGCCTGTGCTGCCGTCCTGCCAGAGGTAGGAAGCATACCCCGGTGTGGCAGCCAGGGTAAGCGGCGCGTAGACCAGGATCGTATCCTGACCCTGGCTGATATCCAGCTCCGGGCTTCCAAGCACATCCACGTTGACCAGCACGATGTCGTTCGAGGAGATCAGGTCGGAGTCATAATCGGTGTAGGCTATGAGCTCGTAGCGGTCCGGGACACTGAGATCCTCCGAAGTGCTGAATGTGTGGTAGATGACCGATCCGTTCTCAAACGGTGTCTCAAGGTCAAGTTGCTCGGTCACCGCGAACGAACCGTTCAGTGAGTAGGATACGGAGATATCGGCGGTAGGTTCGATGTCCCAGTTACCATAGTTCTTGACGGCCACCCGGACGTGTTCGGAGGTGCCCAGGCTGCAGGCGGACCTGGGATGGTCCACCTCGAGGATCCCGATATCGGGCACGGCGAGCATGATCTGCACCGATTCATTGACCACGCACCCGTTCCCATCGGTGACCGTCACCCAGTAATTCCCGATCCCCCGTTCGGTGACTACGAAGGTCTGGTCCGTGCTGCCGTCCTGCCACTCATAGGAAACGAAACCAGGACCCGCATCAAGGGTATGGGCAATGTCGGTGATCACCTGGTAATCCTCGCCCAGGTCCACCACCGGGACCTCGAAGACGCCCACATCATGTACCATGGTATCGTTCCATGATTTCGTGTCGCCGGCCAGATCGGTGAATACCGTGAATTCATACCATTCACCAGTCAGAACGCTTTCTGACACAGAAAAGACAAAATCGACCGTGTCACCGGGCATGAAATTATCGGTCAGCAGCAGGGCATCCTGTACGTGGGAGCCACCGTCCACCAGATACCCCATGTCAATGGTCTGGCCTGCAGGAATGACCTGGTTCCCTGTATTCCTGACCCGGGCCGACACGGTAATGGTCTCGGATAATGCGCAGGAGGTGGCGGGGGACAGGATCCGGTCAAGTGCGACATCTGTCACATTCAGTGTCACCACCACAGAATCCGAGCCCGTACACTGATGCACATCGCTCACCGCCACATGATACAATCCCTCACCGGGTTCATCCACGGTGAATGTCTCCGACGCAGAACCATCCTGCCACAGGTATGCGGCATATCCCGGAGGAGCCGAAAGCAGATACCCGGCAGCCAGTACCGATGTATCGGGGCCCAGGTCCACATCGGGATACCCGTACACATCCAGTGTATGGAACAATGTATCGTTGAGGGTGCCTTGATCGTTCCTCAGCCGCGTGTACAATTTCATCGCGTAGCTTCCCGGTGCGGAGAAGTCACAGAGTTCCGAAAAAGTGAATTCCATGGTCACTCCGGGAATGAACGGTCCCGTCAGAAGAAGCGTGTCCGAAAACACGGGGACCTGGTTGATCTCACCGGAGACAAATATGGTATCGTTCACTTCCAGCGTGTCCGTTCCGAAATTCCGGACGGCGATCCGGACCGGCAGCTGGTCACTTAATTCACAGGCTGATTCCGGGGAAATGAGCGCATTCACTCCCACGTCGGCAACAAGCTGCATCACCCGCAGGGTGTCGGAGGCCACGCAGCCGATGCTGTTGGTTACCCTGACATAATAAGTCCCCTCGGTACTTACCCGGAACAGGGAATCGGTGGAACCGTCCTGCCACAGGTAATCCTGGCCGGGAACCCCGGAGAAGGCCCTCAGTACGACCGTATCCGGCCTTACCGTGGAAAGATCCGGTCCCAGGTCCACCGCTGGTTTGTTGACCCGGATCAACGCCGACACGGTATCATCGGATACAGCATGGTAATAATGCGGATCCACGCCTGTGATGCAAACCTCTGTCAGGTAATGCCCGCTCATACTGAAATCGAATTCCCTGGCCATGAGAAAATCGCGTGTGGCACCCACCGGAAAATCCGATGACAGGACGAGGTCCTCCGTTGCGGACTGGATCTCACCCGATCGTTCAATATGATAGCCCACCCTGATGGTATCGCCTGTCTCAAGGTCAGTGATGCCGGAATTTTTCATGCGCAGCCTGAAAGTCTGGCGGTCGCTCAGTTCGCATGAGGTCACAGGTTCCAGGATCTCCAGGATCCCGATATCATCGGGCGCTTCCATGATCCGGATATCATCCACTGCAATTCCATCATACTGGTTTTGCACCTTATCAGCCGCGAACAGGAACCTGAACTGCACGTTGTCCCTGTTTGTCACGGCAGCCGGCAGCAGGTGCCTTACCGTCATCCAGTCCCCGCTCTGTCCGCTCCATCCATTTGAGCCTATCGCCTCAACGGGTTTTCCCGTATACCAGTTCCAGTATGTATCAAATCCCGAAGCATTGGATATACCGGTCCATGTATCCCCGTCGTCCAGGGAATATTGCAGCGTGGCGCCATCCACACCCTGCTCGGTATCCAGCCAGAGACGGGCTTCGAATACGGGGTCTGTCACACCGGTAAGGTCGTAGCTTGGAGAGGTCAGGATCGCCGGCGCACGCTCCACCAGGTCGCCCGTCAGTTTGAATTCATCGATGTTCCATCCCTCTGCTACCGGTCCCGATACCGAAGAATGATACAGGGAGAACCTGAACCTCAGGGAACTGGAATAGGTCAGGGAATCCGGAACCGCAAACTGGATGAACTGGAAATCCGTGTCCAGGATCCCTCCCCCGGTGTTCTTCCACAGGGTGACCCAGCTCGCACCATTATCCGGGCTCACCTCGAACCGGGCCGAATCACCCTCCTGCAGGGTGAGCCACCTGGCAAAGCTCACCTGCAGGTTGCTGTAGCCGGTCACATCAAAAGCCGGGGATATGGCCGTGTAAGCCGTTCCGGCAGTGATCCCGTTCTCATAATTGTATGGGATGCTCCCCTGCCCGGACAGATCGGTCCCCATACAATAATACCCGGAGTAGGCAAAATAGGGCAGGTACATGTTGCTGGGTATGTTTCTTTCGAATTCCCCGGCATAAACCCAGCCCTGATCGGTCTCAAAATCATCCTCAAAGATGATCCGGTTCTTCTGGGCGATCAGATCGCCATAGGTCGCCTCCAGACCGGTGACCCAGCTCCCGGATCCCGAAGATGCACTGTTGATCACACTTCCGCCGGGCGCACCGTACTCCCATACCGGGTTTCCCAGGCTTTGCCAGTAACCGTTTCCCGATTCAAAATCCTCCATGTATGGCGGGTCGTAGGTGGGGACAATATAAAGCTGTGTGGTGATCCTGTCATTACCCGGGTACTGGTCCCCCGGCAGGGCGGTCCTGGCCATTACGGAAGGCCTCAGACCCGGTTCGGTAAGGTCTGCCCGAGTGGGGAATGTATACACCACCGACCCGCCTACCGGGATGGCCTGGTTCATATGATCCACCACCCAGGTGGTCCCCCCGTCAAAAGAATAAGCCAGGGGGACCGGCTCGGTAATCTCTGCTCCCCCGTAATTCCTGACGCGGACTGTCACCGGATCACTGGCTGTATGGCCGCTTCCGCTTTCCGGATAGATCCACTCCGACACACCCACATCCCTGGATATGAACTCCCCGGTCAGGTAAATGTCATCCACATTCCAGCCCGAATAGTTGTTCATCCCGTCGGTGGGGCCCAGTTTGTAACGGATCTTCAGCCGGTCGGTCCTGGCAAATTCATCAGGGATGGTTAGCTGCTCCTGGAACCACATAAAATCACTCAGATAGGAGGTGTTTTCCCATAACATATGCCAGGTGCCCCCTTCATCATCACTGATCTGGATGGAGGCATGATCCCATACCTCAATATTCAGATACCGCTTGAAGAACAGGTTGAGATTCTTGTAGTACAGTACATCGATCGCCGGTGAGGTGGCGAGGAAACTGGAGGCCTCACCCAGCCCGGGTTCGTAATTGTAAGGATTGGCACCCAATCCCGTGAGGTCCGTCCCCAGTGACTTTGTACCGCTGAATGCCGCATCCGGATTGGGATTTCCGGGTATTCCCCCCATTCCGTTGGGGGTCGTTACCTCGAATTCCCCGGTGAGGGTCCAGTTGTGGCTTCCTTCAAAATCCTGGGAATAGCGTGTTTCATAGATGGTCCTCGATCCATCGGGGGACCGGTCCGTTGCCGGGTACAGGCTGTCATTGGCCATGATGGCATTGGCCTCCACCATCACATCCAGCACGTTCCCGTGGGCCGCATTCAGGTCGATATCATAGGTGAGCCAGAGGTAGGACTGGCCCGCCGGAAGGCTGTAATCCAGGTTCGTGAAGCTGGCGATCCCGGAAATAAAATCAGTAGCGGACCCCAGGGGCCGGTCCATGCTGAAAGTCTGGGTCGTTGTGGCAAACAGTTGCACACCCCCCGGCAGCAGGTCCCCGTCCGAGGTGTTCAGGGAAGTAAAGTTTATGTGGTCCAGCATGGCGGAACCGGTGTTCCCGAACACCTTGATATCCAGTCGCATCATGGGCACACCGGATGATCCGGAGGGGATCGCACTGGCAAAAGGCTGGACGAAGTCCACCTCCCCCACATAAAGTGGCTGTGAACCGGTTTCCCGGATGGATATCTGGTCGATACAGGTACCGTATCCCCACCGGGTATGACCCTCAAATGCCACATAATAGGAAGAGGAGGGATTGGGCAGGGTCAGTTTCTTCTCCTCCCATTCATACACCGGGTCCAGGTATTCATGAAGCAGCACCCACGGGTCCTCCCCCGATACCCTGTAGTAGACACGGAGCACATCCCATCCCGTGGAACCCTCGAATGTCCAGGGGATCTGGCAAAGGTAGAAGCTGAGCTCGATACCTGTCCCCCCGAGCAGGTCCAGCTCCGGGGTGATCAGTTTTGTCCTTTCGTTGTTGTCCCCCTGCTTGAAGAATATGGCATTGAAAGTCCCTTCGTAGGCAGAAGGGGGATTCCGGGTGATATCCTCCTCCCCGGGGGGTACCAGCCAGTTGTTGTCGTTCGGGCTGTGACCACCGTTGCGGTATCTCCACGGCTCATTCCCCGATACCGGCGCCTCTGTCCATCCGTCGGGACGCGCCCCGGTCTCAAATCCTTCCGAAAGGTACTCCTGACCCTGCGAGAAGGAGGATAACAGCGGATAAATCCATAAGGAAATGAAAAATATTTTAGATAGCCTCATACCGGTATATTATTCCATGCAACCATAAAACCATCCTTCTGGTTTTTACGTATAGATGGATGGGAAGTTTTATGAATCCCACAATAATGCGCAAAACAGGGAAAGAAGCCATGGTCCGAACCCTGGTATATGCGGTTTTCATCATATGCCTGACCGGTCATTCCACACTTTCACATGCCCAGGTGGATACCGATTTCTGGTTCGTGGTTCCCGAGCTATCCCACCGGGGAAATACAGGTGGAACTCCGGGGACCCTGAGGATCGCCACCCTGGAACTTCCGGCTACGGTCACTGTCAGCATGCCGGCCAATCCCTATGATCCCGTCTCGAATCCAACAGGTTTCCAGGAAATTGTCCTGGATATTCCGGCCAATGAAGAGGCAGCAATAGACCTGACCCACCTGATTGATGTGGCTGCCCTTCCCAATAACAACAGGCTCGAGAACAAACCGCTCACTCCGTCAGGGATCAATGATTTCGGTTTGCACATCACCGCCACCAATATGATCAATGCATACTGGGAGGTGAATTATGCATATGGTTCCGATCTTTGGACCCTGAAGGGGGGCAATGGACTGGGGACACTTTTCTATACGCCTTTCCAGACCGTGTATGACAACAGGAACAACACACCGAGGACCTACTCTGCCATCGATATAGTGGCCACCCTGGACAACACGCAGGTGACCATCACCCTGCCGCCGGGAAAACCGGCCAGCTACGGATCCCTGGCAACCGGAATCCCCCCGGGAGGTACCCATGTGGTGACCCTGAACAGGGGACAGACTTTTTCTGTGTACCCTTACAATTACAGCATTTATGCGGCCGACCGGCTGGCGGGAACCAGGATCGAGTCCACCGGACCGGTGGCTGTCAGCGTGAAAGATGATGCCCTGAATACCGGATCCCAGGGACAGGCGGTGATCGGAGACCAGATCGTGCCGGTGGACATCACCGGGGATAATTATATTGTACCTGATGTGAAGAATCCCAACCACGTCTATGTGATTGCCACTGAGGATAATACGAACATTTACGTGACAAATGCGGATGGTAACCCGATCGGTCCCACTCCCTATACCACACTGGACAGGGGTGAGCAGGGACTGGTGGTGGTACCCAACGGATCCAAATACGCCAGGATCACTTCCAGGGTAAATCCATCCGATCCGTTCAAACCCTTCTATGTGTTCCATCTTTCTCTGGCCAACCAGACCCGGGGCGGGGCGCTCGTACCGGCCATCGGATGTACCGGCAATACCCAGCTCGCTTTTACCCGCGCCCGGGAAGGGGAAAATATCTTTTATTTTTTCATCATTACAGAAAGGGGGAACGAGGATAAATTCCTGGTCGATGGGGTGCGGGATGATAACGTCATTGATCCCGGTGCATTTACCGAGATCCAGGGAAGCGACGGATGGGTTGCACAGCTGACCACACTCATCAACGCCAACGTGCTCCCGGAAGGCCAGCACCTGGTGCAGAACACCGGGGGGATCTTTCACCTGGCCATCATGAACGGATTCCCCGGCGCAGGCCAGGGGGGATTGTACTACGGGTATTACTCCGATTTCGGGGCGCTGAATGTGGGGGCTACCGTGGCGGGAACGAACTCATCCGTGGTAAGGGCCTGTTACGGCGACCCGGTGCAGCTCTATGCATTTGGCGGCACCACCTACCAGTGGACACCCGACACTTACCTGGACGATGCCACCAGCAATCTGCCCACGGCCATCAACCTGCCCCCGGGACCGCACAATTACACAGTGGAGGTATCAGGCGCCTGTGGTTCGGGGACCATCGGTCTTACGGTCCTGGTATCCACCCCTGTGGTCGCTCATTTCGAAACCAATGTCACCTCGGGTTGTTCCCCGCTCGAGATCGTATTCGATGACCAGTCCTCGGGAACCTATTCCTGGCAGTATGACCTGGGGGATGGTACTCCCCTGATCCGGTATGACCTGGATGAGGACGACAATACCTATGCAGCACCTCCCGATCCGTTCACCTTCACGCATACCTATACCAATACCACCGACCTGCCCATCGACTACCAGATTACCCTGATGGTCAAGAATTCAAGTGGATGTGCCGATATCCTTACCCGGACGATCACGGTATTCCCCGAGATCTATTCCGATTTTTCAGCGGCCCCCGATGAGGGATGTGAACCGCTGGAGGTACAATATACCAACAATTCCTGGGGCAACACGGACACCTGGCGCTGGGAATTCGGGGACGGAGGCTCCTCGGTGGAAGAAAATCCCGTCCACGAGTTCCGGAACCTGTTCGGGCCAGGCGACCTGGTGTTCGAGACCAGGCTGATCGCCATCTCCCCGTACAACTGCAGGGATACCTCCTACTATCCCATCACGGTGAGTCCTTATATCGAGGCCAGTTTTGCATACGACACGGTTGCGGCATGCGCTCC
This sequence comes from Bacteroides sp., assembly GCA_011056635.1. Classification (GTDB taxonomy): domain Bacteria; phylum Bacteroidota; class Bacteroidia; order Bacteroidales. The sequence goes on from DSEO01000007.1 coordinate 10,060, forward strand.
CCATGAGATCATCATCACAGACCAGTCCATCGGGGCCGATATCTATCACTGGGATTTCGGCGACGGTACCACTTCCACTTCTTCGGGACCCGTGATCTCCAAGGTCTATGAGAACCATACCTCCGACCCCATCACCTATACCATCCGCCTCAGGGTGGAAAACAACGAGGGTTGTGTCGATGAGATTGAGCGGGAAGTCACGGTCTACCCTGAAGTCGACGCAGACTTCACGGCCCATCCCCTCGAGGCATGTTCCCCTGCCGAGGTGATCTTCCAGAACAATTCCACCGGGGCCGCCACCTACCTGTGGGATTTCGGGGACGGGGGGACCTCCACCCAGGAACATCCCATCCACCGGTATGACAGGAACATGCTGGACCACGATACGGTATTCACGGTGATCCTGGTGGCCACTTCAGCGGAATTCTGCCGGGACACGGCCATACTGGATGTGGTGATGCATCCCTATATTGAGGCAGCCTTCACCGTGGAGGATGTGGTCGGCTGTCACCCCTTCGTCATCACCATTCACAACGAATCGACAGGGGCAGACCAGTATTTCTGGGATTTCGGCGACGGGAATCCCGTTTCAAACATGGATGCTGATGTGTTGAATCACACGTATCTGAATCCGGTCGATTCCTCCGTCGTGTATCCCCTGCAGCTTGTTGTATTCAATGATGAGGGGTGCAGCGATACCATGGTCCGGTATATCACGGTACATCCCGAGATCACGGCCAATTTCACCACCGACGGTTTCGAGGGGTGCCATCCGCTGACTGTCACCTTCACGGACCTGTCCGTCAACGCGATGAATTACCTGTGGGAATTTGGCGATGGTTCCGCCTCCGTGGAGCATTCACCCGTGCACACATTCTACAATTTCACCCAGGCTGACACCACCTACATGGTATCGCTGACCACTTCCACGGCGGACGGTGAATGCGTCAAATCGATCTCCTGGCCCATCCTGGTCCATCCACAGGCAGAAGCACAGTTCACATTTGACGATGCGCTGGGATGCAGCCCGTTCCAGGTCGCATTTGAGAACCGTTCCATCGGAGGTTCATTATTCACATGGGATTTCGGGGATGGTACCGTGGTCATCACCCAAGACCCGGTTCCGGTCACACATACCTTTGTGAACAGCGATTACCTGAGCCAGCAGGAGTTTGAAGTCTCCCTGGTGGTGCAAAACGATGCGGGCTGCAACGATGAGATCACGAAAACAGTTACCGTGTATCCGGCCATCCTGTCTGAATTCAGCGCATCCACCACGGAAGGATGCCATCCGCTGCGTGTTGAATTCACCAACGGGTCCGGGGGTGCGCAGACCTGGCTGTGGGATTTCGGGGACGGGTCCACTTCCCACCTGCACGACCCGGTCCACCTCTTTACCAATACGGGAACGGTGGATTCCGTGTACACGGTCACCCTGGTCTCCATTGCCCCCAACAATTTCTGCAGGGACACGTTCTCCATTGACATCACAGTGCATCCCTATGTCCGGGCCAATTTCACGATCAGCGATCACCTCGGGTGCAGTCCCTTCGAGGCTGTCCTTGAGAATTCCTCCATCAATGCCAGCATTTTCAGATGGGATTTCGGGGATGGTTCCGATACCACCACTTACAACATGGATCCGGTGAGTCACCGGTTTGTCAATCCGGATTTTCACAGCCAGCAGGATTTTGAGATCACCCTGGTGGCAGAGAGCGATGCAGGCTGCACCAGTGAAATCATCCGGACAGTCACCGTCGAACCCGATATCAACGCTGTATTCACCCCGAGCCAGCTGGAGGGATGTCATCCGCTGACGGTCGAATTCATGAACAATTCCGAAGGCGCTGCATACTACCACTGGGATTTCGGTGACGGGACCACATCCCTGCTAACACATCCCACGCACACTTTTACCAACATAGGGCCCTCCGATACCACTTACCATGTATGGCTTTCTGCTACCGCGTCCAACAATGTGTGTTCTGACTCCTTCCTGGTGGATATTGTGGTGCATCCCTATATCCGGGCCGGATTCACATTTGAAGAAGGCATCCGGTGTTCTCCATCCACCGTCACGTTCCACAACGCATCGGTGGGCGGCACGACATTCCACTGGGATTTCGGCGACGGGACGGACACGGTCACCGCGGACACGGATCCTGTGGAACACCTGTTCGTCAACCCCAGCTTCACACAAAACGGAAGCTTCCAGGTGGTCATGACCGCATCCAATGATGCCGGATGCACCAGCCAGGCCACCAGGACGGTGGAGGTGTACCCGGCCATCGATGCTGCCTTCTCCGCCAGCGTTACGGAAGGCTGCCATCCACTCAATGTGGAATTCGGCAACCTTAGCAGGGGCGGTTATACCTATACCTGGGATTTCGGGGACGGCGCTTCCAGTGACGAAGAGTCCCCGGACCATACCTTCACCAACTTTTCGGATGACCCCGTTACCAGGCAGGTGCGGCTTGTGACCACGTCCAGGTTCAACTGTACCGACGCAACCACCGCGGTGATCACCATCCACCCGAAACCGAAGGCCAGGTTTGAAATAGAC
>DSEO01000008.1 GCA_011056635.1 Bacteroides sp.
CCCAGACTGTATGATCCCGGTCCACATACAGGCAGGTGATGATGCTGTCATGCAGGATCCCTTCCGGTCCTGTGGAACAATCCAGTCTCTCAATTTTACCCGTGGAAGGATCGAGACGGTTCAGTCCATGGTAGGTGGCGATCCAGAGACGGCCCTCCTCATCCCCCGCGATGCTGTTGATCCTGTCATCACTGAGGCTGCCGGGATCTTCCGGATCATGACGGATGGCCAGGAATGAATCCCGGTCACGGTCGTAGCGGTTCAGTCCCCGGTCCGTTCCTATCCATAGCGTTCCATCCGGATCCTCATAAAAAACGGTGTACACCAGGGTCTGTCCGGATGGATAGGTGTTGCTTGAAATGCTTCCCGGATCCAGTGAGTCTGGTCTGTACTGATAGAAAGTTTCCGTATACAGATCAAAGCGTTCAAGTCCCGCACCCTGGTACCAAATCCAGAGCTGGTTATGCCGGTCGATATACAGGTCCCGCACCCAGCTGTCGGAAGGATGCCTGTTTCCCGTGCCTTTGAAATAGGTCCTGAACTCGTAACCGTCATACCGGTCGAGGCCGTCCTGGGTCCCGAACCATAAAAATCCCAGGCTGTCTTCGGCCACAGCGGCAACAAGGCTGTGCGAGAGACCTTCCTCATTCCCTATGTGATGAAACCTGATTTCGGGATTCTGACCCCTGACAGATCCCGACAGGAGACAGATGAGGCATACACAGATAAATCCCGGTCTTTTCATATCCGATAATCAGTTCCGCTCTTCCAAATTTATGAATTTCCTGAAAAAGAAGACCTGGAACCCGATTATCCCGGAAGTTATTCGGTGAAGTTCAAAGGAGAACCGTTAAGGGTCACTCTTTCAAAAACTTCCTGTGGACAATATCCCCGGTTCCGGTAACGCTCAGGTCGTAAAGTCCCGGCGTCAGACCGGAAAGATCAAGCTCAAGGGACGAGCCTGCATAGTTCCTGGTCATGCACTTCCGGCCCGTAAGATCGGTGACCAGGATCAATCCGGTGTGACCGGGCAGGTTTTCCAGGTACAGATTTTCGGAGGCAGGATTCGGGTAGAGGCTGAAATACCTCCCCGGGGAATCCTCCGTTCCGGTCCCGCAATTGGTCCCCTGGTTGGAAATGTTGATGGTGACCTGGTCATAGACCTCCGGATTGTCCCAGGCCATGGCTTTCAGGGTTACGGTCCCGTTCCCGTCACAGGTCCCCGATCCCTGCACTTCGAACCCGTAGGACTTCAATCCGTAAGTCACGCGGACACCGGCGGTATCCATCTCCCATTTTACAACATCGGAAAAGGCACTGTCCGGTTCCACCGAGGCCAGGAAGATCTTCTTCTCGCGGCCGCTGATGTCAAATATCTCGGTGTTGTAAGCATAAATATTCACCGAAGTGGCCGGGGTGTATATGTAATGCCCTGCAGGCAGGGGATCCTCCTGCAGGTCTTCTGCCCCGAAGGTGATGACCACCATGCTGTACGCGGGAACTTCCACCAGCATCCCGTCCGATACTGTGATCTGCGCGGAATCGATCACCGCCTCCCTGGCACTGAAACCCTCCCCGGTGATCACATATTTCCTGGCCGCCCCGGCATCTTCCGGTTGGAAACCATCGGGAAGGTCCAGCTGGACCACGAAATCGTGTTCAAAATCCCGGCTGAACAGGAGAAAGGCATACCGTCCATCTTCCGTATAGGCATGGCATCCCACCGGTTCAAGAGGTTTTTCGGCGCCCGGGGACGACCTGATGGTGGCACGCGTATCCACCCCGGTCTTCAGAATATGCCCCTTGCAGTACCTGTTGAAATAGGCTGCCGTATGGAAGAGGGGAGTTTTGTAGTAATCCTGTGAAGGGACCACCATCTTCCATTGTCCCCCGGTCAGTTGGAACAGGGTGGGAATGACTCCCCCGGTCTCCATTACCTCCGCATAATATCCTGTCTGCACGATGGCCTGGCCCAGGCGACCGAAATAGCTGCTGGTGGTCATATTGGCCTCATACATGTAGGTGGGTTTGATCTCCCCGCTGGCCTGCACCGTTTCCCGCATGGTTTCCACCAGCCCTTCCAGGTTGCGGTGCACCGCCACATACCCGTTCTTATAGTAATCCAGTTCACTTTCACCCGGATCAATTTCCGGGGAGTAATTCAGGTTTCCCCCCAGGTAGCCGCTGACCGCCAGCCAGTCCACCTCACCTGTATCCCCGGTCATCAGCTTTTCATTCAGGCCATAGCTGTCAGACGGGTGTGGATTCCTCCCGCTGTAAACCAGACAGATCTTCCCGGGGTCATAATATTCCGATGACTTCATGAGCCGGGCCATCTCCCTGCACCATGCGCCGTACACCGTATAATCCGATCCGATCTGTGCATCGTGGGCCGTTGCCCCCCACACTTCGTTCCCAAACTCAAATACCAGTCCCCTGCTTCCTTCCAGCAGGGATTCGTTATATCCTTCGGCAACCCTGATGGCTCCGTACTCCGAATCTGCCGGTCCGGCCACATATTCCAGGAAATGGACAAAGGTCTCCGGATCGGTCATCCAGTCCGTGCTGTTCTCCACCCCGCAGGTGATGACGGAATAAGCATTGACTTCATTGCAGAAAGCCATGAACCTGCCAAAGGTCATCGCCTTCCCAGTTCCGATATAATCGCTGAAATTCAATGGGTTGGCCGTTAATGCGCCCCACCGGATCGCCGCCGGTTCCAGTTCCCTGATCAGTTCCACCTGCTGCGGGTCGTCAATGAATTCACCCGTTATATAATCCGGGTTGACACCCAGACCGTCATTCCTTCCAACCACTTCCATCGTAACCCTCATCCTGGCCTTTTTATCGGTCAGGGAAATATCATACGGATCGAAGGCACTGGTGGTCACCACCAGCGGATCACTTTTCGGGGATACATTATACCCGGCGTCCACCGCCTCCAGGGTCACCGAATATCCCGTTTCCGGGACCAATCCTTCGACCAGGGCCTCTTCCGCATAGATCAGATCCTCCGTATTGTAAAGCACATCGTCCAGGTACAGGTTGTACCCCCTGATCTCGGTCTCCCCGTCCACCGCCTCCTCCCAGGCCAACTGAACGGAAATGTCCGATACGACCGTGGCCTGGATCCCGCCGGGAGCAAAGGGTGGTACCTCATCCTCCAGGTAAGTGGTGGTAAGTACCGTGTTACTGATCATGGATTCATTCCCTGCCGCATCCAGTGCGGTGACCAGGGCTGCATACCGGGTGGCCGGATGCAGTCCGGAAGCCTGGTATTCAGTCCCCCTGATCAGATGCTCATTCACCTTCCAGCCGTTCAGATAGAGGTTATATCCCGTCACTTTGCTGTCATCCGTAGCTTCCTCCCACCGGCACCGGATATCAGTCAGTCCGGTATTGACCAGTTCCAGGGTCCCCGGAGCAGAAGGGCTCACATGATCGTACACATGGGCAAGGTATTGCCCGGGAATATACTGTTTGGAGATTCCCGGTCCTTCCCAGAGCATTCCTCCCATGGGGGTGTGTATATTCCAGTGGGTTCCGTAAATGGCATAAACCTTCCCTGCCTCCAGGGAAACCTGTACCGACTTCCACTCCTTGTTCCCGGATGAGGTCCCGATCCCGTCACTGGAGTGAAGGATCACCGAGGCATGGTCAAAATACTCATCCCCGCTGAGCCCTATACTGCACTGGTCTCCCGCGACCATATAGAAATAATAATCTCCTGTCACGGGAGGAGTCAGGTACCCCCTGAACATCGCGGTGAAGAAATCCGTGCCTGTACAGGGAGGGGAAGTCTGGCAGTCCGCATAGACGCTCAGATCCAGGGATGCAAGATCGATCTGGTCATAGGGTGCCTCTCCGCTTTCTGCGATCATGCTGAAGGCCGGATTGGCCTCCAGGGGCACGAACTGCTGCCAGAAGACGATGTCATGGATCTCAAATTTGATCCCGGGATTCCGGTAAGGGCCCACGGTTACCCGGAATGATGCGGTGTCGGTCCCATCCGGATCTTCCGCCACCGACTGGATGGTCACCGAACCCATCACACCCTGTTCGGTCACGTGGATGACGGCGAAAGTATGGCCCGTGGTGAAGGAAACCGAATCCACCTGCAGGATGGAAGGTTCCGATGAAGTTACCCGGAAGGAGAAATCCTGGTCCGCTCCGGCTTCACCATCATCCACATCGGGTACCAGCAGAAAATTTGGACCGGAACCCACAAACAGGGTATCATCCAAAGGGGTGCCGATGGTCGGTAAATGCTGCGCCTGGAGGCCCAGGCTGCTCATGGCCATGCCGAGAATCAACGGGGTGATCTTTTTCATAATGGTTCTTTCTAACGGAGTATCACGATTTTTTCAGCGGTGCTTGTTTCACCGATCCCGAACAGAAGTACACGGATGCCGTTCCGGGCTGACCGGATACATTGTTCAGTGTAAAGTTACTCATATCGCCCTAAAAATGACGATTTGAAGGGTGAACCAGGTTCAATGGAGATCAAAATGGGTTCCCTATTTTCTCCGTAGGTCTCCACGTTCAGGTCCAGCGTGAATCCGGCCAGCCGTCCCCGGGGCGCAACCCGGTACGCCACCCCTTCCGGCAGGAGCACTTGAAGGATCAGCCGTTCACCCTCGATCCTCCAGTCCACCCCGACCATCCCCGCCGGGTGGGGGACGGTTCCCCGGGCCCATGAAAGGGTTTCCGACTGGGGAGCGATCTCGATCAGCGACGGGATGAACTCCCGGCTGAAGCCGAGTTGCACACCCAGCACCTCCGTGGAAAGGAAGTAGGTGGGATGCCCGCTCCAGGCGTGACTGGCGGTGCCCTGTCCCCCTCCGTCCGCTCCGCCGATATCAAAATTCTCCCAGGAGGTGTCGTCCCCCTGGTGGATCATCCGGGACCAGTACTGGAGCATGAAGCGTTCGGCCAGGGCGGCGTGACCGGTCCTGTAAAGCGCGGCAAAGAGGTAGAAGCTCCCGTAGGGAGTGATCTTCCGGTTGCGGGTCTCCTCCCCGATATCGCGCAGTTCCCTGTCCAGGAAAGCGATCAGGGAATCCTCCCTGGTATCCGGACTGATCCCGAAAAGCAGCGGAAGCACACTGGAAATGGGATAATGGTGGCCGATGGCCATGCCATCCCTGAACCCATCCCGGTAGGCTCCCCTCCCCTCATCCCAGAACAGGGTGTTCAATACCTCATCCAGCCGGTCCGCCTCCCCGGCGAACTGCGCCGCATCCGCTTCCCGGTCCAGTGTGGCTGCCAGTTCGGCCATGCACCGGAAGCTTTCAGAAATCAGGGCCTGTGAAGCCGCGAGATCGGCCGTTTTGTCGATCTTGGTCCATTCGATAAAGACCCTGCCCGTGGAATAATATCCTTCCGGATTCCGTCTCTTCATGAGATGCTGCATCAGGGCGTGATAATTGGGATAGAGGGAACGTACAAATTCCAGATCGCCGGTGATCCGGTAGTACCAGTGCAGTTCAAGCAGGGTGATCAAGACAAAATCGTTCAGCCCCTCCTCCCTGTCCCCGTACATATTGTCCCGGTACATGTCCTGGAACAGCAGCAGCGACTGCTTCATCAATCGGCTGTCGCCCGATGTGGCCAGGGTGATGGCATACTCGGGCAATGCATCTCCGGCATAGAGGCCCCTTTCCCTGAAGGGAGTATCGGTATAGGAATCCTCAGCACAGACCCTGAGGGTCCTCCATCCCATCTCCCAGATCTTCTCCAGCATGGGATTGGAACAGGAGAAGCTGCCCCTCTTCTCAAAAGGATATACCTGCCGGATGAGCCCGATCTTTCCCAGCGTGCAGGGAGATCCTCCGGGATCCACATGAACCTGCAGGTACCTGGCCCCGTAAGGTTTGAACGTCTCATACCGCTTCAGGCCCTCCGTGGTGATGAACCGGGCCGCTGCATTCACCTGCAGGCGTTTGTAAAGGAAAGGCATCCCCAGGCTGTTCAGGTCTTCCGACCATCCCAGGTCCACCACAGCACCCTCATCTGCATCCATGTGGAAGAACAACCTTCCCAGCTGTTTACCCCCCAGGTCAAAAACCAGGGTCACAGGTCCGGAGATCCCGAAATCCGACACCTGGAAATCATTGGTTTTCATGTTCCTTTCCATGTCCAGTTTTCTCCATACCAGGTCACGGGCGGGATTGGGACCCATCTTGCCCAGTTCACGCAAAATCCACCCGAATTCTTTCCCTGAGACAATGCATATGTCATCTCCGGGGGGGATCTTTTCCGGATCAAAGATCTTTTGATCTTCCGGAAAAGGACCTGCGGTGAGTATGGCCGGACCGTGATCCCCGGTTTTCAGGGGGGAGAACTGCAGTCCCGCGTCCTTTGGAACGGCCATGTAGTAATCCCAGCCTCCCCAGATGGCCACATAACTGATGAACAGGAAGTTCCATCCCTGCCTGAAACGGAACACCCGGTTCTGCCTGACCGGGTTCCCGGGTTCGCTGCCCGACACCTCCAGCGGACCTTCCCCGTTCAGGTAATATTCCCCCCACCAGAGCCCCATCTCCACCTCCTGTTCCCGCGGGGAATACACATAGGTGCATGCATACATCTGCCATCCGCTCCCGTAAAGCCTGTTGGTCTCATCGGGGGTCTTGATAAAAAACGAGTACACGGTCTCCTCCCCGGACGGTTCATAGATCCCCAGCAGCTCCACCGGGATCATCTCCTCCTGTGTGAGCGGGGGTATGACCCTGGGGGTGAGACTGCCCCAGTGGTCCCGGTTGCCGATCTCCACCGGGGCTTCCCAGTGCGAATCGTCGAAGTCCGCCGCCTTCCAGTCGCCTGGCTCCTGCCGTGCATCAAAGATCTCCATGGGCCCGCAGGCAAAGGAGAAACGGAGTGCATCGTGCCGGAAAGCGCCGGATGGATGCATTTTCCAATCCCCCGGGGTCTCCAGGGAAATACGCCCCGTCCCTGTGTCCACCGCTCCCCATGCGATCAGTCCCCCGATACTCAGCGGTACCTGGAAAGTCTCCGTACCATTGGAAAGCACCTCCACCGCGATCACATTCTTCCCCTCCCGGAGATACCCGGAAAGATCGTAGCTGTCATACCGCGGATTCCGGGGATAGAACCTGGAAGGCCCGAAATTGACAGGGGTCGCGTTCACATGGAGATGGTACCTGGAATCCGCAAAAAGGTGTATCACGGCCGAACCGGCCGAACCGTTTTCCGCAAGATCGAAGGTCCGCCGGAACAGCACCGTCTGCTGGCGCCCGCTGCCCGCTGAATCCTTCCACACGAAGCGGGCCATGTTCCCGCCGTCTGCTTCAGGAGGTAATGGCTGACCGAGTGCATCCGGTGCCATCAGAGCAACCAGGAACCAGACAGCCATTATCCTGACAACCGACATACAATAACCGATACTGCGTAACTTCATACTACTATCCGTATTCCTCATTTTCAAAGATCTTTTGTCATTCACTGCCCGGTTCATCACCCGCATCACCCGCATCATCCGCATCACGCGGCCCGCAGAACATGTTGGTCCGGATATCGGTCCGGTCATCGTATCCTCAAGACTGTCAGAGCGCCACATCGACCCGGTTCACGGGGGACCGGATCCCGGAAACCAGCAGGTAGTGTGATTGCTCGACGGTCTCGACGCGGTACTCCACAGGGTCACCGTTGATCCTTACCCCCGAAACAGCAGCACCCTCCGGCAGCAGCAGGCGGATGTCCGCCTCTTCCATGCTCCCTGTAAAATCGATCCTGATCACCCCGCCGGCATGATGGTACCTGTAGGTGATGTACCCACCGGAAGCCGGGTAAGTGATGGTGACCGAGGCCTCTTTCTCCCCGGCTGCATGCCATCGCGGAGCAAGCAGGGCGTGACTGTAGGCCGTTCCATGATCCTTCACCCCGCAGAGGCCTTCCACCAGCGCGTACACCACGGCCGCAGCGCCCCAGTTATCCGGGATACCGGCAGAGATGAAGTCAGGTTCGAAGTAGACCGGCTGGTCGGAGAGGGTCACCCCCAGCACCATCCATTTGTTTGGGTCACCCGCACTCCGGAAGGTGATCGATTCGATCTGTTTTTCCGGATGCGGGTTGTTCAGTCCGTACAGGCACACACCCACATTCCGGCTGTAACGGTTCTCCCCCCTCCATGCAACGCGCATATGCGGGGTCTGTTTCCTGTCCTGGGGTGCTGTGGGATACCACCAGTTGGAGACCTTCCCCGGGCCCATGTGGTCGATGTGGCCGGAACCATCGGCATAATCCAGGCTGACGCTGCCGGCATAATAGTTCTTGCCGGTGGTATGCAGGAGGTATACCGAGGCGGCTCTTCGGCCCACCTTCAGCACTGCATGGTCCGTATAGCGTTCGGCAGCCGACAGGCCCAGGCAGGCCTTCCTTCCGTTCTGTGCCGGATCGATGATGGCAAAGGGCACCCCGTGAAATACCTGTTGCCCTGTGGGAAACTGGTGCAGGTCGTTCTCCCCCTCGCCAGTCCACCCGGCCACCCCCTTCACTGTATTGCCCCGGAAATCCGTGTTGGCCAGCTCTTTCAGTGACAGGGGCGTGAAATTCCGTTCCGGCGGGGACGGCATGGCCCCCCGGTAGGTGCAGTGGAGGAACCCTTTTGTTTTTTCCGACAGTACCAGCAACCGGTCCAGGATATCCACGCCATAGGATTCAAATCCATGTTCAAAAGCGCCGTGCGCCAGCTCCCCTGCCACGATGGTGGTCACTCCCCCGTTCATATAGGACCACCGGGTATTGTGACCCCCGTACCCCTTGCCGAAGGGCGGATAAATGGTGTACCATTCGCCCGGGGAGGTGGACGGCATCTTTTCCCGGATGCCCAGGTAGGTCCGGATAATGGAGACGGCCCGGTCATGACCGATCATCCGGTTGAGGGAGTAGGCGTTGGAAAGGGATACCTGGGCAGGCTCATCCACGCCCAGGTCCCTCACAATGCTCCGGTCCTCGGGAACATGGTGGGTGTAAAATCGTCCGTTCCAGGAAAGGGCATCCAGCCGTTCCGTGATCCCCCTGCCGGTCTCCCGTACCCGGCCGGCTTCCTCTTGCCGGCCGGCATGTTCCAGCATCTCCGCCAGGTACATGCAGGAAGCGAACATACCTGTATTGTCCCCGAACATCACCCCGAACCGGGTGTGGGGCAGCCTGATCACCATGGGATCGCCATACAGCGCCGGTCCCGCCGATATTTCAGCATCCTCATCGTTCTGGAAGTCCCAGGTATCTATGGTATAACCGCGCTTCAACAGCCGGTATTTCTCCGACCACCTGTAGGGATCCGTGGTGCTGTATTCCAGGGCTTTCAGTGCAGGATCAAGCATGCGCTCCATCCAGGTATCATCCCCACAGGCCTTCCAGGTGTAATAGATCCCTTCGATGAACAGGTACTCCACATCATTCTCCACGGGGATCCTCCTGAATTCCTGCGCCCCTTCATCCACCACCCTGACAAAATCGCCGTAGCCGAACCGCTGCTCCCAGTAATCCCCTTCCGGGGGCCGCTTGTTGTAATTGTCCCAGATCATACCATCCCCACGCTGGCTGTCAGCGTAAAGCTCAATTCCCGTTTTCAGCTCATGATAAAAGTATTTCATTCCCTTCATGGTGTGCACATGATCCCTCAGCCAGCCCACAAAACTGTGGTAGTACTTCCCGTTGAACCGTACCACGCTGGCTTCCCGCTCCCACTCATTGGTCATGGTGAAATAGAGATTTTCCAGCAACCTGCTGTATTTTCCCCCGGAATCAGAAACGGAGGTGGTGGCCCGGACCCTGAACGTGGCAAAATCGGCCGGCCGGTCCTGCCCGTCCAGGAGGATGACCAGGTGGTTGCCGGGCCATCCCCCGGCCCTGACCTTCATTCCGCCGGTCACGCTGTTCCTGAAATATTCCCGGTTCTTTCCGTCAAATACCACCAGGGTACCGGGAACGGACACGTCCATCTGAAGCTCATCCAGGGGAGCAAATGGTGCCGCTGCGGGATCCGGATCGATCCGGACCAGCGTCCCGTTCCCTTCAGGGGCTGAGCCGCGCAGCCACTCCACCGCGGCTGAACCCGTGAGGGTCCCGGCGGCACCCATTCCTCCCAGCAGGGTGAACTTGCGGAGGAAATCCCGCCTGTTTTCATGGATCTTTTTCTGTGTCATCATGCTTTTATTTTGATGGAGATGGTTGGATCAACAGCACTCCCTGGTCCAGTGGAAAGGGAAAAAGCAGCGGGGTGTGCTCGTTGAGCGATTCCTGGCTTTCAATCCTCACCCCGGAATGGATGTTCAGCCAGGTGACCGTGTACCGGCCTTCCGGAATGACAGGATACAGGATCATTCCCCGGCAGTTCTCCAGGTACACGATGCAGCAGCCATCCCCCTTGTAAAGCCCGTACTGCACCAGATCCTGTGCTTCGGCCTTAACCAGTGTGTCGGAAAATTCCATTTCATGGAAAGGCACTTTCTTCATGGTGCGGGCCAGGATGGATAGCTGTTTCCTGAAACTACTGCCTCCCCATCCCGGGTTGGTGGCCGGAATGGGCCAGTCGCCCCGCTCATGACCCGCTGTGAAGGAATAATCCAGGTTGTTGTAGAGTCCCCCGCCCGAAAGGATAAACCTCCAGGCCTGGGTAATGTAAAGCAGGTCACCCTGTGGCATGAAGCCGGTCTCGTCCAGTCCGGTCACCCCCTTCAGATCGCTGTTCAGCAGAACCGCATCCGGATGGGCATAATGAAAGTTAAAGATGGAGATCGCATCCGGGGGATCCTGGATATTATACTGAAAATTACTGATATTCTGCGCGATAAGATGTTTTTTACCCATGTAGGATTCCTCATCCCCGATGACCCCGGTCACCCATGCCTGCCATTCAGCAGAAACCTGGTTGGCCACCTCCACGCGCTTCTGCCACGAACGGCTGAAAACGGCCGTATCGTCCAGATTCACGTAATCCACCAGGTTGGGATGATCGGCCCAGGGCTCATTCTGAATCTCAAAGAAAATATTGTCATATGCATTCAACTCCCTGACCATTTTCCGGATATACTGTTCCTGGTATGCCCGGAGGTTTCCGTTAAAAAGGGTATGCACGCGTCCCAGGTCCATATCCCCCACCCCGTTCACATTGTTGCGCAGGTTGAAGGGCGAGAGTTCCCATGCACGCTGGTCATACATGGAGGAAAACAGGGTCACCTCCACCACGATACCATGCTCCCCTGCGGCGGAGACAAAATCCCGGAGCCTTTCAAAATAGTGCGGATCAAAGCGGTCAAGGTCATATTTCCCGTCTTCCCGCTTCCAGGGGGATAGGTACCTGCCGGGCAGCGGGGCCAGGGTATTCTCCCGGATCCCGAAAATATTGTCCACGGGTTCAATGTAGGTACCCGTGAAGATGCGGGTATAGTTGAATCCTTCCCCTGCCAGTGCTTCCAGGTAAGTGATCTCATCGAAGTCCATATTCACCAGGGCTCCGTAATGCTCGGCCGAAGTGACCAGGATCAAAGGTTCTCCCTGATATTCCAGATATTTCGGATTTCCCGGGCATAACCGCAACGTGCCGGCCTCTGCCTGCCGGTCTTCCTGCCGGTCAGCCTTCCGTTCCTCCCTGTCCGCCTCCCGGCCTTCTTTCCCTGAACGCCCCTGATGGCTGCCGGTTTCACCGCAGGCGACCAGGTACATCAACACTAGGACAAGGACCGGAAGGGAATGTGGTTTCATGATACTACTTTTTTTTGATCAGGTAAAGAAGGTGTTTCCGGTCGCTGCTGAGGGGGAGCAGGTTCCCGTCGGATGGAACGGTTTCATCGCTCCACTGCCCGGTCAGGATGTCCAGCCGCTGGATGCGGAACCGCCGGACGGGTGACTGCAGGTCCAGTTCTACTTCCCCCGGACCCGGGAAATATACCAGGTATTCCCTGCCCGGTACGGCACGGCAGTAGGCTTCATTCTCCTGCCGCTCTCCCAGCAGCCCGTTGTGGGGGGCCGCATCAAAAAAACTCATCCTGTCGGTGGCCATGCGGATGCTGCGGATCACCGATTGGGCCGTATCACCCAGGCCCAGTCCCGACGGTGGCCTGTGGAACCGCACAGCCGCAGAACCGAAAAACACGCTCCGGATAAAACTCTCGATCCCGTTGTGCGTACCTCCCCCGTGCCTCCCCTGCCAGCTTCCGTAGGTCTTTACATTGTTCACCGGCCTCAGGTGCCCGGCGCTCCTGAGCCTTTCAATCTGGCGAAGCCCGTTGTCCCACTGGTTCTCGCCCCGCTGGTGATTGTTCTGGGAGATCTCCACAAAGGTATAGGTCTCAGGATGATCGAAGGTCTCCCGGTGCGAAATATGATCCAGGTCG
>DSEO01000249.1 GCA_011056635.1 Bacteroides sp.
CTTACTCTGTTATGAAGAAAAAGAAAAATATATTGAATTTCTAAAGTCTGTTAAAGAATATTTTTGATGTTGATTATGAGGAATTTAATTGTAACAATGTGGTTTTTCTTTTTTTGCTCCTTTGTCAATTGCTATTTGAATAAGATGTTCCAGGTAGCAGATCGAATTCAGTTCCCCGGATTATGGGCCATTTAAGATGTTGTTTTTCTTTATAGCGATTTGTTGAGTTTGAGCTGTTCATCAGGCGACCGCCAATTCATAAATCAGCAATCGCTTCATTATCATGGTGGGAACTGCTGGATGCTTCGCAGGCTCATGTAGTCGCTGGTGCCCTGCTGAAAAAAGTACAATATCCCGTTTCGAGAAAACATAAAGTCAGAGGGGGTATCCCTTTTCGGGAAAACCGGAGGTAACAGGGTGGTGACTTTTTCGATTTTTGTGACTTCATTGCTTCCGTAACGTCTGTAGTGGAAGTGTATATTTACCTTATTTATAGCGATATAGCAAGTCATCAAAAAGAGGGGTGAATGGTTGGCAGGTCACAAAGTTGTGACGGGGTCACAATCGTGTGACTTCCGGAAGTAAGGGAAACGCATACCCTGGAAAAAAACGAGTGCTCACTGTAAGCTAATCTTTTCTCCCGGTTATATAACATGCTTGCTTTTTTTGGCTGGAAATAATAACTTGCTCTGTTTCAATAATAAATTTTTACAGCCATGAAACCCTCATTCCCGATTTGGATCCTGTTATTCATTTTTCTTTCTAGTGCCTGCAACAAGGAAAATGAGTCGGAAATTCCGGGTCCCTTTGAACCCATAGAAGATCCTGATACGATCACCGGACTGGAGAACCTGGGCTCCGGATACGATGTGTTCGAGAAATATGCCGACGTGTCACAGGTAAAGGCTCAGATCCTGGACTACAGGAAGCTGAGCAAAGATGGTCTGGTAGAAAAGAAAACATTAGAGCACAGCACCTTTCATACCTCTGCGGGGACCAGCATCACTGAATATTCACAGTCTTTAAACATCTCCGTTGGCCTGTCAGGCAGCTATATGTTCTTCAGCGGCTCTGTGAAAACCAATTTCAGCAGCAATCGTTACCAGTATGATTCTTATTCATTTGCCACCTATCACAGCATGATAAACAAACACCAGCTCCGACTGCCAGCGGACTGGAATGGTGATGATCTGAAACCCTACCTGCAAAGCCAGGCAAAAAGTAAGCTGAATGATCCTTCGGTCTCCCCGCAGGAGATCTTCCAGGTATACGGTACCCATTGTCTGTCAGGGCTTGTTATCGGTGGCAGGCTGGATTACAGTGTATCGGCCCGTACAAGGGATCTGAAAGAGAATGTAAGCATTGGCGTTTATGCAGAAGCCAGTTTTTCCAAAGGATTCGGGTCCGGTACCCTGAATACAGATGTCATCAATGAAACGGAATACAACCAGTTTGCCCAGAGCATGGAAAAGCATCTCGAAGTATACGGAGGCTCAAGTGAGCTGGGCCAGCATATCATCAATAAAGATGATTATGACGCCTGGATTAACAGTATCCATGACAACCTGGTTTTCTGCAATTTTACACAGAACGGGCTTATCCCCGTATGGGAGTTCTGTGATGATGATACCCGGAAAGCAGAATTGCAGGATGCATATGCAACCTGGGCAGGTGACAGGGATATTGCTGTACTTTCCGCACCGCGGGTCTGTGTCCTGGACCTGAAAATCGTGGAAGGCTCAAATGCCGCGAATCCCTATAAAATAAACGGAAGAGACTATTACAGACTGAACTTTGACCTGAATAATGGAAGCGGGGGACCGTATATATTTATATACTACCTTGCCGGTCTGGAGAATGATACGATTACCCCTGTGGCTGAAGTGGCTACCATCAATACCTCTGATGGTGAAAGTCTTCAGAACATGCCCGATGGATTTGAGATGATCAACCATGACCTGAACAGGGGAGTGGGGGGCGATTTCATCTACCTTGCCTTCAGGCGGAGAAATGATCCATCCGATGAACTGGTGACGGGTCTCCGGGTCCAAAGCGCATACAGCTTTGGCACTTCTGCAGCAAATACCTGGTATGTAGTTACAGCAGGGTATACTTCCGCCACACCGCAGGACCTTAACGAAGGTGCCGGTGGTGATTATATCTACCTGTATTATACCAATGATTTAATTGGTGAGGGTGCCCTGCCGTAAAAGATAGCCACGGTTGCGGCGGTCGTGTGATCCCGGTGCCGGAGGAATGCTTGACAAGGAAGGTTGATTCAATCGCATGTTTTTATAAAAAAATAGTGCAGTCCGGTAGGGTATGGCACATCCTGTTCGGTATAGTAGTGTTTTGCTGGAATGGCGAAGAATGTAAAACTAAAAACTTACAGGATGAAAACAAGAGGAATTTTATTTTCGGCAATTCTTGGAGCAATTTTTCTCTATTTTGCAGGCTGCCAGGAATTTGACATGAACCCATCGGGAGAGACGGGCCGACTCGTATTGAAGGTGACCGATGCACCTTTTCCCATCGATCTGATTGAGGAAGCCAATGTCACCATTACCAGGGTGGAAATACGGACAACCAATGACACGGCCGGTTACCCTTTCCTGACTGTCTTCGAGGGAACCCGGGAATTCAACCTGCTGGAGTTGAGGAACGGTGTCAGCGAGCAGCTGGCCTCGGTGGAAATACCCGCAGGAGAGTATGACCTGATCCGCCTGTACGTGGATCATGCCAGCATTAAGGTGAAGGAACACGGCGCCTATTCGGTGAAGGTCCCAAGCGGACAGGAGACTGGGATCAAAATCTTCATAGAACCCGGTCTGACCGTGGTGGGAGGACTGACTTCGGAGGTGCTCCTCGATTTCAATCTGGAAAAATCGTTCGTCCTCCAGGGGAACATGAACACTCCCGCCGGGATCAACGGGCTCATCTTCAAACCGGTGATACGGGCGGTGAACAATACCACCGCAGGTGTTGTACAGGGAATCGTGATGGACGTCGATTCGGTAATGCTGGAGAATGCTTCCGTCTGGATCTCAGCGGACACGGTGGTAAGTTCCGCATTTACCGATGCGGAAGGATATTATGCCATCCCCGGCATACCGGCCGGCATCTATTCCATGTCCGCGGTTAAAGAAGGGTTTGACACGGTAACAGTACCGGAGGTAATGATCGTTGAGGGGAACCTCACCACTCAGGACTTTGTCCTGGAAACCGCAGTTGAGTGATGACCGGTCCCCATATTATATTGTTCTTGAATATGATATATTTACAGGATAATCCGAGGAAAATTACCGCGTGACGCAAAAGGAGTTCAGGATGCTGTTCGAGGCACATTTCGAAGATATCAGGCGATATCTCTATTTTCGGTCGGCAGATGCTGCGCTTTCTACGGACATCGCACAGGAAACATTCCTGAAGGTCTGGGAAAAGCAGTTTGAACTGGAACCTCATAAGGATGCGGCGCTCCTTTACAAGATCTCCGGTGATATCCTGGTTAGTCACATACGTCGTGAAAATCTTTCAAGAAAGATCCATCGCGAACTTGTGCTTCAGCTGGTTGAGCCGGATCTCAACCAGGAGGTGCAGTACAGAGAGCTCAAGGAGAGGTACCAGAAGGCCTTGATAAAACTGAATGAAAAACAACGGGTTGTCTTCATGATGAGCAGGATGGAACATTTCACTTACCGGGAGATAGCAGAAAGGTTGGGTATCAGTGAAAAGGCGGTGGAGAAACGAATGAATGGCGCACTGAAATTTTTGCGCAGAGAACTGGAAATAACATGACTGGAAAAAAAACAACCGGTGGCAGCCTGAAAGATCTGGCCGAACAGTCCAGGGATCTCTTTGCCAGGACCCGGATCCCCTTCGAAAAGGAGAAAGAGGTTGTCTGGGAGGATCTTGTTGGCAGGATGCAATCCGGAACTGCACGCTCCAGGGTGTTGAGCAGAAAGTTGCGTCCTGCGAGACAATGGATGGGGCTGGCAGCTTCGGTTGCCCTGCTTGTTTCAGCGACCGTACTGATGCGCTTTTACCGGGTGACAGCCTCCTGTCCGGCGGGTGAGCAGGTTTCCAGGGAACTTCCGGATGGTTCAGTGGCCGAACTCAACGGAC
Organism: Bacteroides sp.; assembly: GCA_011056635.1. Lineage (GTDB taxonomy): Bacteria > Bacteroidota > Bacteroidia > Bacteroidales. The sequence goes on from DSEO01000249.1 coordinate 4,123, forward strand.
CAACCGCGCTATCGTTTCACCCGTTGTGGTGGCCCTTATCCAGAAGAGTTGAAATGGAAGGGGAGGTTTTCTTCAATGTAACTGAGGGAAGGAGTTTCAAGGTATCCGCACAGCAGGGTATCACCGAAGTCCTGGGAACAACATTCAATGTTTACGCCCGGGAGCACCGTTTCGAAGTCACCTGTCACAGTGGCCGTGTCCTTGTTTCCTTGACAGATTCAGAACGATCCGTTACCCTGTCGCAGGATCAGAAGGCTGAATTGAACACCCGGGGCAGCATCGATATACGGCAGGTCACCGTCGACCGGTCTTCACCTGTTTGGAAAAGCACTCTGCTGATGTTTACGGCCACTCCATTGAGACAGGTTTTCGACGAGATTGAAATGCAATATGACATTCGAATCACGACCCCGGAAGAATTGAACTACACCTATTCCGGCCGATTCAATAAAGACCTGCCCGTGGATAATGTATTATCTTTGGTCTGTCGTCCATTCGATTTGACATATGAACAGAAGTCCGGCCCGGAATACCATATTTATCCCGCTTCGGGTGATCAGTAAAACTTTTACGCTGCTCCTTTTCATTGTTTTATGGCAAAACCAGGGCTTCGGCCAGAATATCCGGATCGAGGCCGATTCTTTACCGCTGAACGACGTTTTGATCAGGATGGCCGGTCAGTACGGCATCCAGTTCTCTTTCGATGACAGGCTCCTTTCTGAATACACCGTCACGGCAGACCGGAGTTTTGAGACACCGGAAAAAGCCATGACTTTCCTGCTGGCCCCCTTTCCGCTTGATTTCCATAAGAGCGGCGAGGTGTATGTCATTGTCAGGCAACAGGAGAGGGACCGGGAGATGGGTTACCTGCTTTCGGGCAGGATCGTTGATCTCCGCTCGGGTGAGTCTCTGCCCTACACACACCTGATGGCCGGCCGTCAGGGATCGATCACCGATTTTACCGGGCACTTCTCCTTCACTTCACCAGACGAACCTCCCTATTTATTATCCATTTCCCACCTGGGGTATTATCCCCTGGATACGCTCCTGCAGCCAGGCACTGGTCATGTGATCGGGCTTGAACCCTCCGTGTATAAGCTGGAAGAAATAACCATAGAGGGAAGTCCCGTTGTAAGGTCGGGACAGGTAGGTGAGGAGGCGGGTGTGATGCGGCTGAACCATCAGATCGCATACAGACTTCCTGGTAACGGGGACGATGCACTGTTCAATTTCCTGCGGTTGCAGCCTGGTATCCTGGCTGCGGGTGAGCAATCCAGCGAAATGATCATCTGGGGAGGTTATCCGGGCCAGAGCCAGCTGCTGTTCGACGGCTTCACCATCTTCGGTCCCAAAAATTTCAACGACAACATCAGCTTTGTGAACCCCTACATGGCAAAAGATATCCGGGTCCTCAAGGGAGGATATCCGGCCGAATATGGCGACAGGGTGGGCGGGATTGTCGAGATCTCAGGGATAGAGGGCAACAGGTCAAAGCCATCCATCAACCTGAACATCAATAACATGACGGTAAGCGGCATGGGAGGATTACCCATCAGGGGGAAGGCGGCAGTGACCTTCGCATTCCGGCACACCTATTATAACCTCTATAAGGGCAGGGATCTGGGTCTGACTTCTGACAGGGAGGGTGGGAACCCGGAGAAAGTGACCGATATCCATGCATTCCCGGATTACCGGTTCCGGGATGCCAACCTGAAATTCGCGGGATCGACCCATGTGGGAAATCCCTGGTATGTCAGCCTCTATACCGGCGGGGACCGGTTCTCGTACCGCGTGGATGAAGAACGGAATGTGATCAGGATCAGGCAGGAGATGTCAGAAAACAGCGGTCAGCTCGGTGGGACTGCATTTTACGGGAAGACCTGGAAGAATGGTGTTCGCAGCAATTTCTACCTGAGTTATTCGGGTCTGGACCGGGAAGTTTCGGAACGGCAGGAAACATTTCATAGCATAAGGCAATTCACCATCTCCAGGAGGGAAAACCTTTATGCAAACAGTGTCTCAGAGTTGAACCTCCGAAGTACCAACCATATTTCACTCTCCGGGAAGCACCGGCTGATCACAGGGGCGGGATTCGTATATGACCGTACCAATTTCCTTCAGGAGTCTCTGGAAGCCGGATCCTCGGTCAACCAGGGTCATACGGGCAGGGTCAACCTGTTTGTGCGGGACCGGTATGACATTACTCCGGCAGTTTCCCTGAAGCCAGGGATCAGGATTGATTTTCCGGTGGATCTGAGGCGGATATATATCCAGCCCCGGCTCCAGTTTTCCGCCAGTATATCCGAAAGCTTGAAGTTCAACGTTGCATGGGGGGTCTACAACCAGTTCATAACCGAAACCTCGACCCTCGACGAGTACGGGAATTACCGCTTCTTCTGGAGGGTCTGCGATAATGAATCGGTGCCTGTAATGTCCGCGCAACACTATGTCGGGGGACTGGTCTTTCGCAATGGAGGCTTTACTTTCAGTATGGAATCATTCTTCAAAACGGTGCAGGATATCACACGGCTGGTGGACCTGGACGGAGGAATCCTGGAGACTTACCGGGGACGGGCAAGGATCTACGGGATGGATCTGCTGGTCAAACAATACTTCGGAAAACATGAAGGCTGGGTTTCCTACACCCTTGGCCGTACACGAGAATATTTCCCCTATTTCAGCGGGGATGATTTCAGGGACGCACCGCAGGACCAGAGGCACGAGGTCAAGGGGGCTCTGCTGGTGGACATGAAACCCTTTTACTTTTCAGTCAATTATGTCTATGGATCGGGGCTGGCCTACCTGGCCACAACATCTGTGGAGTCCACGGAAAGGTATCCCTACAGCAGGCTCGATGCAGCACTTATATACCGCACCGGGATAAGAAAGGTCAGGATGGAAGCAGGGATCTCCGTCCTGAACATACTCAACAGGGAAAACATCAAATACGCAAACCTGGTAAGGATACCAGATGGAACGTTCAGCACCCTCAGCATCCATGCGGAGGCGGTCCCGTTCACACCCACCCTCTATCTGAACCTGGCCTTTTAACCATGCCAGGTCTGGTGCATATACCCCAAAAAAGTGGGCGGTAAGTTCAGCTTGAACTTGCCGGATGCTTCGCAGGCTCAATGTTTCTTGACAGGCTCAAATACCACGTAGTCCCAGAATAACATGCCATTGACGATATTCCTGAGGGTAATGGTATGCTCGGCTGTCGTGGTGAAATTGGCATCGGCCATCTTCTGCAAACCACCGGTGCCTCCGGTGCCGCCATAGTGCCCTTCATAAATATAGTCGGTCCTCACGCCATCGAGGTAAGCAACACAGTTGGTTACGTCATTCCAGTTTGGCTGGAAAATGTATATTTCGTATTCTCCCTTCATCACTTTCGGGAAAGTGATGGAGACCGACCACCATCCCAGTGTGCTCAGACAGTCATGGTTCATGATGGACGAGTTATTGGGTTGAAAATAGTACAGCAGGTATTCGCCCTTCCATTTGATTTTCTCAAATGTATTTTCACCATCCCACCACCTCATGTAATATTTGCCATAATAATCTCCCTGCTGCAGGTCGAAAAAGTCGGTCGTTTCAAAGATGATGGTTGCAGGTTCAGGCACAGTCACAGGCAGTATATCATTGATTGAATGTAACGCGCCGTTCTTTGCGGGAGTATTGGATGCCGGAATATGAAAACCGGTATAGAGTCCGGTCTTGGTGTCAAGATTGATTTTGTAGTCAGTATCAATCGTAAAGGATATGTTATTGTCCCTGGACAGGATGGGATAGATCCCGCTATTCAGGTCCGACAGGTAATAGGTGCCGTTCAGGCAGTGGTATTCCATGTACCGGTATGCCTGATTATCCAGATAAGTGATACTGTCCGGGTTGGCGCCGCACCATGCAATCAGATCCTGAACATCATGGATGCCATAGCGCTGATAGATGGTGTCTGCAACTGCCAGTACTGTAAACCTGGTACGGGCAACGCTTTTACCATAAGGGAAGCTGATGAGCCGGAGGGTGTCCTTCAGGCCGGTAAGGCTGAGCCCTTCGGAGAAAATCTGGTAGGAAGGATCGGAGGCAATGACACTGTAAATGTCTTCTTTAATGGGATCTATCACTCTATCTATAACATGGATATACCCGTTGGCAGTACGGACATCCCTGTCGATGATTTTGGAGAATTTCGAGATAATGATGTCTGATCCCTCGAATTCAGTGACCAGGAAATCACCTATCCCGTTTGTCACTTGGAGCGTACCCAGGCCAATGTCTTTGGTTTCTATTTCTGCTCCCACAGTATGATAAAGGATTAATTCCTCCAGAAGGGAATCACTGAAATCCGCAACTGAATTTGCATTCTTAAGGTCGTAATACGCGCGCATGGCTTCATCGGTAGGAAGAAACAGCGTAAAGGGGCCCCTGGTATTTAACAATGACTTCATTCCAGTGGCATCAACCAGTTTCCCAAACTCCGAGAACTGGTCAGGACGGTTAGCAATATAATCCCCGATCACCTGATGCTGGGAATCCACTCTCCATAACTGAGGTTCTTCCTTGCAGGAATTGAAAACCATGATTGCCAATACCAGTATCACACTCCTGTATCTGGTAAAACCGATGATAGATTGGGTGGTGTGACGATTCATAGGAATGCTTTTTGAGCACCAACAAATTACAAAAAATTACTCACCGCCATTCCAATAGGACAGGGAATTAATTTCATGGCATGACGCATTAATCCTGGCTGTAATTTTTTGTTATCCAGAAGAAATAATAAATTGTACTAGTGTTTAAAATCAGGTGATAGACCATCCACCCTAAAGCTATAACCATGAAGAAAAGATTTACCTTGATTTTGCTATGCACAGTGTTTGCCATGGGCGCCATCGCTCAAAAGCCCACAGCTGTGATCAATAAAGCTTCCGTGGCCCCGGTTATTGACGGAGAGGTTGACGGTGTCTGGACGGAAGCACCTCTGAACAACATTGATCAGAACTACACGGGACAGGTTCCCACCCTTGGACCATCGGGCACGACAACCTGGCAGGGATTGTGGACCGAGGAGGGCATGTATGTCATCCTCATCGTGAACGATGATTCTTTCTATCCATATTACGCAGTGGATCCTCCCGGAGAAACATGGCAGTATGACAAAACAGAGCTCTATTTTGACGTCAATTATTTTCTCGAAGACGGTGGCGGACCGCTGCCGGACTGGGTCGGAGGAGGAAACGGACACTACCAGATTGAGCCTGCATTCACCGAGGGATCCAATGACGGCACCCTCATGTATGACACGCGTCATGATGGTGTTGAATATGCATTTATGGTCAACGACCCGGATTACGTCGCCGAGTATTTTGTTCCTTTCAGCGCACTTAAGAATAATGAAGGGGGCCCGATCGATCCGACCGGAGAGATTGGTTTCGATGTATATGTGATCGACAGGGATCCCGGAGATACCGGCGAGAGGAACGCAGTCTGGGCCAACACGGGGACCACGGAATCATCCTGGAACAGTATGGACGATTGCGGGATCATTACCTTTGAGGGCGCGGTGGCCCCTGTTTATATTGATGAGATCAGCCTCACAGGTGGAGAGATCAACGAGAATAACGGCAAATTACAGATCCAGGCCACGGTTGTTCCGGAAGACAACACAGAAACACTGACCTGGACGGTGACGGACGGTGTGGACGGCGGCAGGGCAAAGGTAAATAAGAATGGTGTGGTCACAGCTGTGCTTGACGGTACTGTTACGGTCACCGCTTCATCCCTCTATGTGGATGCCTCTGTGGATGTGACCATCAGCAACCAGATCATGACCATGCCGGAGATTAACCTGATCAGGAACGGCTACTTCGATGAGGTAAGTGAAGCCGGAACGGCCCTCGAGTGGAGCGGCAACCGTCCCGTGATTGACGGCGCTGTGATGCTTGATCCGCCCCCGGGCGGGGTCAATGTCTGGGATTACACCATGGCCCAGCAGCATTTCGGATGCAACACCACTGACCAGTACTGGTTCACATTTGTTGCCAAGGCAGATGAACCTGACACATTCAACGTGGACTTCGAGGATCCCAACCAGGATTACCTCAGGTACGGCACATCTATGCATGAGTTCTCCAACGGTACGTGTGACTGGACCTTTATCACGGAAACGGAATGGACCAAGTATGTTTTTGATGTCATGTTTGTCGACATGATCGAGAACACCATTGAGTCTCTGAATTTCATGCTTGGATGGCATGATCCCGTGGTTTACATTGACAGTATCATACTATACAACGAAAATGACCTGGCACGGCTTACCGAAGAATACATTCCCGTGGAGTCCATTACCGTGACCAGTGAAAGCGGCGAAAACATGGTTTCAATAGGCGCCTCGCTTCAGATGGACGCGGAGGTGCTCCCGGCCGACGCCAACCTGACCGATGTGAACTGGAGCGTCGTTCCCGGAACCGGGTATGCAACCATTGATGCCAGCGGGCTGCTGACCGGTGATACCGCAGGAATGGTGACGGTTGTGGCTTCTGCCAAGGATGACAGCAAGGTGTGGAACGTTATGGAGATCTATGTGACCTGGCCTGAAGGGATCCAGCAGCACAGCGTGGATCTCCTGCAGGTTTATCCCAACCCGGCCGTGGATGAACTGAACGTTGTGCTCACCAATGTAAATACTACCGTGAGCATTTACAACAGCATGGGTCAGAAAGTGGAAGAGGTCACCGTGAGCGGTAACAAATACAGGTTTGACATCAGCAGCTATGCCAGCGGCCTCTATTTTGTAAAGAGCGACGGCTCCATTAGGAAATTTGTCAAGTAAGCACTGCTGAAGGAACTTACAGGGGGCTGTCCTGCTGCGGGGCAGTCCCCTTTTTATTGTCGTTGAATTGCTGGATTCTTCGCAGGCTCGGATGCTTCGCAGGCTCGTGATCTTTCAGGTTTATTATAAACCAGTTACCTTGAATATGGTATGAAACATCTGATAACGAAATCCCATTTCTTATATATTTAGTTCAAACATAGTTGGGATCATCAATGGGAACGGTTAGAGTAGTTTTAAGAAGGTGCAGAAAACTTAAGGATGGCAGATACCCCATCTATCTGAATAATAAGCATACCAATCAAAAAAACCGGAAATTACAAATATCTTCAGATCGTGCAGACTTACAGTGAAGGTAAGAAAGTGAAAAAGAGGGTAGTTAGCACACTCGGCAGGCTGGATCAATTACAGGAAAAAAGGGATGTTGAAACGATAACACATTCACTATCAAAGTTCTCAGAGAATATCCTGATGGTGCTTACAGGTAAAAGCGACATAAAAAGCGATTCCCTGATCATTGGTCCTGCATTGATTTTCAAAAGGTTATGGGAGGAGACAAGCTTGGAGAGTATGGCAATAGCAAGGATCACCGGCCTGATCGCAAACAGATGGTTGTAGGGGTAGTACTTGATAACCGTGGGTGCCGGGTATTCTGTGAGATGTGGCCAGGTAATTCTGCCGATGTAAGCAGCCTGTTACCGGTGGCCGGCAGGTTCAGGAAGCGGTTCGGCATTGAAAAAATGTGTGTGGTCGCAGACCGGGGAATGGTCAGTCAGGATACCATCAAGAAGATGGAGTCAAGCAGAATGTCATAGTTAAAGATCAAGCAGGTGATGCACAACGGGAAACGGTATATTGTGTGCCTGAATCCGCGATAGGCGAGAAAAGATTAAATGACCCGTAATGCCATTAGCGAAGGGTTGAAGGATAAGCTCAAGGCGGAAACAAAATCA
>DSEO01000243.1 GCA_011056635.1 Bacteroides sp.
CCGGTCCCAGTCATAGATCCGGTAGGTCACATCGGAGGTCTGCTGGATCTCTGCCAGCAGCACCCCGGCCCCGATGGCATGGATCCTTCCCGAAGGCATATAATATATGTCCCCTTTTTTCACGCGCTCAAAGTTGACGATCTCCTTCAGGGTGCCCCGCTGCAGATGCTCCAGGTATGTGTCCCGGTCCATCTCCCTGTTGAATCCCGCGATCAGCTGTCCGTCCGCTTCCGCTTCAACAATGTACCACATCTCGGTTTTCCCGAAACTGTTGTGCCTTTCCCGGGCCAGTTCATCCCCCGGGTGTACCTGGATGCTGAGGAAATCATTGGCATCGATGAACTTGATCAGCAACGGGAACTCCAGTCCGAACTGCTCGTAGATATGTTCCCCCACCAAATCGCCCATGTACACTTCCACCAGTTCCGTCAGGTCGTTCCCCGCCAGGAACCCGTTCTCCACCACCGAGATATCCCCGCTGACCCCGGAGATCTCCCAGCTTTCACCGGCCCGGTCGGACGCTTCCTTTCCCAGCACCTCCCTCAGGCGGCTTCCCCCCCAGATCTTGTCCTTGAGGATGGGTTTGAATTTCAGCGGATACAGTTTACGTTCCATGGCGCGAATTTATTGATTATTCGGCACAAATCAGTCGCGGTGTTCCCATTTTTTGGCCGGGGGGATCCCGGGATGAAAATTGACTGTAACAAATTCCTGATTGGATCGTCTATTATATGGAGAGGCTCAAAGTCGCCATATCCCGAATGAACTCCGATTTGTTCATTCTCTTGTCAACCACTTCTATCCGGGACTTTTTTCTGTTCATCCGTCTGGACATGGATAACCAAAACAATGATGTTCAGATGAAATTCCATTACATGATCATCACGGCCGCCCTATGCTTTTCGGGCATTTTCTCCTGTACCAAAACAGATGAACCGGGCGCGCTGGTGCCTGCCACTGTGGATGAGGACCCCGGACTTCCTTCCATAGCCATATCCGTGGGAGGGCATCAGCGTCTGATACATTACAGGGTGTTCGGAGATTCCGCAAGGCCGGTCCTTTTCATCATGCACGGTTCACTTTCAGATATGCGGGCCTACCTCCCCCTGCAGGAACTGGCTGAAAGATACCGGGTGGTGATGTGGGACCAGCGCGGGAACGGTCTATCAGAGCGGGTTTCGAAGGAAGAACTCTCCTTTGAATGTATGGTGCAAGAGATCAGCCGGGTAAAAAGCCATTTCTCTCCCGGCCGGCAAATATCGATCCTGGGCCATTCATGGAGCGCTGTTTTTGTGGCGCGCTACCTGGCCGAATACCCCGGTGAGGTTGACCAGGCCATACTGATGGAACCATTCGGACTGAAGGATGCGTTTATGGAATCGCTGGATGGAATGCTGAACCTGGGTACTTCAGGCTTTATGAACATGATGTACACCTCGTCGTACCTGACCCCCCGGGACCATGAGATACTGGACTTCCGGATGCTGGCCACGTTGCGTAGCGGGGTCAGGGACTATTTCTGTGACTGTGAGAACCTGCCGGATTGGCCGGTCTGGAGGGTGGGAGGATATGCCTTGCTTACCTGGGAGAGCGGGATACTTGAGAAAGGCAGATACAGGTATGATTTCACAGTCGGGATGGGCGAATTTGACGGAGAAGTGTTGCTGGTCGGATCGGAATGCAGTCCCGTCGGATACGCGTTCCAGGAAGAATTTCATGCGGGACTTTTCAGGAATGCTGCTGTCCTTCGCATCCAAAACTCGGGACATCGCATCATTACAGAAAACTACCCGTCACTGATCAACGGATTAAAAGAATTCCTCAATGCTTACAAACAAGCTGAATAACAACATCGTACTGTGGGCGGCAATGATCCTGGCGATGCCGGGGCTCCGGGCCCAGCCGGCGACCATATTCCGTGATGGTTCGGGATATTTAGCGGCTGGGCTTGAATCGGATGCTTTCCTGAGCACTTCACTGGCCTATTATCACCTGGTTCCCGGCAGCAGGGACAACAGGGCATCAATGTTGCATGCAGGGATACAGGTGCCGGTGCTCCTGGCTTTCAAGGGGGAGGGCAATCATGCATTCAGGCTCGATGCAGGATATCAATGGGGCGGTATTTACCGGGAAAGGTATTGTGTGGACGGGCGACTGGACCTGTTTTTCATGAACCATTCCGCTGTCCTGGGCACATTCAGACCCGTTGGAGCGGAGCTCAACGGCGCTGCCGGATTTCGGTTTAGAAGATCATTCCTGGGTATATTCTGTAAGTGGCATCACGTGCTCGCCACCCATGTTACCCATTCTGATTATTCGAAGGAAAGCTACAAAGAGATAATCCCGGGGGGAATTTCCGGGTTCGTACCTATGGATGGATGGTTCTCAAATACCGCATCCATGATCGGTTACGGGGTCCGGTATTCATCCCCTGTTCGCGGAAGGATGGCGCTGAATGTGGACATCGGGGCCGTGAACCACCTTTCGGAGTTTACCGGCATGCTCGATGCAATGATGATCGGACAGCTGCCGTTCATGCTGGAAATGAAATTGTTTTATCGTCTGCAGAAATGATGTACAACGGGAAAGGGGCGTGGAAACGGAAATGGTTCGTGCTGATCCTGGCGGGCCTGCCCGGCCTGTCCCTCTATCAGCAGGATGTGACATTTGTCGTACCAAACAAACATTTCACAGTTGCCTGTGGAACGGGGATCGATACAAGGCTCTACCTGCAAAGCAGTGGCGCGGATCCGGTGTATGTCTCGGCAACCACTCCGCAGGGCATTGAGGCAGTGGTGCAGCCCGACACACTCTACGGGCCGGCTACCGTCGTGCTTTCCCTGCTGGTGACGGACAGCACGCTTGCGGGCGATCATTATCCCGTATACATCAACTCATCCGCCCTGATGCATGCGCAGACGGATACCCTTGACCTGGAGGTGATAATGGATAATCCGGCGTATATGGATCAGACCCTGGCTGGGAACTACCGGGATTCCGCCCTGCATTTTATCATGCAGAAGTACCCAAACGCCGGGGATCTTTATGGAGACCTGCTTGCTATCGGGTGGACCGGATTCTATCCCTATCCTCCACCGGATATCGTTTCCCATTTCGTATGCCTGCACGGGAACTGGCGGATCAATTTACTGTGGCATGTAATGGTCCCGCCGTATGACTGGGTAAGGGTCTTTGTGTACAACGACGAGGAAGAGGTTGCCTGGGGTGTCCTGATGGATTCCGGGAACCGCCCCCGGGAGATTCCGCCGGAGAAACATTATTACTTCTCCCAGGATACGACGGTCGTTTCCGGGACAGGTGACACCCGCGGTGGCGGCCATCAGCCTGTCATCTGTCCCAATCCGTTCACCAGCAGTACGGTCATCATCCTCAGGAATCCGGATCATGAACCATTCACCTTTTACCTGTTTGACATGAATGGCCGGCTGATCAGGCACATCACGGGGATCCTGAGCGACAGGCTAACCCTGCAAAGGGAAGGCCTGGAACCGGGGATCTATTATTATCGAATTACGGGAAGCGCTGTCTTTCAGGGGAGGATCATCGCCATGTGAAACATCACTGGGAATCCGTGCAGAAGGAACAGCGCACGTATAAAATAAAAATAAAAGATGAAAATGAAAGGAACATTTTTGAAACGGAGACGGAACTGCTTTGGCATCCTGCTGCTGGCTTTTCTTCTGACCATCCCCGTGGCATGCGAGAAAGAAGAACAGCATGACCGGATCGAAGTCGCTTCTGGAGATGCATTCAGCATTGAACTCGGTGCCAACTGGAGCACAGGCTATCACTGGGACTGGACCAACCGGGATCAGGTAACCATCGCGGATACTACCGGTCTGGAATACCGGCCCGATGATCCTGGTCTGGGTGGGACTGGGGGCACGGAAATATGGTCTTTCACGGCATTGGAGGAAGGGGAAGCATACCTCGAATTCGAATACCTGTCTCCCGGATCGACCGGGAACGGGGGTGAGGAGACCAGGGAGTTCAGCCTGGTCATCCATTGATCGGTCGCAGCAGTCATATGAACCAGACGGGTCCCATACGTGGAATCTTATGTTCCATTGCGCTGTCAGCACTGACGGGGACGGTGCAAAGCCAGCCCCTGTATGGATTACAGTACCCCTTCGAAACATCCCCCAAGGCCGGCTCGGAATTTCATCTGCTGCTCCATGATGTACTGGGTGAACTGGATAACAGGTTCGTACCTGCTGAGATCTTTCACGGCGGGAACAGGATATCCAGTGCGGGGAATATCCTTTACAGGCTCGTGCGGATGGGCAGTTATGAGTTCTATATGGCTTACATACCCGTGGTGAACCAGCATGAATATTTCGGTCACCTCGCCAGGGCAAAGCAGCATGAGGCCGGGTTCACCAGGTACGAAATATATTTTTTCCCGCCCTCGGGGGGAAGGGCCTATTTTGGAAATCACAAATATCATCCGCTGACCGGTGCCGAAATGATGAGCGAAAATATCGGCGGTATGGAGGCAAATGCCATCATGGCAGAATCCATGAGAATAAAGACCATGCAGAAGGGGACCCTCTCATTCCAGGATGCCATGCTGTACCTGGGCTCCAGGTCAGATTTCATCACCTATGTGCTGTTTGAGGACAACGGAGCATCAGATGATATCATGAAATATCTGCAGGTTCTGAACCTGGAACTGGCGGACAGGAAGGAAATCGAAAGAAAAGATCTCGTGTTTCCATCCGTCATGTCTGGATTGCTAGATCCGTATACGTTGAAATGCGTCTACAGCCTGATTGTGGAATACCTGCTCAGAGGCCATGTCACATTTGAGACCCCGTTCCTGTGGAGGTCCGCTGAAACAGGCTTTCTGCCTTTGTATTCTTTCGAGGCGGCTGCCGGAGTCCCCAGGCATTATCTGACCGGGTACCTGATCCGGCATGACCATCTGTTCAGGTTGAGCCTCCATGGCGGTGCCTTTGGTATGTACCGGGACCATGGCACACAACTGGCAGTATACGGATATTCGCTTGACCGTAAAGCGCTCAGTTTTGATCTTGATCTCAGGTACTGGCATTCGGAAAAACAGATGTATCATGATGATACAGGCATGATTCGTTCCGGCCATGAACACGGGGGACTGGTAAGCGGAATGTTACACTACAGGCTCCCAGTTGCTTCCGGCAGAAAGCGGAACTGGTTCCTTTCTGCCGGAATCCACTACAAAACAGCGGGGTATACCAGCGGATATGAACTTGACGGAGGAGTGTCATTCACGGTCGGGGCCGCTTACGGCAGATAACTGAAAGCCTGGCATCACCGTGCGAACAGCCTGACATCACCGTGCGAACAGCCTGACAATAAACTTTGAAGAATTCTGACTGAATTGACATTTAGCCCTGCGAACTTCATAACTTTATGCCGAATCGTCCGTACAAACAAAGCGTGACCGGAAGGGAGGCGGACCAAAAACAGGAACATGTTCGTGATCGGAATTGCAGGTGGCACCGGATCGGGGAAGACCACCGTCGTGAAAAAGATCCTGGAGCGGATCCCCGGGGACCGGGTGGCGCTGATCCCGCAGGACTCGTATTACCGGGACAACAGCCACCTCCCCCTGGAGGAGCGGCAGCTCATCAACTTCGACCATCCCGGATCGCTGGAGTTCGATCTGCTGGTGGACCATATCCGGAAGCTCAGGGAGGGAAAGCAGGTGCGGCAGCCCATCTACAGCTATCTCACCTGCACCCGCTCGGAGGAGACCATCCCGGTGGAGCCCAGGGAGGTGATCATCCTGGAGGGGATCCTGATCTACACCCACAAGCCCCTGCGCAACGAGATCGATATGAAGGTGTTCGTGGATGCCGATGCGGATGACCGGCTGGCCAGGGTGATCACGCGGGACATGATGGAGCGGGGGCGTTCGGTGGATACGGTGCTGGAACGGTACGAAAAGACGGTGAAGCCCATGCACCTGCAGTTCATCGAACCCTCCAAACGGTATGCCGATATCATCATCCCCCAGGGAGGAATGAACGATGTGGCCATCTCGATCCTGTTGCACACCATCGAACGAAAGTTGAAATTATAAGTAATGCACCAATCGCCAACATATGATTCAGGCATCAGGATCCGGTCGCCCCGGAAAGATCTGATTAAAATTACAGGATTTGGTCCAATATTTGTTTAATACATGGTAAACACGTAAGTTTATCGCAAGATGCTGGCTCGGGAACTCATATCGGATATCATCCCCGCACTGAAAACCTCAGATACGGGAACCAAGGCACTTTCCTGGATGGAAGTGTTCCGGATCAAGCATCTGCCCATCGTGAACCATACCGAGTTCCTCGGCCTGATCTCCGATACGGACATCTACAACCTGAACGATCCCGATGAAGCGGTGGGGAACCACATGCTCTCTCTCCAGAAACCCTATGTGAGCGAGGACCAGCACATTTACGAGGTGATCGAGGTCCTGTCCAGGCTCGAACTGACCCTGGTGCCCGTGCTGAATGACGAGAAACAGTATCTGGGGGTAATCACCCAGGAACATCTGACCCGGAAGTTTGCCCATCTGTCGGCCATGCAGCACCCGGGAGGGATCCTTGAGCTGGAGATGAACGACAATGATTACAGCCTGACGGAGATCTCCAACATCGTGGAGGGAAACAATGCCAAGATCCTGAGCCTCTATGTCTCCGCCTCCGACAAACCGACCAAAATGAGGGTGACCCTGAAGATCAACCAGACCGACCTCACCTCCATTATCCAGACTTTCAACCGGTACAATTACACCATCGTGGCTTCCTATATGAATGATGAGGACCTGGATGAGTTTTATCAGGAACGGTTCGATGTGTTTCTCAAATACCTGAATATCTGACAATGCAGATTGCCGTCTTCGGAAGGGGATTCCCCACTTATGCCCGTGATAACATCGCCGCCATGTTCCGGAAATTCAGTGAGTTGCATGTGGATTTGTGGATATATGAGCCTTTGTACAGTTTCCTCCTGGAGAAGGCGGATCTGCATCCGGAGACAGCCGGATTGTTCACGGATCACGAAAGCCTGCCGGGCGATGTGGATTTCCTTTTTTCGCTGGGAGGTGACGGCACTTTTCTGGAGACGGTGACCCTGGTGCGGGACAGCGGGATCCCGGTGCTGGGGGTCAATATCGGGCGACTGGGATTTCTCTCCTATATTTCACAGGAGACCATGAATGAGTCGCTGGACAGTGTATTCAGCGGGAAATTCGACATCGAAGAGCGGATGATGCTGCAGGTGGAGACCACCAATCACAGCCTGGAAGGCCTGGATGTGGCTTTGAATGAGGTGCGGGTTTACAAGAGCAGCGGTTCGCTGATCACCATCCATGTGCGGACCGAAGAAGAGTTGCTGAGTTCTTACTGGGCGGACGGGCTCCTGCTTTCCACGCCCACCGGTTCCACGGCCTACAACCTGAGTGTGGGCGGGCCCATTGTGGTGCCCGAGTCCCACAGCATCATCCTGTCGCCCATCGCTCCCCACAACCTCACCGTCAGGCCCCTGGTACTTCCCGATTCGGCTGTGCTGAAACTTTCGGTGGATACGCGCGACCCGCACTTCCAGCTGGCGCTGGATTCCCGAACCACTGACCTGACGGTGGATACCGGGATCACTGTCAAAAAGGCAGGTTACACCCTGAAAATGGTAAGAATAGAAAAGATCAGCTTTTACAGTACCCTGCGAAACAAACTCATGTGGGGGGCGGATAAGCGAAATTAAAAATATTTGTTTATTTTTATATTTGAAAAGCTCACATCCAAGGTCATGAAGAAAAATTTCTGGATCCTGCTCGTTTCTGTTTTTATTCTGACTTCTGTGGATACTACCGGTCAGGCGCGATGGAAGCTCCGAAGGTATGAACTGGACCTTTACCTGGCCGCGACCGCCTTCCACGGGGATATCGGGCTGGCCAACCAGCATTTTGCCAACAATTTCAACGGGGTGCGGCCCGATATGGGCATACAGGCAAAGTATAAGATCACTGAGAAATTGCTGGGAACCCTGGACCTGGGGTACCTCATGTACGGGGGAAAGGACAAGGAAGGATCGACCCACAACCGGGTGTATTCCTTCACCACGCATGCATTCCAGCACACGCTGCGGGCAGAATACTATGTCCTCGGTGAATGGCGGAAACTCACATCATTCGCGGTCTATAACCGGCAGGGTCTGCTCAACAATTACAGCATCCTGTATCTCTATGGATTTGCCGGTTTCGGGGGCGTGATGACCAAAGCCAAGGTGAAGGATCTGAACAACGGGGGAGCAGAACCCCTCGATAATCCGGGCTATGACAATAATCTGAAGTATGCGGCCGTTTTTCCGGTGGGCATCGGCATCAAGTTTGCCATTGATCCCCGCTGGAGCCTGGGAGCCGAGATAGGGTACATGTTCACCACGTCGGATTACCTGGATGGATATTCCTCCCAGTGGTCCGATTACAGGGATTCTTATTATCTGACAAGTGTTAAAGCGATCTATCATATACGGAACAATAATCAGAACCGCCCGATATTCAGGAAATATTACCGGTAGCCGCGAGGGGTATGTCCGTTCAATCCCGCTGATCATCATCGTCATTTTTTTGGTTGTCACTTCACCCGTGGAAGCGCAACGGAAATCGGATATCGGCTTTTTTACCGGCGTCCCCTGGTATCTGGGCGATCTGAGCCCGGTAATTCCCCGGTATCACCTTGTGCCGCCCGCCATCGGGCCCATCTTCAGGTATAATATCAACATGCACAATGCGGTGCGCGCGCACGGGATTTTTTATACGCTGAGCGGTTCCAATGAGAATTTTCACGGAGGGGAAGCAGATTTTCAATCAAGTTTCGTAGATTTGGGCCTTGATTTCGAATTTAACTGGTGGCCTTACAAAAGTGCCGACAGGAAAGCGAAATATTCGCCGTACGTATCGGCGGGACTGGGCTACAGTCTGAATTATACGGGAAATTCGGTTTCGCACCTCTACCTGCCTTTCGGGGGCGGTTTCAAGGCCAACCTGGGAAAGCGGATGAGCGGAGGGATCGAAGTGACGATGCGTAAGACGTTCAATGACATGATTGACGGGTACAGCAACATGGGCGGGGAAGCGGTGCAGTCGCCTGTCGGGAATAACGACTGGTACTTCTTTTCAGGTGTGTTTCTGACCTACAAGATATTCAATTACAGGGAAGAATGCCCGACATATGATTAAATGTCAGGTATTCTGTCAGGCTTCCGGCATATGACCGGGCTTCCGGCATATGACCGGGCTTCCGGCTTGCGGTCAGATGCGCGGCCTGACTTACAGAAAGGATATGTGAAGGTATGAGTCTGAAGGATCAAATTAAACGGGATCAGTTGCCGAGGCACATCGCGATCATCATGGATGGCAATGGCAGGTGGGCCAGGAAGAAAGGCGGGGAACGCATTTTCGGTCACCGCAGTGCCGTGGAGTCGGTGCGCCAGGTAGTGGAAGCCGCCGGGGATCTGGGTGTGGAATACCTCACCCTGTATGCATTTTCCACCGAGAACTGGAAACGGCCCAAATCCGAGATTGACGGTTTAATGACCCTGCTGACCCAGACCATCCGGAACGAAACCAAAAAACTGAACGAAAATAACGTACGCCTGCTTGCCATTGGAAATATTGCTGATCTGCCCGAGAGGGTGCAGAAACCGCTGACAGAGGCGGTCAAGCTCACCTCCGCGAACACGGGTCTCCAGCTGGTGCTCGGACTCAGTTACAGCGGAAGGTGGGAAATTACCGATGCGATCAAAAGGATGTGCAGCGATGCCCGGGAGGGGAAGCTGGATCCGGACAGTGTGGATGCCTGTGTGGTGGATTCCTACATGGCCTCTGCGTTCATGCCCGATCCGGAGTTGCTCATACGGACCAGCGGTGAAAAAAGGATCAGTAATTTCATGCTTTGGAGACTTGCCTACACCGAGCTGTACTTTACTCCGGTATTATGGCCCGATTACCGCAAGGATCATTTTTACGAAGCCATTCTTGATTATCAGAGACGGGAGCGAAGATTCGGGATGGTCAGTAAACAGTCCGGAGCATTTACCGTGAATAATTAATGCAGGATGTTACAACGTATTTTTTCATTTTTTGCGCTCCTGATCTTCACCTCTTCTCTCCTTGCGCAGGAGCGTATCCCTTATGATTCCCTCAGGGTAATGGATTATGAGAATCCCCGCGATTACATTATCGCCGGTATCCAGGTAAGCGGAATCGAATACATTCAGAAGGAGGTGCTGATAAGTATCTCAGGGCTGAAGGTCGGCAATACGATCACCCTTCCCGGAGACGACATTACCGATGTACTGAAAAAATTCTGGAGCCAGGGCCTTTTCGCCGATGCCAAGATTACCGCTTCCCAGATTCGCAATGACAGTGTGTGGCTGGATATCTTTCTTACCGAACAACCGCGCATGTCCCGGCTGGAGTTGAAGGGGATCAGCAAGTCCGAACAGACGGATGTGACGGAGAAGATCAACCTGCGGACCGGCCAGCAGGTGACCGCCGATATCATGGACAACACCAGGCGCATCATCAAAGATCATTTCGTGGAGAAGGGATTCCTCAACACGGAAGTGGAGATCAACCTGCATGAGGATTCGATCCGGGTGAACATGGTGCAGATGGAGGTGCTGGTGAACAAGAACGACCGGGTGAAGATCGACGAGATCTACTTCTTCGGGAACAAAGCCTTCAACGAACGGGTCCTCCGCCGCAAGATGAAGGATACCAAGAAGGTGAACATCAACATCTTCAAGGCCTCCAAACTGGTGGATGAGTCCTTCCGGGAGGACAAGAAGAAACTGATCGATTTTTACAACGAGAACGGGTACAGGGATGCCCGGATCATCTCCGATTCGGTGGCCCCGTCAAAGGAAAAGGAAGGCAGGCTGGATCTGTTCATCACCCTGGAGGAGGGCAACCAGTACTATTTCGGGGACGTCGAATGGGTGGGGAACACCAAGTACCCCGCGGAGCTGCTGGATGCTGTGCTGGGGATCGAGCGGGGTGATATATTCGACCAGAAGCTCCTGGATGAACGGCTTTTCATCGATGAGGATGCGGTGAACGGGGTGTACCTGGACAACGGTTACCTCTTTTTCCAGCTTACCCCGGTGGAGGTGCGCGTGGAGGAGGACACCATCGATTTTGAAATGCGGATCTACGAGGGGGAGATCGCCACCATCAACAGGGTGGTCATCTCGGGAAATACACGCACCAATGAACATGTGGTCAGACGGGAACTGCGGACGCTTCCCGGGGACAAGTTCAGCAAGCAGGAGCTGATCCGGACCGTGCGGGAGCTGGCCAACCTGGGGCATTTCGACCCGGAACAGATCGAGCCCAATCCCATTCCCAACCAGTCGGACGGATCCGTGGATATTGAGTACAAACTGGTGGAAAGGGCCACGGACCAGCTGGAGATCTCCGGCGGATACGGGGCCGGGATGCTGGTGGGAACCGTGGGGATCCGGTTTTCCAACTTTGCGGCCAGCCGGATTTTCGATCCCAAGGCATGGCGACCGGTGCCTTCGGGGGACGGACAGACCCTCTCGATCAGGGCCCAGACCAACGGGAAGATCTACCAGTCCTACAATTTTTCCTTCATCGAACCCTGGTTCGGGGGGAAGAAGCCCAATTCTTTTTCTGTTTCAGGGTACTATTCCAAAATGAACACCCCCGA
>DSEO01000244.1 GCA_011056635.1 Bacteroides sp.
CCGTGCTTATTCCCGAATCCTGGAACGATAAAAATCCCATTTCTCCGGAGCTGAAAGCTTTCTACCAGTACCACTCCACTTTCATGGAACCCTGGGATGGTCCTGCCTCCCTGGTTTTCAGTGACGGACGGTTTATCGGAGGGATGCTTGACAGGAACGGCCTGCGTCCTTCCCGCTATGTGATCACCAGCGACGACCTGATGGTGATGGCCTCAGAGGCCGGTGTCCAACAATTCCCCGCTGGGGAAATCCGCGAGAAAGGCAAGCTGAAACCCGGCAAAATGATCATGGTGGATGTGAAGGAGGGCAGGCTGTACAGGGATGAGGAACTCAGGGCGGAACTTGCCGCCTCACATCCTTACCCTGACTGGATCCACAAGAACATGGTCAGTCTGGAGGAAATCGAAACGGGGAATATCATTCCACCCGGACTCGGCGAGGAGTACGACCGGTACCTTGTCTCCTTCAATTACAGCAGGGAGGATATTGAAACGATCATCCGGACCATGGCTGAAACTGCCAAGGAACCCCTGGGTTCCATGGGGAACGACGTGCCCCCCACCGTTCTGAGCCAGAAACCATACAGGCTCTTCAACTATTTCAAACAGCATTTTGCGCAGGTCACCAATCCCCCCATCGATCCCATCCGGGAAGAACTGGTGATGACCCTCACCGGGTACATCGGTTCTCTTCAGACCAATCTGCTGGATGAGTCCCCGGATCATGTGAAAATGGTAAAATTCAGAAGCCCGGTGATCAACAACACTTATTTCCAGGTGGTCAAGAACCTGCGGTATAAAGGCTTTTCCAACAGCGTGATCCCCATGCATTTTGATGCCGGTAAAGGGGCAACGGGACTGAAAGAGGCTGTGGATGAGATCTGCCGCCTGGCAGCCCGGGCCGTGGATGAGAAAAAAAATTACATCATACTGACCGATAGGAATATTTCAAAGGATCGGGCACCCATCCCCTCCCTGCTGGCCGTTTCGGCCGTGCATCACCACCTGATCGAAGAAAGGAAGCGCATGCAGATCGATATCGTGGTGGAATCAGCCGAACCCCGTGAGGTCATGCATTTTGCATTGCTTTTCGGCTACGGAGCCAGTATCATCAACCCGTATATGAGCTTTGCGGTCATAGAGCAACTGGTAAAGAACCGGGTCATTCAGCAGGATTTTGACAAAGCGCAGCAAAATTACATCCATGCGGTGAACCAGGGCTTGTTGAAGATCCTCTCCAAGATGGGGATCAGCACATTGCGAAGCTACCGCGCCGCACAGATCTTCGAGGCCATCGGCATTCATCCCGAAGTGACCGAGCGGTATTTCAAGGGTACGGTATCCCGGATCGGAGGGATCGGGCTGGAAGAGATTACCGAAGAAGTTTTAATACCCCACCGCCGTGCGTTTGCGGCCGATACGTCTTCAGCGGTCTTTACCGAAGGAGTATATTCCTACCGCAAATACGGCGAACATCATTCCTGGAATCCGGATACAGTGGGGCTTCTGCAGTGGAGCACCCGGAACAACGATTATGGCAAATACAAAGAATTCAGCAACCTGGCGGACCGGGAAACGGCAAAACCGGGATTTCTCAGGGGACTCCTCACGTACAAACGGAATCCGATTCCCATCGAAGAAGTAGAACCCGCCGACGAGATCGTGAAGCGGTTCGTGACCGGTGCCATGTCCTACGGTTCCATCAGCAGGGAAGCACACGAAGCCCTGGCCATCGCCATGAACCGGCTGGGTGGAAGGAGCAATACCGGGGAGGGTGGTGAGGATCCCGAACGTTTCAGGCCGCTGGAAAACGGGGACAGCACCAGAAGTGCCATCAAGCAGGTGGCCAGCGGGCGTTTTGGGGTAACCACGGAATACCTGGTCAACGCGGACGAGCTGCAGATCAAGATCGCACAGGGAGCCAAACCCGGGGAAGGGGGACAGCTTCCGGGTCACAAGGTGGACAAGATCATTGCCAGGACGCGCTATTCCATCCCCGGGATCACACTGATATCACCTCCCCCGCATCATGACATTTATTCCATCGAAGACCTGGCGCAACTCATCTTCGATCTGAAGAATGTGAATCCTGAAGCCAGGATCTCGGTGAAACTGGTGTCGGAGACCGGGGTGGGGACCATCGCGGCAGGCGTGGCCAAGGCATCGGCGGACCTGATCACCATCAGTGGCACCGAGGGAGGCACAGGAGCCAGTCCCGCCTCATCCATCAAGCATGCCGGACTTCCCCTGGAGATCGGCCTGGCAGAGACCCAGCAGACACTGGTCATGAACAACCTTCGCAGAAAGGTCGTGCTGCAGGCGGACGGACAGATGAAAACGGGAAGGGATGTGGTCATGGCCGCCCTGCTGGGGGCCGAAGAATTCGGGTTTGCCACCAGCGCGCTGATCGTGCTGGGATGCGTCATGATGCGCAAATGCCATCTCAATACCTGCCCCGTGGGAGTGGCCACACAGGATCCCGAACTGCGGAAAAGGTTCCGGGGAAAAGCAGATTTTGTGGAGAATTATTTCCGGTTTGTGGCCAGGGAGGTCAGGGAGTACCTGGCAGAGATGGGATTCCGTTCCTTTGATGAAATCGTGGGAAGATCCGACCTGCTCATGCGGGATGAATCCATTACGCACTGGAAAATCAAAAATATCGACCTGAGCGATCTCACCACATTCTTCCCGGCAGCAAAAGGAATCGCCCTGCACAGGGTGGAACCACAGCGGCATAAGATCGACGGTGTACTTGACAGTGAACTTATTGAACAGTCAAAGGATGCCCTGGAGGAGCAGAAGCCGGTCACCATCCGCCTTTCCATCCGGAATACGGACCGAACCACGGGTGCGATGCTTTCAGGCAGGATCGCGAAAAAATATGGCAGCGGGGGACTCCCCGACGGAACCATCAGGGCCCGCTTTGCAGGTTCTGCAGGCCAGAGTTTCGGGGCATTTCTGGTCCCCGGTGTGGAATTCTACCTGGAAGGGGAAACCAACGATTACCTGGGCAAGGGGTTGTCGGGGGGAAGGATCATCGTGGTCCCCCCGGAAGGATCCACTTTTGAATCGGACCGGAATATCATCACGGGCAACACGGTGCTGTACGGCGCCACGGGCGGAGAAGTTTTCATTTCGGGGATGGCGGGAGAACGATTTGCGGTCAGGAACAGCGGTGCAGTGGCGGTGGTGGAGGGTGTGGGCGACCACTGCTGCGAATATATGACCGGAGGAAGGGTGGTGGTGCTGGGCAGAACGGGACGAAATTTTGCCGCCGGGATGAGCGGAGGCATCTCCTATGTGCTCGACGAAGAGGGTGATTTTGACTATTACTGCAATATGGGAATGGTGGAGCTTTCGCTGGTGGAGGACCTGAACGACAAAAAAGAGGTTACCGATTTGATAGCCAGACATTTTGAATTAACAGGAAGCAAAATTGCCGAAAAGATCCTGGCCAGCCCGGATCACTACATGGAACGATTCATCAAGGTCATTCCCTACGAATACAAAAAGGTGCTGCAGGAGCTGAACCTGGAGGAGATACGTAAAAAACTGGCGGAAGTGGAAAGGGATGTGGAAATGATCGGTGATATTTAAATGAAGGCATGATGGGAGATCCAAAAGGTTTTATGAAAATAAAAATGAAACCTGCCGGAAACCGGCCGGTTCATGAGCGCATCGGCGATTACAGTGAGGTGGAGCAGACACTCAATTCGGAAGACAGGATGCTCCAGGCATCCCGGTGCATGGATTGCGGCATCCCTTTCTGTCACTGGGGATGCCCGGTGGACAACCTGATCCCTGAATGGAACGAATTGCTGTACCGGGGCGACTGGAAGGGAGCCAGTGACCGGCTGCATGCTACCAATAATTTTCCCGAATTCACCGGAAGGATCTGTCCCGCCCCCTGCGAGCACTCCTGCGTGCTGAACATCGGAGGTGAACCGGTCACCATCCGGGAAAACGAAGCGGCCATCGTAGAGAAAGCATTTGCGGAAGGCTATATCAGGCCCGTCCCTCCCCCGAACAGGACCGGCAGACGGGTGGCGGTTATCGGCAGCGGTCCGGCCGGCATGGCAGCGGCCGACCAGCTCAACAAAGCGGGGCATACTGTTACCATGTTTGAAAAAGATGAGAAGATCGGGGGTCTGCTCCGTTTCGGGATCCCCGATTTCAAGCTGAATAAAAGCACCATCGACCGACGGCTGGAAATCATGATGGCCGAAGGGCTCGAGGTGAAAACGGGAATCCAGGTGGGAAGAGACATTTCCGGAAAGGAGATCATGCAACAATATGACGCGGTTTGCCTGGCCATCGGATCCATGTATCCGAGAGACCTTTCGGTGGAGGGGCGGGATTTCGATGGTATCCATTTCGCCATGGAATACCTGACCCAGCAGAACCGGGTGAATGACGGTGCCTACGTGGCTTACGACCGCAGGATCACCGCCGAAGGCCGCAGGGTGCTTGTGATCGGGGGCGGAGATACCGGGTCCGACTGTGTGGGCACCGCCATCAGGCAAAAAGCTGCAAGTGTCACCCAGATCGAGATACTGCCCAGGCCCCCGGAAACCAGAGCGGCAGATAATCCCTGGCCTTATCATGCGAAAACCCTGAAAACCTCCACATCCCACGAAGAGGGATGTGAAAGGATGTGGGGACTTTCCACCGTGCGGTTTGTGGGAATGCAGCACCGGGTCACCCATGCCGAAGTGGAGGAAGTCAGTATGGAGCATGTGAACGGAAGTGTCTCCGCGGTACCCGTTGCGGGAACACGGCGCCTGATCGGGGCCGACCTGATTCTGCTGGCCATGGGTTTTCTCCATCCCGTGTATGAAGGGCTCCTCGACGAACTGGGTGTGGCACTGACCAGCCGTAACAATGTCCGTGTGGATGGTCACATGGCCACGAACCTTGAGAAAGTGTTTGCAGCCGGAGATGCCGTCAACGGAGCCAGCCTGGTGGTCACAGCCATCGCATCCGGCAGAAGGGTTGCACAAAGGATTGACCGGTATCTTCAAAAAGGGGGTATTTAAGATTTAATACTATTATTTTTATCCCACCCCCTATAATAACAATACCTTAATTAAATTTCTTTTATAATTTATTATTATTACCCCCATTTGAAAAGGGGGTATATATTTTTTTTATATATTTACCCTGTCGTTAAAATATATCTCACATGAAAAAGTACTGGTTGATTGCACTCATTGTTTTTGCATTGATTTCCCTGCTCGGGATCCTCTTCCCCTTCAGTTTCGATACGGGAGATACCTCAGGGATCGATACGGGGGACGTGGCATGGATGCTGGCTTCCACTGCACTGGTTTTCCTGATGACGCCGGGCCTGGGTTTCTTTTACGGCGGAATGGTGAAACCGAAGAACGTCATCTCCACCATCCTGCAGAGTTTCATTGCCATGGGACTGATCAGCATCCTCTGGGTGGTATTCGGATTCAGTCTGGCCTTTGGAAAAAGTGTGGGAACTGAGGGATACGGATTCTTCGGCAATCCGGCCACTTATTTTATGTTCAGGGGAGTGGGTGCCGCGCCAGATCCCAATTTCGCAGCCACCATCCCGCTGGCGCTTTTTGCGCTGTTCCAGCTCAAATTCGCCATCATCACCCCTGCCCTTTTCACCGGCTCCTTTGCAGGAAGGGTCCGGTTTACAGCCCTGATGATCTTTATGGTACTGTTCATGATTTTCATTTATTGTCCGCTGGCCCACTGGACCTGGCACCCCAATGGTTTTCTCAGGAACTGGGGAGTGCTGGACTTTGCGGGGGGGACAGTGGTCCATATGTCAGCCGGGATGGCCGCCCTGGCAGGAGCGATTTTCTTCGGGCCGCGCAGGGATTATGCAAAACCTTTTTACCCGGCCAATATTCCTTTCGTGCTGCTGGGGACAGGGCTGCTCTGGTTCGGATGGTTCGGGTTCAATGCAGGATCAGCACTGTCATCTTCCCATACGGCGGTGAAGGCATTGCTGAATACCAACACCGCTTCCGCATCCGCCCTGCTGGTATACATCTTCTTTGACGGCGTACAGGGAAGAAAGCCTTCTGCACTGGGAGCTTGCGTGGGAGCCGTGGTGGGACTTGTGGCCATTACACCCGCCGCGGGATTTGTCTCGGTGGGATCCAGCATATTCATCGGCGGATCTGCTGCCATTGCAAGCAACCTGATGATCTATTATTTTTCCCGAAGAGGGCTGGATGATACGCTGGATGTATTCCCGGCCCATGGTATCGGAGGAATGGTGGGAATGCTCCTGACGGGGGTGTTTGCCGAAGATGTAGGGCTGATCCACGGAGAAACGACCACCTTCCTGTTCCACCTGCTTGCCCTGGTCATTGTCGCGGTCTACGCATTCGGAGGTTCATTCCTGCTGTACCGGTTCACCAACTGGATCATCCCCATGCGGGTACCGAGTTTGTATGAAGATGTGGGACTGGACATGAGCCAGCACAACGAAAGCCTTTTCTATGAGAATGATGTGAAGGTTAAACAGCGCAAAGAAAAACTGAAAAACTATACGCCCGATTTCTATCCCCGTCCGGTTTTCCGGAAACGGTCCATAAAGATCCGCCTGAGCTGATCTCTGGTCTGGTCCATATCCAGTATGCTTCCCAGTTCCTTTTCCATGGAAGTCACTCCTGCCGTCTGGAATCCGCAGGGATTGATATATGAAAAATACTCCAGGTTCGTGTTCACATTCAGCGCAAAACCATGCATGGTCACAAACCGGCTGGACCGTATTCCGATGGCACAGATCTTCCTGGCTTTGGCCGGATGGTCCGCATCCAGCCATACACCAGTGGCACCCTCCTTCCCGGCTGCCACAATTCCATGTTCCCGCAGCAACGCAATGATCACCTCCTCCAGGCGCTCCACATACTGCCTCAGTCCCATTCCCAGGTCCTCCAGGTCCAGGATGGGGTATCCCACGATCTGACCCGGACCGTGATAGGTGATATCCCCTCCCCGGTTGGTCCTGTAATAGGTGGCCCGGATCTTCTGGAGGAAATCCCCGGAGATCAGGAGGTTTCCCTCATTCCCGCTCTTACCCAGGGTATACACGTGGGGATGTTCGCAAAATATCAGGTACTGGTCAGGCCGGTTTTCCTCCACAGGATCGCGTTTGAATTCCACCAGTTCCCGGAACCGTTCTTCCTGGTAGTTCCAGGCTTCACCGTACTCGATGAGCCCCAGGTTTTGAAATTGGATGTTCCGCATACTGTTCCGTTGATAAGAAGCTATTTTCCCCGGTTCACATGTTTTTCGGCATGGTAGGAGGAGCGTACCAGGGGACTGGACTCCACAGCCCGGAATCCCTTCTGAAGACCTGTTTCCCGGTATGCATCAAATTTTTCGGGGGTGATATATTCCTTTACAGGCATATGATCCATGGTGGGCTGGAGGTACTGGCCGAGGGTGAATACCTCGCATCCGGCTTCCACCAGGTCATCCATGGCCTGAAGGATCTCTTCTTCCGTTTCCCCGAGCCCCAGCATGATCCCCGATTTGGAGATGAGACCGGTTTGGGCCACCTGGCGGACCACATCCAGGCTCCTCCGGTATTTTGCCCTTGAACGGATCAGCGGGGTAAGGCGCTCCACGGTCTCCAGGTTGTGGGAAATGACCTCCGGGGCCGAATCGATGACCCTGCCGACCAGCCGGGGATCCCCGTCAAAATCAGGGATCAAAGCTTCCATGGTCAGTCCCGGTACCTCCTGCTTGAGGATCCGGATGGTTTCCGCCCAGAATCCCGCTCCCTTGTCCGGCAGGTCATCCCGGTCCACCGATGTAATGACCGCATGCCGGATCCCCATGGTTTTCATGGATTCCGCCAGCCGGTATGGTTCATCCCCGTCCACCGGTCCGGGCCGGCCGGTCTTCACGGCGCAGAACCTGCACGAACGGGTGCAGACCTCGCCCAGGATCATGAAAGTGGCGGTCCCCGCTGCCCAGCATTCACCGATATTGGGACAATTGCCGCTGGTACAGATGGTATGCAGATGATGGGTCTGCACCAGCTCCTTCACCTGCATGTACCGATCACCCCCCGGCATTTTCATGCGCATCCAGGAAGGAAGTCTTTTCCGCTCCTGTATCCCTGTTTTCATCCGTTTACTCATCCCTGTTGCAGATCATGATCCCATCGATGCTGCGAAGATAATCAGAAATAGCGACCCGTCACAGGCTTTCCGGCACCTTCTTCTCCCTGCACCCCATGAACGAAAAGCACAGTGGACTATTTTTGTTACATTTATTGGTCCATAACAGAAAAGAATGAAGGAACAGAGCGAGCTTTTATTGCTGGTAAAAAGGATACAGGCGATCGCAGAAAGCGGGATACACTTTACGGAGAGTGATTACGACCTGGACAGGTACAGCAACCTGGAAGAGATAGCCACCAGGATGCTCTCACTGATCACCCACCACTCACAGGAAACCGTAGAAATGGTCACACCCGAAAAAAATGGTTACCGGACGGCCAAGGTGGATCTGCGCTGTGTCATCTTCAACGACAGCCATGAGATCCTGATGGTCAAGGAACGGGTCGACTCCCGCTGGTCCCTTCCGGGAGGATGGTGTGATGTGGGTTTTACTCCAACGGAAATTGCTGAAAAAGAGGCTTTCGAGGAAGCAGGCATCCGGGTGAAGGCCAAAAGGCTCCTGGCCATCTTCGATAAAAAATGTCATGATCATCCGGAGGACCTGTTCTATACCTATAAAATCTTCATGGAATGTGAACCTGAGGATTTCGGGATATCCACGGGCATGGAGACCCTGGATGCGGGTTTCTTCAAACAACAGGAACTCCCCCCCCTGTCCACGCCCAGAAATACCCGTGACCAGATCGATAAGATGTTCGATTTCCATCATGGACGGATCCAATGGCCCATCGTAGACTAACCCGGATGAACCCGGGATCGGGCATATGGGTCATTGGAGCGGGTGCCGTGGGAGGGATCACAGCAGCACTGATGACAGCAAGAGGGATCCGCGTTACCCTGGTCTGCAAAGATCCTGCCCAGGCTGAAATAATATCCCGGAACGGAATCCGTGTTTTCGGTCACTGCGGGGACCACCGGGTACGCTTACGGGCAGTGGGAAACCTGGATGAGATCGGGGACCGTGTTGATACGGTGTTCATCGCCACCAAAGCCCACCAGGTGAACCAGGTTGCCCGTCAAATCGTGCCATTGCTCAGGGCCACCAGCCGGGTGGTCTCCATGCAGAACGGGATCGTGGAAGAAGAACTTTCAGCGATCGTGGGACCGGATCGGACCGTGGGCTGCGTGGTCAAATTCGGCGCCACCCTGCATGAACCGGGTGTGGTGGAAATGACTTCCGGAGGAAGGTTCATACTGGGATATACGGACAGACCTGCCGATGGTACGCTTGTTGAAATCGCAGGGATCCTGGGGTGCGTGGCGCCGGCGGGTGTAACGGACCACATCATGTCCGAATTATATTCCAAACTGATCCTCAATGCCTGCACCTCCACCCTGGGGGCCATCAGCGGACTTACCCTGGGCTCGCTGCTGAGAAAGAAAAGGGCGAGGCAGCTGTTCATTGTTGTGGCCGGGGAGGCCATGCAGGTGGCCGGTGCCATGCACCTGGAAGTATCCCCGTTCACAGGCAGGGTGAAATACCAGACACTGCTGCATATGCCCCCATTTTTGCAGCACTTTTTCATCAGGTTTACCGGGGAGAAATACAAGAAGCTGAGATCAAGCAGCCTGCACGCCCTGGAGCGGGGCAGAAAAACCGAGGTAGACTTTTTAAACGGTTATATTGTGAAAAAGGGGAAGGAATGCGGTGTGGAAACCCCGGTTAACGAGAGACTGGTGCACATGGTTCATGAAATAGAGAACAGCAGGCGTACCATCACTCCCCTGAACCTGGAGGATGGATTGCTGGTTTCATTTCTCTGATATCACTCGATCTGTTTCTGGCTGTGTGAATTCACAAAAAGGATGTTCTCAAGGGAATCGTAACCCTGGAAGATCTTTGTGCCCTCGTGCCTGATCAGTTCGCTGTGGAACCCGACGATGGTCAATCCCGCCTTCGAAGAAAATTCATTGATGATCGCCCGGGCGTTCCGGTCAGGTTTTTCACTGATCACCTGGATATTCTTGGAGGTGATGGGTAGCCGGCCGCTCTGAACCAGGTTCTCCAGGTCATTCCGGATCCTTTCCTCATCCCCTCTTTTGCATAAGTTGAATACACTGATCTCACTTTTCCTCCAGGAGGGATGTCCCTGGATGATAAAGCTCAGCAGGATCATCAGATGGGAGTTTTCATAATCACTGCTCCTGATCCACACATGGATCCCGTTTTTGAAATTGATGGTACGCTTGGTGCTTCCGAAGATACAGACATCGAAGTTCCCCGCGTTCACCAGCGAGAAATTATCCACGATTTCTTCGAGTCTTTCAGGTTCTTCCCGGTCATATTCCAGGATCACCATGTTGTTTTCCATCCCCGAGATACCCGGTAACTGGATACTCTGGGCGATGGCGGATGTATAGGAGGGTGAGATCATGGTGTCCACATACACATGGCTTCCCTGCCCCCTGTAATGTTCGACCAGCTTTTCCTGCTCATCCATGGAACGCAGATAACTGGCTTTGGAGAAATAATCCTCGATCAGGTGGATATAGGTTCCGAAGCCATATTTGTGACTGATCCAGTTGGTCACCTGGAATGCCCTGTCACGCCGGAACGAATCCCTCGTGATACAGATGGCACTCGGTCGCCACTCCTTTTCTCCCCTGGATTTTCTGGATTGCTGCAAATAGACCTGCAGGTTCCTGTTCAGCTGGAAAAGCGCATTGCTGAAGATGGCAGAAAGCCCCTTCCTGTTGCGGTGATAATTGTTGATGAACAGGTAAAGCAGTACCATGATGATGATGGCCGACAGTGCAAACCAGATATTGATCCTGAACATGACCCAGACGGATGCCACGAAGCCCACCAGTGACAGATACCAGCGGGAGCGGAACGAGGGACGGTAAGAAGGTGAGGAACCGAAATGATGCATGAAAGATATCAGGCAAAGCGAACCATAGGTAACCATGAAGAACATGGTGATGATCCCCGCCACGGTGTTCACATCACCGATGATCACAAACACCATGGCAATGACCACGGTGACAAGGGTACCATTGAAGGGTTCATTGGTCTCTCCCCTCCCCCTGAACAAGAAACGGTTGACCTTCCTGGACGGGAACGAGAAATCAGCGGCCAGTGCCTGCAGGGTCCGGGGTCCCACCAGGATGGATCCGATGGCCGAAGAGAAAGTGGAAGCCGCCAGTCCAAGCGGGATGATCACCGCGCCTCCCAGGGCAATATGACTCATGATAAGCTGATTGGCCGGATCCCTGAGGGTTTCCAGGTCGGCCGAAGAAGCCAGTTTGTAGACCACGAAGAAGTAGACGACCATCCCGGTGAGCGTAGCCGTAATGGTACCCCGGGGAATGGATTTGCCGGGAGTCTTCAAATCCCCCGACAGTCCCACTCCCGCCGTCATTCCGGTGAAAGCGGGAAAAATGATGGCAAAGACCACAAAAAACTGGCTCATATCGCCTTTCTCGGCCGAAACCA
>DSEO01000241.1 GCA_011056635.1 Bacteroides sp.
ATTCAGCGGAGGCGGGGGATTCGGAGGAGGCGGGGGATTCTCGGGCGGTGCCGGCGGCTCCTTCGGAGGAGGCGGTGCGGGGGGAAGCTGGTAAATTGGTGGAATGACTTTTTGAAAGATGGAACGTGTGATGAGAAGGTGCCTGTTTTTACTGATCCTGCCGGGTTTCGTCACCGTGTCTGCCGGCCAGGCAGATCCAGTCCGTGCAGGCCAGGCTGAGGCAGTTTCGGGCATGCGGGAGGATTCCCTGGCAGATCCCATCTCGCAGCGCAACACCTTAAAACTGCTGTTCACGGGAGATATCATGGGTCACGACTCCCAGATCGCATCCGCGCTTGCCCATGGAGGCGACCGCCACGACTACCGCCCCTGTTTTCAATATCTGGAACCTTACTTTACCGGTGCGGACCTGGTCATCGGCAACCTGGAAGTCACCCTGGCCGGTCCCCCCTACAAAGGATACCCCCAATTTTCCAGTCCGGATGAACTGGCCGATGCCCTCCTGGAGGCGGGTTTCGATGTGCTGATCACCGCCAACAACCATGCACTGGACCGGGGGGATGCGGGATTGCAGCGGACCCTCGGGGTGCTGGACCACCTTGGGATCCTCCATACGGGAACCTTCCGGGATGCGGGGGAAAGAGAGCGCTATTATCCCCTTGTGCTGGAAAAGAACGGGATCCGCATCGCCCTGCTGAACTATACCTACGGGACAAACGGATTGAAGGCGGAGAACCCGGTGGCTGTGAATTATATCGATACCGCACGGATCCGGACAGATCTTCAGAAAGCCGCCCTGGCTTCGCCCGACCTGACCATCCTTACCCTGCACTGGGGCAACGAGTACGAGCGTTCCGAGAACAGCAGTCAGAGGGAACTGGCCCGGTTCGCCCTGGCAAACGGGGCCGATGCGATCATCGGTTCCCATCCCCACGTGGTACAGCCAGTAAACGGAAAGGGAAAGGGGGAACTGGTGGCCTACTCACTGGGTAACTTCATTTCCAACCAGCGTCCCCGTTACAGGGACGGGGGCATCGTGTTTGAAATGGAGGTGATAAAAGACGCTGCGGACACGCGGATCGCCCGCCATGCATACCTGCCGGTATGGGTCCACAAGCCGCAAACAGAAAAGGGCACCCTCTTTACGCTGGTGCCCGCTGCCGTTGATTCTGCCGTATCATCCGCCCTGGATGTTTCACGGGAGGACTACATCCACCTGAAACGGTTCCATACCGATACAAGGATGCACCTCTGGGGCGTGGGGGAAGTGGAACCCTCCTGGCTGGATCCAGCCGAAGTCACCCGGACAGATCAGCCCTGATTCTCCTTCCCGCTCAATTCCGGATCCACCAGGATCCGTCCGCAGTATTCGCAGACAATGATCTTCTTCCTGGAAGCGATATCCAGCTGGCGCTGCGGCGGGATCTTGTTGAAACACCCCCCGCACGCATCCCTTTCCACAGGGACAACGGCCAGCCCGTTGCGGGCATTGGCACGTATTTTATGATAGGCGGTGATCAGCCGTGGTTCGATGATGTTCTTCAGTTCCTGGGAGCGTTTCACCATCACCTCTTCCTCTTTCCGGGTCTCCTCGATGATATCATCCAGTTCCTTCTTCTTGTTCTCCAGGTCCAGTTTCCGCTCATCCAGGACTTTGGTGGATTCATCGATCACCACCTTCTTATCATCGATCTGCGCGGCGAATTCCCGGATGCGTTTCTCACAGAGCTCGATCTCCAGGGTCTGGAACTCGATCTCCTTAGAGAGTGAGTCATACTCCCGGTTGTTCCGCACATTGTTCTGCTGTTCCTCGTATTTCTTGATCAAATCCTGGGCATTGGCAATCTCCTGCTTTTTGCCGCTGATGGACTTATCCAGGCTGTCGATGTCATCCTGGTATTTGGATACCCGGGTCTGCAGTCCTTCAATCTCATCTTCCAGGTCCTGAACTTCCAGGGGAAGCTCCCCGCGCAGGATCTTGATCTTGTCAATTGCGGTATCCACCAGCTGGAGGTCGTACAGTGCTTTCAGCTTTTCAGCCACTGTCATTTCAGCCACCTCGGCATGCTTGTTTTCTTTGGCCATGGATCAGAAATATTTAATTGGATTGGTATGTGTCTCCGATAAACGGATTGCAAATTTAGGGAATTTTTTCATAAGTAGGTCATAAAAAAGATCCCGTGTAAACTGTTCACTTTCATAATGCCCGATATCCATGACCACGATCCTGCCTTCCGCCCTAAAAAACTCATGGTACTTCACATCGCCCGTCAGGAATACATCTGCCCCGGATGCAATGGCCCTGCCCAGCAGAAAACTGCCGGAACCGCCGCAGAGGGCCACCTTTGCGACCGGCCTGCCCAGCAGTGCCGAGTGGCGGATCACCCCCGCATGGAACCGGTCCTTCACAAAATTCAAAAAAGCCGCTTCCTCCATGGGCTCTTCCAGGGATCCGACCATTCCCATCCCGGCTTTCTCATACGCATTGTCAAGCGGATAGATATCGTACGCCACCTCCTCATAGGGATGGGCCCTGATCATGGCCTCCACCACCTTCCCGGCCAGGTGGTCCGGCAGAATGGTCTCCACC
The DNA here is from genome assembly GCA_011056635.1 of Bacteroides sp. GTDB lineage: Bacteria > Bacteroidota > Bacteroidia > Bacteroidales. The sequence continues at coordinate 2,591 of DSEO01000241.1, forward strand.
CTGATTTCCGGTTCCCGGTGCATCTTCCCCTTCTCACCCACAAACGGATTGCTCTCTTCCGACCCCCGGAAGGTACCCGTCCCCTCCAGGTTGAAGCTGCACCGGTCATACGCGCCGATTTGCCCGGCCCCCGCTTCAAACATGGCCCCGCGCACCTTTTCCAGATGCGCTTCCGGTACAAAGACCACCAGTTTCTTCAGCCTTCCCTTCACGGGATCCAGGATCCTGCGATCAACCAGCCCAAGCCGGCCGGCCATGGCCCCGCTGACCCCCTCCCGGATGGCGTCGAAATTGGTATGCCCGCTGTAGATGGCGATGTTGTTTCTGATGGCCCGGAGGACCACCCGCTCGGGTTCGGTTTTCCCGGTTACGGAATGGAGTCCCCCGAAAATCACCGGATGGTGTGAGACGATCAAATTGTAGCCCAGTCCCGCCACCTCCTCCACCACCGCTTCGGTCACGTCCAGGGTGACCAGGATCCCGTTGATCTCCATGACGGGATCTCCCACCTGGAGTCCGGAATTGTCATAGGATTCCTGGTATGAAACGGGCGCCAGACTTTCCAGGTAGCTGGTAATCTCTTGTAACTGTATCATATGTCTTGGATGGTTCCCGGCCTGGCATGCCCCCTGCTCAGAGGTTGTCCTTCACCTCGTTCAGCATCTCTTTGATGTTCTCCAGGGATTTGATGATCTCGAAATTGTGTTCGGTATCCTCCCTGTTCTCCCGCAGCTTTTTGCTGGCCCCTTTGAGGGTCATTCCCCGTTCCTTCACAAGGTGATAAATGATATGGAAATTGTCGATGTCCTTCTTTGTAAAAAGCCTGTTGCCCTTCTTGTTCTTCTTGGGCCTGATGATATCGAACTCTTTTTCCCAGAACCTGATCAATGAGGTATTCACGTCAAACATGTCCGCCACTTCACCGATGGTATAGTAAAGCTTCTCAACTTTTGTCTCCTTGTAAGGCATACCGGAAGGGATTGCAAAAAGAAACCAATTTATAAAAATTCATTATAGAAATCAATCTTTGTCCCCCAAACAGTACAGATATCCGTTCAGCGAGGCCACATAGAGTTTTCCGCCGACCAGCACAGGATCAGCGTTCACAGGCACCGGCAGGCGGTCCAGCAGCTCCACGTTGCAGTTCCGGTCATAAGCATAAAGCCAGATCCCGTCTTCGTTGCAGACCACCAGCCGCTTTTCCGTGATCAACGGTACACACGCGAAAGTCCCCGCCTGGCGGGAAATAACCTCCTTCAGCGCCGGATTCATCTCCTCCAGGCGCGACTCATTTTTCAGGGCCCGCTCCGCCCCGGTACTGTCCGTGTACAGCGCACCTGCAGCCGGCCGGGGAATCAGCAGGGCGGGCTCTCCCGTCTTCATCTTGATGATGCCCGGCACAATGCCCGGTCCGGTTTCTGCCTCCTGGTCACCCGGAAGCTCCCTGCCGGTGATATAGGAGACCGCCCTGGTCCGCCCGGCTGTGTCCGCCGAAGCATATTCCCAGACAAGCGCACCGGTGGAAGCATCCAGTTTTTTCATCCGGTGGTCGAAATCCTGGATCAGGAAGGTATCCCTTCCTTCCTTCACCAGCATGGGTGTGCCGGTCCGTTCCACCCTGTTCCGCCTGCAACTCCCCGGCTCCCCGGCAGGAACGGTCTCTCCCAGGAAATGGGTCCAGATCATTTCCAGCCGTTCCGGGGCCCATCCCCATGTATCTGCACCAGGTCCTTCTTCCGGGGAACCTACCCCCGGCACCTCGAGGCGGGCCAGCCCGAACGGGGGCAGCACGGTTCCGTCAGCGCTGATGGACAACAGCCGGTCCGGGAAATCCGCCGCGGTAAGTTCCTGCAGACTGCGGATCACCCGCTGCGCCGGATCGATCCTGGGTCCCCCTTCTCCCGGCTGGTAAACCGGGATCACTTCGGCGGAAATAAAATTCCCCCGGCGGTCCATCCGCACCTTCACAATGGGCGCGAGACCGTTGGGACCGGAAAGGTTGAAGCGCCGGTAAGTACAGAAATTCCCCAGACTGTAACAGATCAGCCGTTCACGGTAAAGCTCCATGGCCCTGGTAACGTGCGGACCGTGTCCGAATACCACATCCGCCCCGGCATCCACCACGGTGTGGGCAAACTGGTAGGTGTTCCCCCGGTTGTATCCCAGGTATTCCTCGTCACCCCGCACCACATGCTGGTGCTCTCGCCCCTCCGCACCCCCGTGAAAGGAGATGATCACAACATCGGCGATTGAATCGAGCATCCGGGTGATCCGGGCCGCCTCCCCGTAATTTTTCAGGTCCATCGTCCCGGTATGGGGCGAAAAAGCCGCAAACCCGTAGGTCACCCCCTCCTTCTGAAAGACCGTCCAGGGATGGGTGGTAAATCCCGCAAAGGCAATCCCCGCTTTTGTGAGCACTTCGGCGGTGGTGGTCCTCCCGTGGGGACCGAAGTCATTCACGTGGTTGTTGGCCACGCTCACCACATCGTACCCCGCCTCCACCAGGCAGTTGACAAAATGGTCGGGCATCCGGAAGACAAAACAGTTGGTGGTGTCTTTGCAATATTTCGGTGTACCCCCTTCGGAACAGAATACCCCTTCCAGGTTCCCGAACAGCACATCACCTGACCGGAGCACATCCAGCACGGGCCTGAGCAGCGGGGAGCAATCCCCTCCCGGGGGCAGGTACGTGCGGCTGGGATAGTCGGTGCCCAGCATGATGTCGCCCGTTCCGATCACAACCAGGGTGTCGCCCGGGTTCTGCGCCGGTCCGGCGGGCAAGGGCAAGGCGGTATCCTGTGCAGGAATTGGGATGAAAAGGGAACACAAAAGAACCGCAGCCGCAACCTTCATACACCGCACATGCTATCAATTAATATCAAATGAGGGATCGGCTTCGGAGAGCAGCAGGATCATTTTTTCGAACTCTGCCGCCGACAGATCGTTGGCGTAATAATTGATGGGGTCCACCGGCCGGCCGTCCACATGCACTTCATAATGCAGGTGGGGCGATTTGGATAGTCCCGTGCTGCCAACCTTTGCGATCACTTCGCCCCGTTTGACCGTTTCTCCCGTTTTGACCAGCAGCTCACTGCAGTGACCGTACAGGGTCTCGTAACCGTACCCGTGGTCCAGGATGATCCGGTTCCCGAACCCTCCTGTGGAATATCCCGCCTGGATCACTTTCCCGTCAGCCGTGGCATAGATGGGGGTCCCCCTGGATGCGGTCAGATCGATGCCGTTGTGCGGCCTCACCACCTTCAGGATGGGATGAAAACGCATCCCGAACGAGGATCCGAAATGATCCAGATCCTTCAGGCTGATGGGCTGGATGGCCGGCCTTGCCGCCAGTCGCTCTTCCTTGTGCCGGGCCATGTCAATGACCTGGTCGAAGGAGGTGGACTGCACCACGAGTTTCCTTTCGATATGATCCAGGTTCATGTAAGTCCTGTTCAGCAGGTCCGCATGTTTTTCCAGTCCGAGACTGGCATACATGGAAGAGCCTCCGACCCCGGCATCCCGGAGGGTGGGCGGCCACGGGTTCACTTCAAAATAGACCCGGTAAATATAGTCATCATTGAATGCCACCTCCCGGAGCATCTCATCATACTGGTCGATGTCCCGGTTCAGCAGGTCAATCTGAAAGGCGATCCGGCCCTGCACCTCGGTCAGCCTTTCAGCCTTTGGCGTCTTCAGGTGGGCATCCCGGAGGAACATGAAACAGAGTGAAAAAATAATGGTTAACCCTGTAAACGCAAGAAACCGGTAAAACTTCTGCTTCCCGGTTATCTGAATCTTCTGGTAGGTGAGACTGTCGGGGTTAAAGTAAAATCTCTCCATCAGACGCAATATACAAAAAAGTCGAATTAATCAAAAGACTGGCCTGATTTTATGGAGATGTGTATCAATTGTTCGTACTGCAGGGGCGAAATTTCCAGGAAAAAATAATTGATGGGGTTCACCGGCTCGCCGTCCAGATGCACTTCATAATGCAGATGGGGAGCCACGCTGAGTCCCGTATCCCCCACCGTTCCGATTACCTGTCCCCGCTTCACCTCCATTCCCGGCCTGACCCGGATCTCGTCCATGTAGGCGTAAAGCGACTTGTACCCAAAACCGTGATCGATCAGGATCCTGTTCCCCATGCCGCGCCCCGAACGGACGGCGACCTCCACGGTCCCGTTCCCGGCAGCAAAAACAGGTGTGCCCACCGGTGCGGAAAAATCGATACCCGTGTGCATCTTCCGGATCTTGTAAATGGGATGGATCCGGTATCCGAATCCCGATGCGATGAGTGTCAGGTCTTTGTTCTCAATGGGCTGGATGGCCGGAATGTTCGGGAGCATGGCCGCCTTCTTCTCCCCCCGGATCATCAGCAGATCGTAGTAGGATGCGGTATGGTCATTGCGGGCGATCATGGAATCCAGCTTGAGTGCCGTGAAGGAAACGATCTCTTCATCGGGCTGCAGAAGCAGTTCCCGGTATTCCTGCAGCCTGTCCGCATGCATCTGTGACTGCAACGGCTCGGTCTCGAAGATCACCCTGTAAATATCCTTATCGATGCGGCGCACCTCCTGCATCACCGTATCCACCCTGCTTTTTCTCTCGCTCAGTGCCTGATACTGCTCCAGCAGCAATTCATTCTCCCGCCTGATCTGACGCTCCCTGGGGGTGTCGAAGAAGAGCGAATAGACCACATTCAGCAGGATAGCGATCACCAGGACGGCCGCCACATAGACCACAACCCTCCATATGCGGGCACCCGGACTGTTGTCCATCGCATCATATTTCAGGTTATCGGGATTGAATTTGAAATGTGACCTGGGCATTCAGCAACTTTTCAGCGAAAATAAGAAAATTATTTCTGGCTCAGGGCAATTGAATGAAACTGTGGGTCATGATGACTGGCCCGTGAAGCGAGCAGGTTGTATTCATCAGCACTGAGGTTTTCGAAGAAGAAATTCATGGGATTGACCGTATGACCGTTCTTGTGGACCTCATAGTGAAGATGGGGACCGGTGGAGCGCCCCGTGCTTCCCATGGTTCCCACGACCTCTCCCCGCTTCAGTTGCTGTCCGGGCCTGACCAGGATCTCCTGCAGGTGGGCATACCGGGTCCTGTATCCGTACCCGTGGTCGACCAGTACCTCCTTACCATAGCCGTATCGGCTGTAACCGGCAGCGATCACGGTACCGTTCCCGGCGGCATGGATCTTCAGTCCGTAAGGTCCCGCAATGTCGATCCCCAGGTGCATACTCCGCCTTTTGGTGAAGGGATCGAGCCGGTAACCGTAGGAGGAAGTCAGCCAGCACGGATCGCCGGGTGAAACGGGATGAATGGAGGGTTTGCAGGCAAGGAAATCCTGGGTCATGACCGCCTCCTCGTAGACATTCTCCAGGCTGCTGGACTGGATACGGACCCGGTTGGCCAGCTTATCGATCCGCTGGAAGGTCTGGAGCACAAACTCCGGTTCACTCAGCTGCCTCAGCATGACATAAGGTTCCGATCCTCCGGTACCAACTTCCCAGATGGACTGGGGGACCGGCTCCAGGCTGAGGATCGACCTGTAGAGGTGGTCATCCCTGTTCTTCAGTTCTTCAAGCTGTGATTCCAGCGTCTGAAGGGTGGAATTGAGTGACAGGTAATCGGAACGGAGCGCGTTGTTCTCCCGCTGGTAAATGACCTGGCGGGGAGTGGGATAATACCGCTCAAATCCGAAGCGGAGCAAAACCGCCAGCAATACGACCCCCAGGCCCATAACAACCGAGTACCGAACACGTTGTTTTACCGTAAGTTGAACCCGCTCGTAGCGGAGTGTTTCAGGATTGATGTAGTATTTTCGACCAAACATCATCACAATTCCATGGCTAAAAATAAAAAACCGAGGTTAATCTCCCAACTATTAGTCAAAAAAATTATTTTTACACCTCTGTAGGCATTTTTTACGTAACTTTCTTTACCAGGTTACATTTTTGTTAAAATACTGATTCAGGCATCGATGACATCCAACGAGATCAGGAGGGCATTTCTGGATTTTTTCAGCGACAAAGAACACCGGATCGTGCCCTCTGCTCCCATGGTCCTTCAACATGATCCCACCCTGATGTTCACCAACGCGGGAATGAACCAGTTCAAGGATTATTTCCTGGGGAACCGGAAGCCTGAAAGCAGGCGGGTGGCCGATACGCAGAAGTGTTTGCGGGTGACCGGCAAGCACAACGACCTGGAGGAAGTGGGACGGGACACCTACCACCACACCATGTTCGAGATGCTCGGGAACTGGTCCTTCGGCGACTACTTCAAGGGGGAGGCGATCGGCTGGGCGTGGGAATTCCTCACCGGACGGATGAAGCTGGATCCCGGCAGGATCTACACCACCGTATTTGAGGGGGACCCCGTGGAGGGGATCGGGGAAGACACGGAAGCCTGGACCCACTGGAACCGGTTCCTGGAAGAAGACCGGATCCTGAAGGGATCGAAAAAGGATAATTTCTGGGAAATGGGAGACACCGGTCCCTGCGGCCCCTGTTCGGAGATCCACCTGGACCTCCGGGAAGAATCCGAAAGAAAAAAGGTGCCGGGAAGCGCACTGGTGAACCAAAACCACCCGCTGGTGATCGAGATCTGGAACCTGGTGTTCATCCAGTTCAACAGGAAAGCGGGCGGGGAGCTGGAAAACCTGCCAGAGAAGCATGTGGACACGGGCATGGGCTTTGAACGGCTCTGCATGGCCATGCAGCAGAAACGTTCCAATTACGATACCGACCTCTTCCAGCCCATTATCCGGGAGATCGCTTCCCTTTCCTCCGTGGAATACGGTACGGCGGAAGATACGGATGTGGCCATGCGGGTGGTGGCCGACCACCTCCGTGCCATTTCATTCGCCATTGCGGACGGACAGCTTCCCTCCAACAACAAGGCCGGATACGTGATCCGGCGGATCCTCCGCCGCGCGGTGCGCTACGGGTTCACCTACCTGGATCGGAAAGAACCCTTTATCCATACGCTGGTCCCCGTGCTCGTCACCCTCATGGGCGACACCTTCCCGGAACTGAAAGCCCAGGAAAAGCTGATCAAGCGGGTGATCAGGGAAGAGGAGCAATCCTTTCTCGCCACCCTGGAAACGGGGATCGGACTGCTTGAGCGGCTGACGGAGCAGGCCGGGAAGGAAAAGCGCCGGGTCATCTCCGGGAAAAGGGCATTTGAATTGTATGACACCTTCGGTTTCCCGCTGGATCTGACCGAACTGATCCTGGCGGAAAAGGGAATGACGGTCAACCGGGAGGAATTCAACCGGGAGATGGAAGCCCAGAAGAAAAGGTCCAAACAGGCTGCCGAAACGGAGGCGGGCGACTGGGTGGAAGTTCCGTTCGGTGAAGGGGAACCATCGCCCGAAAATGGACAGGAATTCGTGGGATACGAAACGCTCACCGCACAGGTGCGGATCACCCGCTACCGGACCATCCGGACGAAAAAAGGGGAACAGTACCACCTGCTCTTCAATGTCACCCCGTTCTATGCGGAGAGCGGGGGACAGATCGGGGACCGGGGATTCATCGAGAACGAAAGGGAAAGCATCGAGATCACCGATACCAGGAAAGAGAACGAACTGATCATCCATGTGGCCGGGAAGCTTCCCGAAGATCCCGCCGCCGAATTCACGGCAAAAGTGAATGAGGGAAGGCGGGTCCGCACGGCCAACAATCATACCGCCACCCACCTGCTGCACCACGCCCTGAGGGAGGTGCTCGGAAATCACGTGGAACAGAAAGGCTCCCTGGTGGATCCGGATTACCTGCGGTTCGACTTCAGCCATTTCCGGAAGGTCACTGACGACGAGATGCGGGAGGTGGAACGGAAAGTGAACCGGCTGATCCGCCGGAACTACCCGGTGGAGGAACACCGGTCCGTTCCCATGCAAAAGGCGCAGGATATGGGCGCCATCGCCCTGTTCGGCGAGAAATACGGAGATGCGGTCAGGGTCATCAAATTCGGCGAATCGGTGGAACTGTGCGGGGGCATCCATGTGGAGGCCACCGGTCAGATCGGGATCTTCAGGATCGTACGCGAATCGGCTGTGGCCGCGGGGATCAGGCGCATCGAAGCGGTGACCGGGGAGACGGCCGAAAAATACATCGACGAACACATGGACATGGTCCGCCAGATCGCCGCATCCCTGGAAAAACAGCAGGACCTGGTGAAGGCCGTGAAAGGCATGCTGGAAGAGAACAGCCGGCTGGCGAAACAGGTGGAACGGTTCCAGGCAATGGTGCTGGGGATCACCGCCAGGAACCTGGAACAAAAAATGGAAAGGGCCGGGGATGCCTTCCTGGTGGTATCCAGTGTGGATGTGGACGGGCCCGCGCAGCTCAGGGACCTCTCCTTCCGCATGCGCTCGCGGAACGAAAAGATCTGCCTGATCCTGGGAGCAGAGACCGGGGGGAAAGCGCACCTGGCCATCATGCTCTCCGACGAGGTCATCAAAAAATACGGACTGAATGCCTCCGACATGATCCGGGAAGTTTCCTCAGCGATCGGCGGTGGCGGCGGCGGTCAGCCTTTCTTCGCAACCGCAGGCGGAAAAGACCCCGCGGGGATCGACAGCGCCCTGGAAAAGGCGCGGGGGATCTTCCTGGAGAAAGTGAGGCCGTGAAGGTTCTGTCACCCGGACCGAAACTGACGCTCCCCGTATGCAATGACAGATGCCACTGTTACAGGGGAGGCGCGCAGTTCAGGATCCCGGAATACTATTTCTTACTGCTGTTTCTCATGAAGATCATGTACCAGGCGTATTGATAATATTTTGAACCCTCATTATTAACGGTTTTTTCATCCTCCTGTGACAGCACCTGAACCATCATGTCTTCCCCCGGCTTCCAGTTCGCCGGTGCCAGCAGGTTCTGGTTTTCATG